>JAJFMA010000248.1 GCA_021772415.1 Chlamydiota bacterium
GGGGCGCATCTTCAATGATGCTGTAAGGACTGTTGAAGAGGCCAAGGCCGCTATCATCGACGACCTCTATTTACTCAATATTCCGGGCTTTAATCCTGCTCAAAAGCGCTTCGAGAGTGTTCTCTCAGATAAGGTTGAAGAATACAAAAAGACCTTGGATAAGAAGTTTGCAGAGTACGAGAAAGAAGACGTGAAGGAGAGACTGGGTCAGAAGCGTGTCCAGTGGCTGGAAGATACGGTGAGGGCAGATGCTGAAGAATACAAGAAGGAGTTCCTTAAAGAGACTCGTGTCCTTGTTGATCAGCACTTAAGAGCCGCGCAAGGGCGAATTCTTGATAACTTTTTCGTCAACACGTTCCCCGGCGAGCTGCAGGTTGGTGCGCAGAAGGCCGCTAGTGTTGGTCATGCGGGTGGTGCGGTCAATTTAAGCAGTAACCAGCGTGAAGACTACACAGAGATAGTGCGTTGCTGGTGGCACGGTCACACAAAGAACTGGTTACCTGTTTGGAATAAGCGTCAGATTTCGGTTGCTGACAAGGTACAAGGCGTCAGCGACTGGCAGAAAAAATGGTCGCAGGATCAAGGGCAAGTGGGGCTTTCGAAGCCTAAATTCAGCAATTTTAACGGACCTATCAAGCAGCTTCTGCAGAGGGCCGCCGTGGATAAAGATGGGCTTGCTGCTAACATACTTGCAACGGACAATGCTGGAGGCGCCCATGCGAAACTCCGCGATATCAACATACTGGTCGATGGGGCGGCAGCCACTCTAGAACGGATTAGTGGTGCGGATCGGGTTAAGGCCGAAGCAGAATCCCTGGATCTTCTGGGTGAGTGGGGAGCACAGATGTACTCTGCTGTTCGCGTTGGAAATCATGTCGCTTTGGGGCGCGCTAAGCAGCCTGGGGTTGTAAATGGCGTTAACGGGTATTTTTTGGACGCCCAACGTGCTATCCAAGGCCTCAAAAAGCCAGAGCCTGGCGTTGTACAGAAATATGTCTGGAAAGGACTATTCGTTGGCGGAGTATATCAAGGGCTTGTTGAACCTATTGGAGTAGGAGTTAAGGATCTTATCAAAACCATTTGGGAAGGCACCCTTCTCCACAAGATAAGTACCTTTGCGAAGGAGAGCTTCTCACCTGTGGGTCTTGCCAGGGCAGCTTTTTGGACTGGTACAGCGATGCTTGCTCTTAATCAGTTCCCTTACTTAGATGCTGTAGTACAAGACTATTCACAAAGTGGTGGCGGATCATGGGAGATGCAAGACCTGTTGCCTAGTTTCGGCTTCGCTGCCCAGGCTATCGGTTTAGGCTTTATCTTGAGTCAATGGCCTGGCACGACGCGTTTGACGAATTGGAGCCTTGCTTTTGCTAAATCACCTTTTTCGCTCGCGAAGTGGGCGCTTTGGGACAATCTGATTGCGAGTAAGCCCGCGGTGAAGGGCTATACCCTAGTAGCCAATGTTGCTGCATACACTGCGATGACTGCGTTTGCTCTGGGGGTGCTTAATTGCTTCCCGCAAACGGATTGGCTAGCCTGTGATGTGTCTGGTGAGGGCGGCGATTGGCGCAAATTTACTGCCGAGGCTGTTATTGCAGGTGTGGTCCTCTTTGAATATCCTGGTCTCTCAAAGATAGGGCGTTGGACGAAGAAACTCATTTGGGATGGCGCTGTGAAGACTATTGCTAGCGGCGCTTGGAGCTTTGTGCCAAAGATGCGTTAATGAAAGAGGCGTTGCTGCAACCTTTATTCGTGAACTCCTCCTTGCATGGGTTCTCTATTGCCATGAAGCCTTATGAAATCGTTGATTCTTCATAAGGCCCAACGGGTCGTCTTATTGCAGCCCCACCCGTGAGGGTGGGGTATGATCGAAATGAAATTTGAGGCCTGAAAGGCCGGATTATGGCCCCACGGGGTCTTTTCAAATAAGTATTGGGTTGCAAATTGCCCTCGTGAATTAGCCACAAGTCTCGTCAATCCGTATACGTTTCTTAGGGATATGGACTCAATGGACGAAGTGGACCCAATGGACGAAATGGACAATTTTCGATCCATCCTGAGGTTTCCTGACCCTTTCGTAAGGGTGACACATGTTTCGCGCGCTGGGGGCTACGCTGTGTATGTTGTGGAGCTGACCTTGCCTCCGGACCCTGTCCAATCTGTGTGAAAGAACTCTCCGCGGGGCTTATCGACGCGTTCGTAGGTGTGGGCGCCGAAGTAGTCGCGCTGTGCTTGAAGCAGGTTTGCTGGTAGCCTTTCTGTGCGGTATCCATCGTAGAAGGCGAGAGCACTACTTAAGCAAGGCGTAGGAATTCCCCACTGCACTGCTGCAGAGATAATGAGGCGCCACGGTGTTTGTGCCTTGTTAACAGCTTCTAGGAAGAAAGGCGCTAGCAGCACATTAGGCAGATTGGGAGCTTCGTCGAAGGCGTGCTTAATGTCGCCTAGGAAGTGACTGCGGATGATACAGCCTCCACGCCACATCTGGGCGATGGCGCCGTAGTTCAGTGTCCATTTGTAAGCATCTGCAGCGGCATGCATCAGCATGAACCCTTGGGCGTAGCTAACGATTTTGGAGGCGTATAGCGCTTCTTCTAGCGCTGCAACAAAAGGTGTTACATCGACAGTGACGGGGCTTTCAGGGCCTTTGAGGACTTTACTTGCCGCAGTGCGTTCGTCCTTCATTGCGGAGAGGCAGCGTGAGAACACTGCTTCTCCAATCAGTGTGACGGGGATTCCAAGGTCTAGAGCCTCGATTCCTGTCCACTTACCGGTGCCTTTCTGGCCTGCGGTATCGAGGATCTTGTCTACGAGGGGAGCGCCATCTTCATCTTCGTAGGCGAGTATGTCGCGCGTGATCTCGATCAAGTAGCTGTTGAGGACCCCGTCGTTCCATCTCTCAAAAATCTCAGCGATTTGGGTAGGCTCTAGACCCACACCTTCGTGGAGGAGGTGGTATGCCTCGCAGATAAGCTGCATGTCACCATATTCGATGCCGTTGTGCACCATTTTTACGTAGTGGCCGGCGCCTCCGTCTCCGACCCAGTCGCAGCAGGGGGCTCCGTCTTCGGCTTTAGCGGAGATGGCTTGGAAGATCTCTTGCACGTGGGGCCACGCCTCAATGTGCCCCCCCGGCATGATGGAAGGGCCGTTGCGGGCGCCTTCTTCTCCTCCGGAGATCCCTGCGCCGATGTAGTAGATTCCCTGATCGCGCAGATGGTGGCAGCGGCGTTCGGTGTCGACGTAGCGGCTGTTGCCTCCGTCGATGAGGATATCGCCTTTGTCAAGGAGGGGAACGCATTTTTCGATGAAGGCGTCGACGGCGTCGCCGGCTTTAACCATCAGGATGATGCGTCTTGGACGCTTGAGCTTTGAGATGAACTCTTCTAGAGAGTGGGTACCAATGATTTCGGAGCCTTTCGCCGCACCAGCCATCATGTCGTCGACCTTGGAGACAGTACGGTTGAAGACAGCGATCTTGAAGCCGTGGTCGTGGATATTTAGGGCGAGGTTCTGGCCCATCACTGCTAGACCGATGAGGCCAATGTCCGCTTCTGACATACCGAACTCCTTCTATAATACGTTGAACGCCAGTGTACGTGATCTTTTGCACGAACGCAATGGGTGGGAGCCCGGTTTGTCCGGCTATTGAGCACTCTAATCGACTTGTTAATCCTGATTTTCAAGAGCTTGTACAAGCTTACTTGAGAGAGTGCAAGCTCTAGTGCCAGCTGATGCGGTACCCTTAACTTTCCAATAATGCGTGGGGTGCGTTATACTTCCGAATCTATTATGTCCTCGTAGCTCAGTAGGATAGAGCGGCTGCCTCCTAAGCAGCAGGTCGTGCGTTCGAATCGCGCCGGGGACACCATTCACTGCGCTTTTGTTTTCAGATAGTCTTCGATACCCTGAGTGATTCCCCAAGATACTTTCTTGAGGTATGCGGGATCTTTGAGCTTTTCAAGCTCTTCGCTATTCGAAAGAAAGCCACCTTCAACAAGAATCGCTGGGACCTTATTCTTTCTGATAACGGCATAATTGCCGTGCTTGATGCCGCGGGATTTTGCTCCCGTGGCGGTGATGACGCGGTCGAGGACAGCTTTGGCTAAAGCTTTGCTCTCTTGGGTTCTCACGTCGCTGTCACCGTCATCGTAGTAATAGACCTCAATTCCTTGAGCCTTGCGGCTTGGCGCTGCGTTGTAGTGGACGCTGACGAAGAGGTCGGCCTTGGCGTCCTCAGTCATAGCGACGCGTTCGTCTAAGGTATAGAACGTGTCGTCGTCGCGAATGAGTGAGGTCCTCACATTCTTCTTCTTTAGGAAAGTTTCGACCATACGCACTGTAGTGAGATTGAAGTTTTTTTCGCTATAGGTGGGTTTGTCGAGAGACTGGGCACCGAAATCTTTGCCTCCGTGACCGGCATCTAAGGCAATCACGGTTTTTGGAAGGGGCGCAGGTTTGCGAGCGGCGACCTTTTGTTTTCTTGGTGCTGTTACTGGTGTTGGCGTTTGGTCGGGGCATACGTAGTAGCACGGCGCCTGCGTATGTGACGAGCAGCCTGTTAGCAGGAGGGCACAGGTGGTGACAAAAAGAATATTGCGTAGCTTCATGACTGTGGGACCTCTTTGTGGGCTAGATTCTTGCAAAGCTCTTCGGCGACTTGTGTGTCGCTAAATTCAATGGTTTGGCGAGCGAAAATCTGTTGTGTCTCGTGGCCTTTACCAGCAATGACGACGATGTCGCCGGGCTCGGCCTTTTCTAGTGCAACTGCGATGGCTTTTTTACGGTCAGGCTCGACAAGGAACTTAGTGGAAGGTGCGAAGCCTTTAGTGATATCGTGACAGATGGCTTCGGGATCTTCACTGCGGGGGTTGTCGGAGGTGACGACGCAGAGGTCGCACCACTTCTCGCTTGCCTGTGCCATGAGGGGGCGCTTGCTTTTGTCGCGGTCGCCTCCGCAGCCAAACACACAAATAAGGCGGTGTGACTTCAGCTCATGTAGGCATGCTAGAGCATTGTCAAGAGCATCGGGAGTGTGTGCGAAGTCGACATAGATACGCAGTCCTAGAGTATTGGGGACGCGTTCGAGGCGTCCTGGAATAGTGGGTAGGGTGCGTAGACTGTCGGCTAAGCTCCCGAGAGAAATCCCTTGGCTGTGTGCCGCTGCTATCGCCGCTAGTGCGTTGTAGACGTTATAGCGTCCGGGAAGGGGAAGGTGGAATTCTGCGTGCTCTCCGCTGTAGCTAATGGAAAAGGAGCTGGAGTCCCCATCTAAGCGTAAGTTGTCAGGGCGTATGTCGGCGTTATCACGTAATCCATAGCGTAATACTTTGGCGTGGCACTTACGTAAAATTTCTTTGTGCCATGGTGAGTCCACATTGACGACAGCTAAGGCCTCAGGCTTTAGATTCATAAAGAGGTGTGCTTTAGCAGCGGCATAAGCGTTCATCGTTTCGTGGTAGTCGAGGTGTTCAGGGCTGAGGTTTGTGAAGATGCCGACATCAAACTCGATTTCGTCGACACGTCCTTGCATTAGGGCGTGGGAGGTGACTTCCATCGCTGCAGCACGGCATTTGGCTCGCAGCATGTCATAGAGCATTTTATGCATCTGGCAGACGTCTGGAGTCGTATGTGTGGCGCGGTGTCTGTGGGTGCCGATAATATATTCGATGGTGCCGATCAGCCCGCAGGAGTGGCCAGCATTATCGAGTAGGTGTTTAAGCAGGGCTACGATGGTTGTCTTGCCGTTGGTGCCGGTGACGCCAAAAGTCGCCAGTTTGTGGCTAGGGTTGTCGTAGCAGCGCGCTGCAAGGACCGCCTCAATGTCTTCCACATTAGGGTGAATGAGCTGTGAGATGTCTAGGGACGGATCAAAAACATCAGTGAGTACTGCGGAGGCACCAGCAGCGATGGCGTCGGGGATGTAGCGGTGGCCATCGAAATTCATGCCTTTTTTTGCGACAAAGAGATTCCCTGGTCCTACATATTTTGAATTGGCACAGACACCCGAGATTTCGATGTCGCGGGATCCTTTGACGTGAAGGTCTGGGATGTCTTTGACTAGCTGTCGTATTCGCATCTATCCTTTGTCCCACTCTCGGAAGAGTTTTTGTAAGGCTTTACTCTCTTGGACCCAGTCCGCCTTTTCGGGGTCATGGCGCGGGTCACCTACAGGATACCCGAAGGGGTCATCTGGGGCAATGCCTAGGTACGCTAAAGTGCGACGTCCGATCTCTCTGAACACGGGGGCAGCGCAATAGCCGCCGTACTGTGTCCATCCCGACCCGGGGATGAGGCGCCTTTCGGGCTCGTCGATGGAGATAATTAGCACAAATGCGGGGTCTTTGATGGGGGCGAAACCCACGAAGGACGAGACATTTTTTGTCTTGGAGTAGGTGCCGTCGATGATTTTTTCCGCTGTACCTGTCTTTCCACACTGCGTATATCCGGGGATATCGGAGCGCTTTCCTACGGAGACGTATTTCATGCTTTGGATGGTGCGTTCAATGACTTCTGGATCAAGGACTTGAGGAAATTTCTCCGCGCGGGAGGGGTCCGTATTGTCGACAAGGATCTCTTCGTGACCATTGCGGTCTGTTTTGACGATTTTACGTACTAGTGTGGGTTCAACGAGGCGACCTCCGTTGGCAAATAGGGCGAAAGCCCGAACCAGTTGAAGGCTAGTGGCTTGGAGGTTATGCCCCATAGCGAGGGAGTAGGGGGTGGGCTTGGACCATTCGAGTTTGCCATTTGGATGTAGTTTACCTGGGGTGGGCAGCAAACCGTGGCTTTCACTGGGAAGTTCTAAGTGGGTGGATTTGCCGAAGCCAAAAGTATTATGTAGGGCATCGCGGTACCATTCCTCCCCAAGCCTTTCGACGACACGCTGGATGACCCGGCCGAAGTAGATATTCGATGATTTCATAAACGCCATATCTAAGTTCAGCCACGGATAGACACGGAAATCTTTGATGGGTCGCGAGCGTCCAGGGAAGCTGCCATTGGCCGTAGACATTTTGGCGTCGGGATCAAAGAGCGGCGTCTCGCCGCGGCGCTTCATTTCGGCGTTTGCCATCAGGCCGATAGCTGTGGTGATGGCTTTTTGTATGGATCCAGGTTCATTGGCGTCCGTGGCGGCTTTGATACGCGAGTCTTCGCGCTTTTCCGGGTCGTTGAAGTATTGCGAGTAGCAGGCAGGGTAGAAGAAAGGGTATTGTGCCAAGGCTAGGATCTCGCCCGTGCGCGGTTCCATCATCACTGCCCAGCCGCCTTTGGCGTTGGCTTTTTTGACCCCTTTGGCAAGCTCTTCTTCTGTGATCGTTTGAATGATGTGGTTGATAGTAAGGTGGATATCGGCACCATCCTCAGGAGATTGGACGACTTCGCCAATCTCAAAGCGATTGCGCGGAGAACGCATCAGACGCCTGCGCCCCTTCTTCCCTTTTAGGTAGGGGTTGAAGCGGTATTCGAGGCCTCCCGTTGGGATAGCCTGGCCCGTGGCTTCGTCGCGGCGGTTTTGCACTGTTTGAAGAACTTGGCCAAGCAGCTTGCCGAACGGGTAGGAGCGTTGATAGTCAGATACAAGATACAGGGCATTGCGAGCTATGCGGTGTTTACGGGCGAAAGGTCGCCACCAAGTGACGATGGCATCGCGTTCTCGATCATCTAACCACATCGCGAGGTTGCGGTTGCGGCTACGTCGGTTTAGTTGAGCCACAAATTTGATGCTGTCTTCTTCAGACAGATGTAAAAGGCTGGAAAGTGTAGTAACGACCTCGGGGCGGAGCTGCGCAGGAATGGACATGGGGTCGACCCAAAGATGGTACTTTTCGATGTCGACCACTAGCGCTTGTGGCTGCTCGGGATGGGCGCGGTTGATGGTGGCGTTGCTGTAGAATGTGCCGCGGACAAAAGGTTCATCTATAGCAAAGAAGTGCTGGCGCCGGGCCATACGGCTCCAGCGCTCATTTTGAGCTATCTGCACATTGAAATATTGCAGAATGAGAAGAGCGAAAAGTGCAAACATCCCTACCGCTACAATAATCAAACGCTTTAGGTCGGTGTTGCTTACGGGGTCCGATGGAGGGAGTGCCGCCATACGTTAGAACTCCTCCTTTAGCGTTGAGTCTTCGATGCGGATGACGTCTTTGTTATAGGGGAATTTCAGGTGAGAGTACTCGGGCTTACGTGTCAGCTCCAAAAGATGAACGGGATTCTCAAAATGATCAATGTCGTATTGGAGGCGCTGGTTTTCTTCTTGAAGGCCTTTTAGTTCTTTGGCAAGGGGAGGAATCTGGCGGCGTAGGCGTGTCACGGAATTCTGCGCGCGTATCGTGCAGTATAGAGCGATGCCTACTGCCGCTAGGCAGACAAACACTTTAAGCAAAACTAAACGCAGACTTCCGTGACGTTGCATCGTGCTATATCGTCTCTAGGAGGTTGTCAGGAAAGCTTGCTGGCGTTCCAAATACATGTACGTTTTCATGAGGTCCGGAGGACCGCCGCATTGTAGCCCCACCCGGGAGGGTGGAGTGAAGTACAAAAAACGCGAGAGGCCTGTAGAGAGTGTTAAAAAATAGCCGCAAGGCTCTTTTTTGAGGCCCGAAGGGCTGGCAACCTGCATAGCCCGGGGTGCAGCCCCAGGTCGGTAAAAAAAACTCTTCAGCGCTGTAAGTGCGACACATTAACACGGAACATATGTCGCCCCTACAGGGCTCAGAGTGTATTTTGGACCTTCCCCGGGCTACGCCCGGGGCTATACAGGTGGGCAGCCCTTCGGGCCTCAGGGCGGATTTCTTTCTGGCGCAAACAGACTGCTGTGAAGCCCACCTTGTCCATTTTTTTATACTCTCGTAGGGACGTCTCATGGCCTCGTAAATCCTTGTGTAGAGGTCCTTCTCAATATTCATTTTTCGTACTTCGTAGCATGCTGTAACCCTGGTGTCGGCGCGCCCTATTCCGGCGCTTCCAACTTCTCGACGACACGCATTTTTGAGCTGCGCGATCGGGGGTTGACCCGACATTCTTCTTCGCTAGGTACGATGGGTTTACGTGTAATAACTTTCACCGTTGGGGCTTTGTCGACGAACATGCCGCCCATCCCCGATGTATTCTCTTTGTCGCTCGCAGCGTACTGGAAACAGCGCTTAACTACGCGGTCTTCAAGGCTATGGAACGAGATGACGGCGAGACGTCCTCCGGGACGAAGTATTTGCAACGCACCCTCGAGAACCTTTGCCAAAGCTCCCAGTTCATCGTTGATCGCAATGCGTAGGGCTTGAAAGATCAGCGTTGCTGGATGGAGGTCGCGGCGGCCTCGTGGGCGGTATAGAGCTCCGTCTAGAATTTTCACTAGCTGCGATGTTGTTGTTAATGGCTCCTCGGTACGAGCTTTTACAATGGCACGAGCTGCAGCACGCCAGCGCTTCTCTTCGCCGTACTCGCGAAAAATACGTCCAAGCTCTCCTTCGCTCCAGGTGTTGACGATTTCTTCGGCTGTTAAGGGATTACGCGGATCCATGCGCATATCCAGAGGACCTTCTTTGCTGAAGCTGAAACCTCTTTCAGCGGTATCGAGCTGCATTGAAGAGGTGCCAAGGTCCAGAAGCATCCCGTCGATGGTTTCGAAGCCGCAGCGCTGCACGATATCTAGTAACTCTGATGCATTTCCGTGTTCAAAACGGATGCGTTGACGCCATTGGTCAAGGCGCTTCTGCGCGATGGAAAGGGCGATAGGGTCTTGGTCGATGCCAATGAGACAGTCCAGCTCGGAGTGCTCCTGTAGTATCACCGAAGCGTGGCCTCCAGCTCCTAGTGTGCCGTCGACATAGACGTGTAGCTTGGTGTCGGCAAAGGCGCTGACAACCTCGTCTTTGAGTACAGAAACGTGTGGTCTATCCATTTTTTAGCTCGTCTAATAGTCCGCTTTCGCCAATACGTATTGTTTGGGGATCTAGGGGTATCATGCCAGTATTATAGGCGGCGGCAAGAAGCTTACGTACAGTGTGTTTTCTGACGCCTCCCGAAATCTTCAGCCCGCGAGGGAAATACTTACGCATGACGGCGAGGTGTTCTGCTGTTGCGCCCGTGCCGCTAAAACCTGTCGATGATTTGACGAAATGGACATCGGTTTTAGCGAGAAGTTCGCAAGCTGCCTGTGTCTGTTCGATGCTAAGTTCAGAGGTTTCCAAAATGACTTTTAGGCGTCCCCCAACGGCAACGACGGCGTCGCAGACGCATGTGACGTCTTCGAGGAAATGCTCCCAATCTTCACGTTGTAGGGCCTCGTAGTTGCACACCATGTCCACTTCTTGTGCCCCTTCGGCACAGGCCATCTTGGCTTGCACAACCTTTACTGCTGTGCTGTGGCGGGGGCCGTCCGGAAAGCCCACCGTAGCTGCTATTATGAGACGTCCAGCGGTGATACGCCGTACGTAAGCGACATCTTCGGTGCGTACACAAAGGGCATAGGGTAATGTTGGCGCTTGAAGCACTCCTTTAAGAAAGGCGTCTAGGGCTTCTCGCCGTTGTCGCACAGCACCTTGTCCTTCCCCAGCGGTGAATGCTTCAGGAGGAAGCAAGAAAGTGTGGTCACACAGAGAAATCAGCTCACTGGAACTTAGTTCCTCAAGAGAAATACTGCGCGTTACTGAGGGATGGGCTATTTTAGACATGGACACTCTCAGTTGGTACGATAGGGAATTTGCATTGTTTCATAGGTAAATTCGTTTTTCAAGAGGTTTAACGAGTATATTAAGTATTTACTCGTAAATACAGTGGATTTGAAGTAAAAGTAATTTATTGATAAACTTATAAGGTAGGGGCGTATAGCCACGCACCGTATAATCTGCTATGATTTATGCCGTAATTAACGAGGCACACTATGACCACCATCGATAAACTCGACATTGGCGTCTATATCCAGTACGCCCAAAGGACCCAGTGGGTTGAACAGATCAAGTCTGAGTTTCGTCTCGAAGAAGCGGAATCTATCCCTCCCCAGGCGATGGTTGTCGATTTCCAGCCCAAGCCCTCGGAAATGGACATGCTTCTTGGGGTGATTAAAGTGTCTACCCCGTGGGCACTCTTTGTGACACCGATGCGTTTCCGCGAACAGCGTCGCTCTCCCTTCACCGTAGCTCGTATAGTTCCAAGCCTTGGTTCCCAAGATGATCAGGAGGAAACTGAGGAAGAGCTTGAGCAATACGAGCCAGAGACCGCTGAAGAAGAGCGTGAAAAAGCAATTTTGCTAGGATGTTTCAAACAGATCACTAAACTCAATGACTGGCTGGGCCATGTGATCGGCCGCATTGGACAGTTCCTCCAAGCATAGGGATATATGAGTAAAGTCAACTGGCTAGAGATGCTTAGGTGGGGTGACGAGCAGATAGAAGATCTGCGAACCACGGGCTACGCCTATATCCGTCAGGGTAAGTACAATATTGGCATCCCTTTCTTTGAAGCCCTCAATGTCTTAGAGCCTGAAAATGCCTATAACGCGCAGACCCTTGGCGCATTGTATGTGCAAGTGGGAAACCCCGCCAAAGCCCTTCGCTTTTTAGACAAAGCGCTCAAATTGGAGCCCAGACATGGGCCGACACTTCTCAATCTCGCCAAGGCCTTTCTTATGCTAGGCAACAAGAAAGAAGGGTTGAAGCTCGCACGTATCCTCAAAAAGCAAAAAGACAAAACGCTACGTAGTATGGCAGAAGCCCTTATTCTTGCCTTCGGGTAGGGGGCGATCAGATGTTTCTCGCATTTAAATTGGGAAATCTCAATATGTCCATTTTTGAGCCCGACGGGCTCTTTGGGTGAATAACACTCTGTGGTTTCCTGACACTTGATTCGGGTCTCATGAAGGAGGGGCGTCGCTCGGTTCAGGCGGCAGGGTGCTCTTTCTGGCTCGTAGAAAGTGAGCTAGCTGATTGTGGAAGAGGTTACATTTGCTATCGGCAGCGAACCGCAGAAGATGCTTGCGGATTGCGTTTGGGGGATGGGCATCCGGAGGAAGTGTCACTGTTTCTATATAGTCAGCTGCTATGCGTGCGATGGTTTCAAGGGTGTTTTGGTCACTGTCATAGCGTTCGCGTACTATTCGAAGTGTTTCGATGAAAGACTCCGAACTTGTGAAAGTCCTTTCGGCCCTTTGCACTTCTTGTGACCAGATCATATATTGCTCCAGATAGTCTGTGAGCTGGCCAGGGGTATCAACGAATGCACCTCCTGTGATAGCGCTATTGAAAGCTTCAGAGAACACAGCCCAAAGAGCCAGTAGGTGCAGGCGACGAGTGTTGATTACGGAGAGATCATCACTATGAGGACATGTGATCTCGCGGCGTATTGTGAAGGTTAGCATCTCAAGGAGCTGGTGGACGAGTGGGATATATTCTACAGATCTGTGTCGGACGGAGAGCGCCTCTATTAGCTCCCATACAGTGTTGTATGTACTCACGTGCACAAAGTTCTTGAAGGGGTAGTTCCTTGCGCCAATGATCATGGGGCCTAGACATTGGGATAGAATTTTAGTTTGTGACTGCATGCCCTTCCACTGTAGTGCTGAGTGCACAAACCTGGCTGCGGTGTCGGCATGTGCTCCGTTAAACACTGCGCACATTTCCTGTGCTATGGCTACAATGCACCTAGCTTTATCTGCAGGAGATATAGAAGGTTTTTTGGGGAATTTTTGGTGGCATACAACATGCAACTGAGTGTACTTTTCAGGGCAATGAGAAAATAGTCCACTTTTTTCAGCAATTTTAAGCAGCTCCGCATTCGTGTAGGTCGGGTGGGACATGGAAGAAGCATTAGGTCGCAGATAGTGGTGGTAGATAAAATCCGAAAGCAGCTTTACAAGAAGATTCTGTAAGTGAGGACATTGTTTAAAAGGTGACCCTAAAAGCTTGATGATCTCGTTAGCTACCTCAGCGCGGTTATTTGTTGCATGTTCGATTTCCGAATAGCGATATGAAGAGCTTAGCAGTGTTGTTAGAAATTCGATATAGGGGCCGAAGTCGTAGGAAGCGATGGTATCGACGGTTAACGTCGCTACATCACCTGTGTAGTAGTTTGGATTCAAGGCGCCGAACAGTTCGTTTCGTATCTGGGAATAGGATTCCCGAAGCTCATCCCTACACGATAGGCTGATGAGAACATCAAAGGCCAGTTGAATACTCATAGGACACGCTTCCGGTTGTGCTCCTTCTCCGTGCTGAAGAATCTCGTTCACATGTGGAACTAGAGCTCGTAGGCGTTGACATACCGGTTCATGACCGGCTCCGTGTACGTTATCCAAGGAAGCGTAATGATATTCATTCCAGAGTTGTCCCGCGGTGGTTTCGTTTATAACCTCGTGCTTCTTTGCCAATTTCAGGAAAAACTCTATTTCATCCAAACCGCCATCGTAGTGTACACAAAGCCAGCGTGTGATGGCGGGTAGGCAGTACTGCAGCTCGTCATGGACTTGTTGCACAGCATCTGACGCGACATCAGCGCAAGTGAACTGGAGAGTTTCCCTGATGTACGTTGCGATCGGTGAAGTAAGCATCTCCATCTCACAACAAGCAATGCCGTATGCTATGCGAATGGGAATTGCTGTACGTGCGCAATGCGTCGTCGCTGTGATAAAGAGTTGTTGTAGATCTGATTTGAAGTAAGGATCTAAAAGCACATCCTCGTAGCATTCCGCTAGTCGTTCACCCCACAGATTTATGCAGGTACGAAATTGGGATCCAAATGCGAACTGTTGATTGACGAAACTTCGCATGTTCCATACCATTTTTGCGTCGGCTGTGGCCTCCTTCAGTATCTGCATCTCAGCTTCCTGGTACGCTAGCCCCGGTAATTCGTCTTTACTAGGGTGCATGGGATGCTCCGCTAGCTCTACAGCGATGAGGGCCGCGCGCTGACTGATACTTTGTTCCATCCGAGCAATGGTATCTCTGTGATCGGATAGGGTAACGAGTAGTTCAGTAAATATGCTGACAGATACCCTGGAGGTGTCGCGTTCGTAGGGATGGCATAGAGCTGGAATTAGTGCAGTTTCAATACGGATGCGATGCTGAAGATCTTGTGGTGCGGCTAAAGCAGGCTGGAGTTCTTTGTATCTTTCCAGTAGTGAATCATACAGACTGTGTAGAAACGGAGCAAGCTGCTCGTCCTGAAAAAAATGGGCGCAAGCTGGTATTAAATGCGAATAGAATACTACAGCATAAGGGGCCCCTTCATCTGTGGCGAAGACCCCATTACCGATGTCGTTGAGGGGTTCATCGATTAGGATGAGAGCCTCAGAGCCTGAATCCGCCGCTAGTGTTGCCGCGGCGCAGCAATAGCACTGTGCTAGCACTGTGGGAGATTTATCGAGCAGCAGCTTTTTGTTTTTATCCAGAAGATTGAGAGCGGAAGTGATGTCCCTGTCGCTTGGATGGAAAGCCAGGTGTCTATAGACACGGGCCCAGAAATCGGTGTCGATGTCTGGGTAGTGTTTGAGTAAGGTTAGTGCTTCGTGGGCACCGCTTGCGCCTTCATTTGTGAAATGTGAAAGAAGCTTCTCGACCTCGGCTGCGTAGTTGAAAGCGTTGATGAAAGGTGCACCGTTACATAGCATACTGTGGCATCGGAGCTGTTGGCCCCTGACAAGTAGAATTTGATAGAAATCCGTGTGCATTGCCCTGATCTCAGCTTCTTCCATATGCGGTAGATCAGAGAGAAGTGCTAGTAGCTTTTCTGCATCGTCCCAAGACTGTTGTTGTATGCATCTTCCATATAGATGGACAGCTAGCTTGCAGTACTCTACGGTTTCTTTGTTGGGCAGTGTCACGAGATGTTTAGCGCCTAAGCGCGGGTCCTCACACTGTTCGATGAGTGTCACCATTAGAGCGTGCTGGTTCTTTAGCATTGGAGAGACTTCTAGAAGTCCATTTTCCCGGCAAAGTCCGAGTAGATTAAAACAGCTATCTATCCCCTCGTCTTCCAGACATTGGCGTAGTAGAGGACACACTAAGCTATCGAGTTCCTTCTTCGAAGCCTCGCCAAAGTTCCATCCGTTCTGTGTGATTGTTTTTAGGATGCTCAGTGCCGTAGCTGGATCAGCCACTAGTAGCAAGGGTGTGATCTGTTGGATGATGTGCTTCTGTAGCGGCCTATGGACTTTATCTAGAGTGGAAAGTAGGCAGCCTACTTCTCGTACAAGCATTCCAGCTAGAGGTTTATCTTTGGCTTCAACATCTTGTAGACGGCACATCTCCATTGTCTGGTTTAGTGTTTGATTGGTACCAGCGGTGTCCTTAGGGTCGCATCTACTCAGAAGTATGCTATAGGCTTGTAGACATGCGGCTGCGTGTGTTTCGAGTAGAGTCTGAGTGTCGGCCGATTTCAGAAAAGTAAGGAGTTGTGCGACGGAGGCTCCATTTTCTGTTTTCATCTGGAGTACCTTCATGATCAGTCCAACACGATCGTCTTCAGTGTCTTCGTGCAAGGGAAGGTATGTTAGTAGCAGCTCTATTGCTTTAGACTGACGATCTGTTCGAACGCTCTGTTCAATGCCTCGCTTAAGTGTGGATCCTTGGATCGCCTGTTTGCCCAGTTTAAGAGCATGATCGACAGACTCAAGATACTGAGGACTATTTGCATCGACGGTGTCAAGGTAACGTGCCACGTAATGTGCTAATGTTTCGCGGTGAAGGTCCTGAATTCGCTCGGTCTTAAGGAAAAGCATCAGAGCAGCAGCTAGTTCTTCAGCGGGGACTTCGTCGCCAAGATGACCCAAACCATCGGTCAGTGCATTGCAAAAATTTAGTAGCAGCTGGAAATCGGACCTCCTATTGAGTAGGCCTAATTTATGACCCTCTTGCCAACTAGCTAGCGCATCATGTGCCCTTTGTGGGCCCATTCGAGCGCAAGAACAGGCTGTTTTCACCCACATATTTTTCACTTGTATATTCGATGCTTGGAAGTAGCGATGAGCGAGGCAGAGTTTCATTAGCCGCATGGCATGGTCGGCCATTCGGCTAGTGCTAAGGGCACTGATAAGAGATAGATATGGCTTGGACAGTGCTTTAGAAGGCTGCTTATGTTTAGAGGACTTCCTCCCTCCGTGTTTGACCTTGGACTTGGGGATAGACTCAAGGGTGTTTGTAACTAAAACAGCAAGACGCAACCGTGCCACGACTTGTACGGCTCTGCCGCCTTCTGGAGGAAGGGTGGCGGCCACGCGTAGTGTTGCTTCGAGACATCTTCTGCTATCTAGCACTCTTTGGGAACTTGCATGCTCCAAAACATCACAGGCTGCCCCGAGGTTACTTGTGGCCAAAGTATCTAATAGTTGATGTAGAAACTGTGGGCTGGCCAGTTCTTTGAAGCCCTTACCTTGTAAGCTGTGCTTCCATGTTCGAACGGCGAGGGCCTGGACAAGCTTGTCAGGGCTCGAGGCCATAGCATAGATCCACTGTACTGACATTTTCTCTAAGCTGTGTGCATCTGCTTTAAAGGTGACACCTGAACCAGACGCTGCGCTTCCAGCAGAGGCGTCTGTGAACAGCGGGGCTACATGTTGGAGCGCTTTTGTGTGTGAAAGCACGGTGCCGAGATCGTAAAGAAGAGAGGCCCGGGATTCCACGCTTTCAATGCCCCAAAGTAGCTGCGGCAGCCGTACTAGGAGGTCGTGTCGAAAGCTGATATCTTCCGGAGCCATCATATATGCAAGGAAGTGAAGCTTTAAACCTAGCGCGACTAATAAAGGGTCATTGCCTGGTTCAAGGAGCCTGTCAGCTTGCTGCGCGAGTTGTAGCGGATCGAGTCCTCCTTGCTCGGCACTATATCTGTGTAGACTGTTAGCTGTGATCTGATGAAGCCTTCCCGAAAACAATAGGTGGCTTAGAAGCAGTCTGGATGTAGTTGAAAGGCCTTTTTCCAGCCAGAGGTCTATAAGTTTCCGGATTTGATCCGTGCCAATTATAGGACTATGGATGACATGAGGACCTGATTTTACCTGCACATGGGGAACTCCACTGTGGCCGATCAACATAGCCTCTAGTGGACTATCGCTATGCAGCAAAATTGACAGCAAAAGCCCTAGCAGGGGCACTACTTCCGCTACTGCAAAGTCTTCGCTTCTTGTCAGCTGAGAGAGCAGCTCTATGAGCGCATCTTCTTTGTTATCCTCAATGGATCCCATGTCCGATTCGAGAGCAACCTCCTTCTTTTGCTGTGCCTTAGTCTTAAAAATGGGGTGTTTCTGGTCCCAAAGAGCTTGCAGCTCCTCGTCGGGCAACTTTCCATATAGCATCTGTGTCGCTGCCCATACCATCGGGATGGCCATATCGGAGTAGCTGGCATAATGTCGACAGATGCAGTCTGCAAGAACATCGAGGATCGCACGTCCCGTAAGTCCTGGAGCTCGATCTCCAAGTGTTAGCGCGTGGTGTAGTCTGTCGTTGAGCAGGGGCACTTCTTTTGGATCCAGACAGCGTTCTCCTAAAGCGAGGGCTGCAACCAAGCGCCCCCAAGCTTTGTGGTCCGCTGCGGAAAGGTCGTGTATATGTCTATTACAGAGCAGAATGTTGATTAAGCCGTTGCGTGCTTCAAAGCCATCGACCCCAATGGCCTCACATTTAGCTTCCGACTGAAGTAGAGCATTGAGAGGCAGGCTGCAGCTTCGAAGAAACATCTGTCCTTGACTCGCAACGACTTTGAAGACGAATTCCGGAGGACGTTGCTGCTTGCTACATCTATGCAGAACTAGGTTTTGGGGCGTCGCATCTGCTCTCAGCCGCGCGACGGAAAGAACACACCCATGTTCTGCACCGCCTCCTGCGTGGGTGCCAAATTTTGTGAATCCAGTTTGGCGGATGATGAACTTGCGCAGGTAAAGGTGGTCGCCTACCTCAGGTTTGTAACGCTTGCCAATTTTTTGCGCACAAAAGGTATGGAGAGCTACATCATCGACTCCAATGTTTTGAAAGCGCTCTGGAAGCCGATTTCCAAGAAACTCCAGAAGGCGTTCTTCTTGCTCATGTAAAGGGTCCCCATCTCCTTCATTCCACACGATATCGAAGTCAAAATCCGAAGGATCTACCGGCGGCAGCTCTTTTAGTAGCTGCTCTAAGAGATGTTCGCATTCTTCTGGAGGTATGTTGGAGGATGCCAGAACTGACAGAAGAAATTCGCGGTCGGAGAGTAACCATGCCAGTAGTCCAGAGCCATTGAGCGAGACTTCACCCGGAAACAGGCTTAGTACTTCTCTTAGTGTCGTTGTTATCTCCCAAGGAAGGCTGTCTTCGCTTCCTCGAATGACGAAATCCTGGTTCAACCACTCAAGGATCTTTTCTTGAAGCTGAGGACTTAGCACAAGGTCGCAACTAGCAGCAGCAGCGCAGTCAGCGCTTTTCAAGACCGCTAGTAGCTTATCGGTAGAGTGTACGACGCGGTCTAAGACTCCATCATTGATGGGCGTGTCAAGGCGTGCTTCGTCCTTTTTCAGATGCTCATCTGAGGAATGAAGTCTGCGGTGCATAGAGGTGCTTTGTGCTCTTCCGGGAGGAGGGGCAGCTGTAATATCCATTGTTATTAGAGCGGTTGCAATATGGTTACTGCAATATATTATATTATCTAGTTATAAGCAATAGATTATTCCGGTTGTTATTAGTTGATTGTTTTGTTAATTAGCTTTACTATCATTCTTTAAACTGTGTAATTGTAGGTAATTTAATGGAAGCACTTTTTTCAGATCGAACAGTATGTGTCGGAGCTGGTATAGTCCCTAAAATTTCGTCTTTGGGCGCTACGACCTGGGGTCGCTGGGTGGTGAGGCTGATGAAGGAATCCGTGAAACATGGCGACAAACACAGTGCAATTGTCGTGTTTTCTATGGCAGTCATTCAGTTTTCTGGACGTTTAGCGCCTAATAGAGTGCCTAAAAAGTTGGTTGATTTTGCTGAAACAGTCATCGCATTCTCGCAATTTCTTACGATACCCGGAGGTGTCGCCAAAGCCATCAAATACACGGGCGATGCCCGAGTTGCAGTACAAGTGCGCAATCCAGCTCTTCTCGCAACATCGACATTAAGTGCGGTCTACGCATGGAATGCCGTGATTTTGTCTGTCGGATTTTTGACGGCGGCGACACTTAAGCTCGCGGGACGCGAAGAGGAGTCAAAGAAGATCTATTCCACTCTTAAAGGACGTTGGGGTCAAGGCAGTGTGGGCTGTGGGATGCTAGGGGATATTCTACGTGTTTTGATGATGCGCTCGGCAACCAGGCAGCTCGAAGCCCTTGATGCAAGTAAGCGTGGTCCTCTGCTCTTGTCGATTGTCGAGGGCAGGGAAGTTACCGCTCTTGGGGGCTGTGTGAGAGTGTGTACGGATAAAAACACCCTTGGGACCCTTACTAAAGCTATCGGTGCTAGTCAAGTGCTTGGGGGCAGCGCCAAGGCACAACTTTTCACACAGGTATGTAAGGTTATGGCTAAAGAATACGCAGCGGGTAAGAAAGGGATTATGACCAAGGTCATTCAGCATGCTGTGATGATTTTAGCCATTCGTAAGCAGGGAACTCCTACGCATGCCATCATTATGCTCTTGCATTCGTTTATGCGTCTACAGGGTGTAATGTCGACAAAAAGTCGCCAAGATGAGCATCAGAAAGGTATTCGCGACGTTACAGTAAGGTCTGAAGTGGAAAAGTAGATTTTGTGCGTGCTCGATTTTTAGGCGACAGGCTCTATAGGGTTGGTGGGAGTCAACTCGAATACAGAAAAAATCTGTTCTGAGGCCTGAAGAGAGTGTAAAGAAATCACAGCGACCTCATGTTTAAGTCATAAGCTTCAAGAAACCAACGATATACACCGATAGCGCGAGTCCTCGAGTGCCATGGAGTGCATGCGCTCCGCGCCGCCTTTTTTACGTCTACATGTACCTCACAGGCCTATTTTAGTGTTCGTGACTCCTTATTTGGGGATACGAACGATTCCAAAGGGCTTTCTGCCGTACAACGTCGCCAGAATAGCTATCGACATATACTTCTGAAGGCACTTTTCATATCTAC
>JAJFMA010000249.1 GCA_021772415.1 Chlamydiota bacterium
AATCTGAACCAAGATCAAATTCTCAAAGAAAAAAATCATCTTTGACAATTCTAAATTAGGAAATTTGACGGGTCATAGCTTAAAGCTATCACCCAATCAAGCACTTAGATTGGCTATACTATCTCTCTAACACTGTCAAAATAACGCTATAGGGATGCTCGTTGGCTGTTCCCGTTCTCTCCGTTGCTTCTCTTTAGGAAGAAGTTTTCCCCGGAAGGAAGCTACAAAGCTATCATGTCGAGTATTTTGCCACAAGGGGTTTCTCAGCGAAATTCGCATTTTTTTGAGGAAAGCTCGAAATATATGGCTCGTGGTGATTTTTAAGACACTGAATTTAGGTATCTTAGGAAATTTCGCCTAAAATGGATTAAAATAAAAGGTGTACGCATTTGTATGCCTCTGACGGCATTTGTGGGTGGTGCAATGCGGGTCAACGCGTGGCAATTCGTCGCGAGTTGGGTTTTTTCATCCGCCTTCTCTTCCGCCATGTAAGAGCCGTTTGATCAGTCATAGCCATTGATCCAATGCTCCTCTGATATCTAACAGTCATCTTCTATCTATAACAGTATATATATTGACATATACTAAAAGATGTATTAGTTTATATAATTGTTATTTCAGTTATCATATCAATCGATTAGGTATTGAATGAATTGTACTACGCTCCGTCTTTCCTTGTTCCTTTTTCTTCTATTTTTGAGTTTGTCGGGGCCTCCTGGTCTGGCAGGAGCTTCCCATCAAGACATTGAAGCCGTATCTGTCGGCGATGAAATCCACTATCTAGAGCGCTTCCTCTCTGGGAAGCTAGATACTACGACTTATGTAGAGCAAAATCCGGAGAAGATCTTAGTGCACATTGCAGGAGATCTCTTTGGAGAGGGGACACAGCTCGAAGGAGGCGACAGCCACGCCATGCTTCCGCAGCTCATCGGCTATCTATCGTTGATGGCTGAGTGCAAAAGTAGCGATAGGACGAAGGGAGTTGCGCCTACACGAAGCCAGCTGCTGGCGCTGACTGCACCACTGAAGCGCGGGCTCGTTGTCTATGAACAGGGCTTTCTTACTAATATAGGTCGCTTCCAAAGGATCCTCACAGACACACTCAACGCTCTGGCGGTTGGCGAGTCACTACTGCTGCCATCAGGATGGACAGGTCACGCGGTGGCGCTTGAAGTGAGAAAGGACGATAGTGACCGATACCGTGTACGCCTCTATAACACAGGCCTTGGGATAGAACGCTACCATCCGACACTCGCGCTACCCATCGAAAGAAGCCTGCATCCCTATATAGAGATCAGCGACATACCACAGCGAACGTTAACATGTGCCACGCTGCTACGCGTGTTACAAGAGGCTCGTCAGCTACCGGGTGATGGGGCCCCTAAGCCTGGCGCCGACGATCTGTACATCCCTTTGATAGAGTTACTCCAAGGAACGTTAACGCATCCGGTGGCCGATGCCGAAAGGTTGATCGCTCCGCAACGCTCTGGAACCTGTTCGTGGCGCGCCTTAATGGGATGGTTGTCGCAAAATACCACCAGTGCGGAAGCGTTTCAGCGTATAGAATGGGAGCTGCAGTTCAAAGCGCTGTGGGACTATCATAAGGTACAAAATCCACTGGGATGGAGTGAAGAAGTACCACGCCGCCTGTTTACCAAGGCTTTAGATTTTTGGGCGAACACCACGTTGCTCATGCATCAGCGCCGAGTCATCTCTGACGACGAGCTTGTCTTTGCAAACGAGCGTCTCAAGTATATGCGACAAGGGTTGGAAGACACTAAATGGCACCGCACCAATAGCGACGAGCTCTCGGTGTCTATAACACCCGAAACCGTCGACAGGCTTCACGTCCCTATCGACAGCATCTCCCTCAACATACCGCAGCCACTTGAAGCCGAAGAATACCAACCTAGTGCCTACGTCAACGCCTCGATAGATCACTACGCGCTAGAACCCGAGACTCTCAATGACAATCTCAAGGACATTGTCGCAACAGTCGAAGAAGCGGTCAGCAAGGGCCACTATAGAATTGTACAGCACGCCACTTCCGAGCTAGCGTTAAGGCTTCCTCTGCTTGGGGAAACCGCTGACAACTACTGGAACAAGTTTCCAGGTTCACTCGCTGAAGAAGTCGTCATCTCCCTGCAAAACCTCAGCGTAGCCTACTTGCGCAGCCATATCACAGAAGCTCTCGTTTCTAGCACAGGTGACAACGCTAAAGTTCCTATGCGCTACTTAACTCAGGCGAAGTTGCTGTCGGTAGCAGACCTCATCGCACAAAAATTCGCACACGAAATAGGAGTACGTATTCCTAGAGTACCTTTGGGATACTGGACCCTCAATCACCTCTTTGAAGTTCTAGATACACGCTCAGGGACTTTACACCTACAAAACCCTGCATGGGAACATGAAACCCGTCAGCTAAGGCTGTATTGGGAGGACTACTCTAAGTCCTACAGACGAGATCCACGTGCATCACGAAGGGCTCCCGGCACCTTTAGGCCATGTGAGATGGACGACTACTGTGGCTGGTTCACACATGAGGAGGAATCCGACACACCCAATGGCGACGTAGAATGGATCATCGAGTGGATGCAAGACGACGACATCGCGACTAAAATCAGCGAAGTCCATCCCGAACTTGCTGGTGAAACCGAGTGGTATACAGCGAACTTTCTACTGACAGACAAGAAATTTGCTTATAGCTGGAGATCACATTTTGACACCTACAACATGCGCGAACATCGACAAGAACAAGAACGCGACTGTCTGCATCTAAATGGGCGCGATGGCATGGGCGAGCGAAGCCCACTGCTTCCCAAAGCCTTCACAGCAGTCCGGGACATTGCGGCGAGCTTAAGCTACATCGAGAACATGCAGTTGGCTCGTAGCCCCATTCCTAGGATGCAACTTGATTACTCCAAGGGCCTAGAGTATCCGGCTCTTCTGGAACTCAACTTTGATTCTAGTGGTATCGTAACCAGGAAGTGGCAGCTAGGGCATTCACTTTTTGGCTTACCTAGTGTCACACGTCCAAAGGACTATCCCGATGACGCCGACTCTTCCAATACCTGGGCCTCTACTTCACGTACGGTACTTTGGGCCGAGTATTGGAACTACAGAAATCCGCCACACTCCGACTTCATTGAAAATGCTATTTGGAAATTCGCTTCCAGAGCTCTATTAAAGAACTACCAATCAGAAGATCGCGTAATGGCAGAGCTTAATGCCGACTTCGAAGGCCTGCAGGACCATCGACAGCTCGCTCCCATGGCTAAATATCCTGGTCTACAAGTCAGAGCGCTCCTTGGGTACTTTTCCCAACACGCGCATCTCTTGGACGATTGGCGTTATCGCAACTACCTAAAAGCCCTACTACTTGACCGAGAAGTTCTAGCAAACCGCTACCGGCAGGATCCTGAAGCAGCGCCTTCACTTGCTGAAGAACTCGCCCATTTTTGTCGACAGCGCCTGAGAAACAGCCAACAGCTCGGAGATCTTGAAGCCACTCTCTTTTACATAGAGCTCAACAGGCTGCTTAGTGAATACACTGCGCAGCACGCCCTCAAACATGAACCCCTCCGAAATATCTTCAAGGGCGACATCTTCGATGATCACCACGACACGCTACAGAAGCTCTTTAACAACCCCTCGCTTACACCTAGCGAACACGCTCTGGTCGCCCGTGATCTAGCTAGAAGCTATGTTTCACATGGCATTGCAAGCAGCTTTGACGTCGCCGAACTATTTACCGCTGTCCACACCCACCAAAACCGCTTCGACCAGACCGAAACTAGCAAATCGTTACGTGCCGACGATGAAGCTAACGATGCAATGATCACTTTGAGATCTACGATAGAAAGTATTGCTCTGTCAAGCCCTTCAGAAGTTCTATCAGCGATCAACGAGAGAATGTCAAATGCTCAGGAGGCTATCGATTGGGACCTGGGAAACAGCCAATTCCCCATCTACGTCGGCTCGCAGGGAAAGACTCTAGTCGAGATCAACCTCATCGAAGGAAGCTACTGGAAAGGCGGAGTCAAAATCCACCTACCGGAACGTATCCTTAGTAGCGAGCTTTTCCAAACCCACATCCAGGAATCTAAGTCAACATTAGTCGACAGCATGGGAGGCTTCTTACTGATCACCGACAGCGAAGATAATGAGTATCGCCTATACAACTCTGCTGTCTGCCACAACATTGCTACACAGAGCATGTGCACCACAACCCGATCACGCTTACAGAAGCGCATTGACGGAGTCTGGTATGAGCTCATCGATACGCAAGATCTCACTCCCGATCAGCTAGGTTTGTTTGACTACTATGACGCCTGGATCGAAGTGGGAAGATCCAGGTTTATCTTCACCGACCCGAAATCGCGTCTACCCATCTACCAAGGAACAGGTAAGATCGAAAACGTTGAAGCCTGCGAAAGTGACACCCAATATATACGTGGAATTGAAGACGTTAGCTTTTACAATAGACCCAGTGAGAGCCGATGTTTACACCTTCTTCACCAACCCACTGAAGCGGCCTATCGAACCCTAGAGCTGCCAGGTCCAGTTGAATGGGTCAACAATAAACTACCCGAATTCCTTCGATTGGAAAATTTGTTACTTCCTCGGACTCCAAGTGTGTGGAAATGGATCTC
>JAJFMA010000250.1 GCA_021772415.1 Chlamydiota bacterium
CTTAAGAAATGTGAACCACAAATTACGACTCATATGTCGTCCCTACAGGACTTGGTTTTTTTCTTACGCCTACCTGGGGCTACGTCCTTGTCATTACCCAAAATTTTTAAATGCTGTTTTTAAACATTGGATACAACTCCCTTAACTAAACTAGAGATGTTGGTAAGTACTTGGTTCTAAGGCCTAACGGGCCGTCTTATGATAGCCCCACCCTTGAGGGTGGGGTAGATTAAAACAGGAATTTGAGCCCCAACGGGGCGGCTTGTGGCCCCGGTTCATGGCTCCGGAGAAGAACGGGTTTCGCATTACTCAAGGCATTGAATAAAACGCTCCGTGTCGGTTCAATCCGCTGGGGCCACAAGCCGCCCCTAATGGGGCTCAGGGCGCTTTTTTGCTTTACCCCACCCTCACGGGTGGGGCTATCATAAGGCGGCCCGTTGGGCCTCATGATGATACTCACTGCGTTTGATTGAGGATGCCAAAAGAACCTCTGTTCGCATATCTATTTAAAATAATTGGGTAATGACAAGGGCTACGCCCCAGGCTATACACAGGTTACAGCCCTTCGGGCCTAAAGAAAGGTGACGTTGCATTTCTTTACACTCTCGCAGGGGCGTGGGCGAAGCCGGAGTCAATCCTACCTCATGAAAATCGATTGAAATTTATCATAGAGCTGAGTATAAGTAGTTAGCGCATCCTTCTTGGAAGAGTGGCAGAGTGGCCGAATGCGTCTGTCTTGAAAACAGAAGTCCCTTCACGGGGACCGTGGGTTCGAATCCTACCTCTTCCGAACAAAACGCCAGAGCTCCGGCTCTGGCGTTTTTTTTGGAAGAGTAGGATGAGAACCCGTGGGTTCGCTTGGGGAGCGCAGCGAGCCCGATGGACGCGTTAGCGGCCACCCCGTAGGGGCGTAGGCGAAGCCGAAGTCAATCCTACCTCTTCCGCATTAAACGACCCTTTAAGGGTCGTTTTTTTTCGACTTTCGATGAGAATCCACCCATCCTCCAAGGAGCTATTCTCAGGGATTCAAAAGACTTCTCATTTGGACATACTTGAATGATAGGGGGTATTCTACAGAAAGTACCCATTTGACTTTTCCGGGTGCGTTATGTAGAATCGGGGTATGAGCCCAAAATCCAAATACTACCCTCTACTGAAACAACTGCTTAAGAAGCCTGCATTTACGACTGCTGAAGCTATGGAGCTGGGGATTCCTAGACACGGCTTAGCTTATTTCGAAAAGCTTGGACTAATAGAGCGTCTTGCTAAGGGAATATATCGTGATCCTAGCTATGAAGGAAAAGCAGAGATTACTTTGGAGGACCTTGCATTGGCAGCCTACACTACTCCAAATGCTGTTATTTCTCTGATCTCCGCACTTGATTTTTACAGTTTGACAGATCAAATCCCCCGTGAGCACTGGCTGGCCATTCCTCATTCTCAAAGGGTACCGGTGCGTAACCGCTTAAGAGCCGTTCGCATGCGAAACACGATGCTTGGTAGGACAACAGTTCGAATTGGAGAGTATGAGTTAGCAATTTTTGACCGAGAACGTTGCATTGTTGATGCCTTCAGGTATCTCAGCCCCGAAGTTGCTATCAAAGCCCTGCAGGCTTACCTCCAAGCCAAAGACCATAAGCCAGACTTACGGAAGCTCCAAGAATATGCAAAAAAACTCAGGGTAAACCTAACACCTTACATACTATCTTTGACAACATGACCACAGCGTTTGAAAATTCGTTCAAGTCTCGGCTTCGTAATATTGCCAGAGAAAAGCTTCTGGATCCGGCCCAGCTGTGGCAGAATCTTGTTCTTGAACGATTTCTCGTTCGACTCAGTCATTCCAGTCATTTCTCTCACTTCATTTTGAAAGGTGGAGTGCTTTTGTCTCACTATGTGGGGTTGAATCGCCACACGCAGGATCTCGACTTTTTAGTACAAACACTTAGCAATGAAGTAGAGGCTTTGGAAGAAGTACTGACGGATGTCATTAACGTTGCAGTAGATGATGGATTTCGATTCACTGATCTTAAGGTCAATGATCTACCTCACCCACACATGAAATATCCAGGCGTGCGCGCAAGCATGTTATCGTTATTTGGCAAGACGCGATTTCCAGTGAATATAGACCTTGGTTTTGGGGATGTGGTCACACCCACTGCCATGACAATTCCGTTAACCCATGGGAGCAAAGGTGCGCTTCTGGAAAGCGAAGTGAACGTCGTCTGCTACCCTAAAGAATTCATTTTTGCTGAAAAGCTGGAAACGATCATCTATCGCGGAGCAAACAATAGTCGCATGAAAGACTTTCACGATTTGAGCCTGATGATCAAGTCAGGAGTGCTCGATTCTAAACGCACAGAAAAAGTGCTGGATTCGGTTTTTGAACACCGAAAGACCCAGAAACTACTCCCCCTTACTTTCACAGACAGAGAATTGGATGGATTGCAACGTTTCTGGGCGGCGCACCTGCGAGGTCTTCCTCATAGCCATTCAATGCCATCTGATCTAAGTCAAATCATCACTGAGATAAATGCCTGGCTACAAAATAATACGCTGCTATGCCCTTAAGCGTTCCAGAGCCCGTGGTTCACACGTAGGAGCTTTGAGATTACTTAGAATTACATTCGCGTGAGCGTGAAGGAGAACGGGCAGGGGGATGAAGTTTTTCCGTGCCCTGCAGACACCGCATTTCTTGAAGCCATCTTTCCTAAGGAGACTCAGGATTCTCACCGAATGGAGGTTTGCTAAATCGTCGGTGAACGGGCCGCGTAGATATACCTATGTTCACAGGTTTAGTTACGAAAAGAGCCCTTAGCCTTCTGCGTTGATCATATGCGCAAGGGACTGACTTTGGCGAAATCTGTCGTTAAGGGAGCTAGCCAAGCGCTCGCACATGCGCTGTCTCTCTTCTTCGCCATATGCCTTTTGGGCAGGGTGATCCCACACTGTTCCGGGCCAAGCGGGGTCGTTGACATTCCTGGCAATCACGTGGACATGCAGCTGAGGCGTCTTGTTTCCGATGGCAGCGACGTTGAGCTGTGTGGGTTCGAACTTCTTCCACAGTACATGTTGTGCCCAATCCATTTCCTGCATGAGCAGCAGTTGGTCCTTGGGTTTAAGGTCCATTATCCGGGAAATGTTAGGTCTGCGCGGCACAAGAAAAATCCATGGGTAGTGAGCATTGTCTTCGAGAAGAACGCGGCAGAGCGGTAGGTCGATAATGAACGCTTTGGTTTGCAAGTTGCTGTGAAGGGTAAACGTCATGGAGGCCTCAAAGTGTTTGGCGAAAGCATAGAGTCTATAGCGTGTCGCATCTCTATGGAAGTCTAATGTAGGTTTACAGGGTATTCGGCACTACCCTGTGAAGATGGGTGTCTTAATCTACACTTAAAGTGAACTTGGTTTGGACTTAAGGTTGCGTGTTTACAATTTCATTGTCAAACAACCAAAAATGTAGCGGAGCAACCAAAATGAAGGTACCAGATTGTATCAACCAAGAAAACGCCCTGTTTGCAGTGAAAGTCGCTGCTGGCATGGTGGTCGGCGGCGCATGTCTTGCCGCAACAGGTGTCGGAGCGGAGTGGCTTGGGCGTCGGATTTTAGAATATGCGGGCAGTGGCGATCTAATACAGCAGTTGGCTCTTCGGGCTTTGGGCACAAACCTCGAGTTTATGGGTCGAGCGAGCTTCGTTATTGGAAAGGTCTCGGCCTACACGGTTTTGGTGCCTTCTTATTTACTGGGATACACGCTACCTAAGTGGCTACTCACTCAAGGGATACCTGAGACTGTCGCATTTTTGCGTGACCGAGTCATTATTCCTATAGCGCAGGGAGCCGTCGATCTGCTATGGCGTGTCGGAGAAGCTCTTTCAAGCTGTGTGAGCAAAATCTCCGAGTGTGCTCTGGCGCTGCTGCGTGTCATTCCCAACAGTATAGCGTACCTGCGCGATCACATGGTCATGCCTGTCTTGCGTGGTGTAGCGAGTGTGATAGGCAACATCGGTGAGGTCCTTTCGGGTTGCGTCGCTAAAATTAGCGAGTGTGCTCTGGCGCTGCTGCGTGCCGTTCCTAACAGTATAGCGTACCTGCGTGATCACATGGTCATGCCAGTCTTGCGTGGTGTCGCGAGTGTGATAGGCAATATCGGTGAAACCCTTTCAATCTGTGTGAGCAAAATCTCCGAGTGTGCTCTGGCGCTGCTGCGTGCCGTTCCTAACAGTATAGCGTACCTGCGCGATCACATGGTCATGCCAGTCTTGCGCGGTGTAGCGCGTGTGATAGGCAATATCGGTGAGGTCCTTTCGGGTTGCGTTGCTAGAATTAGCGCGTGTGCTCTGGCGCTGCTGCGTGTCATTCCCAACAGTATAGCGTACCTACGTGATCACATGGTCATGCCTGTCCTGCGCGGTGTCGCGAGTGTAGTGGGAAATATCGGTGAGGTCCTTTCGGATTGCGTTGCTAGAATTAGCGAGTGTGCTCTGGCAGTCCTACGTGCTATTCCTAACAGTCTATTGTACCTGCGCGATCACATGGTCATGCCTGTTCTGCGCGGTGTCGCGAGTGTAGTGGGAAATATGGGCGAGATCTTTTCGAACTGCGCGGCTAAAATTAGCGAGTGTGCCCTGGCGCTGCTGCGTGCCATTCCTAGCAGTTTTGCCTACTTACGTGATGGCGCGGTGCTACCTGTTTTGAAGGGAGTGTATGATGTTGCTGCGCTTATTGGTGAGAAAGTGAGTGCATGTGCTTATACAGTCTATGATCTTAGCTTCCAAATTATTAGAGATCTAGGCGGGCTCGTGTACTCTGCCGGAAGCCAGATAGCCGCTTTAGCAGAAGCCATGGATGCGTATATCATCAGACCTGTAATTTCAGCTGTGCATAGCGCCATAGCGGGTGTGGGAGATGTTGTCGCCAACATTTCGAGTGTTATCGCCGCTGTGGTTCAAAGGATCATTGATGACTTGGATAGCATTTTGAGGCCATTTACCGCTGTGCAAGGGCAGTTCGTGCATTTATCGACATAGTTGAGGTACCCATAACATAATAGCTAACAACATAGCTATGTCTCTGGCCCCCCCATCCAGAGACAGTTTTTCGAGCCGGTACATGTCATTGTCGAAGATACGCTGGCTCGAGTTAGTTGGCTCATTTCGTCTGTTGATCTTTCAGGCGGGGTTTTAAGCTCATAGCATGCGAGCATCCTGATTAGGGATGCCTCGCTTTATTTGTTGCTGTTCGTGCCTTTATCAAGCCTTGAAGTGATCGGGCTACTATTGAGTTCGCCATAACATCAAAAACGATCATAGAGGCACTCACATGCAATTACCTGAATGTATCAATAAAAATAATGCTATTTTTGCTGCCAAAGTGGCCACTTGTATGGTAGTGGGGGGGGCCGCTGTCGCTGCCACAGGTGTCGGAGTGGAGTGGCTTGGGCGCCAAATATGTGAGTATGCTGGGAGTAGTGAATTACTGGGAGGGGCGGCTCTTCGTGCCTTGGGTTCTGTTGTGGAATCGTTGGGGCATGCCGCATTTTTAGTCGGAAAACTGTCTGCGTATACCATTCTCGTTCCGGTTTATACTTTAGGGTACGAGATGCCGAAGTGGATTGTTACTCAGGGCATACCCATGGGGTATGAGCTTCTTCGGGATCATGTGGTTATTCCGTTGGCTAATGGGCTCGTGGATGTAGCTAAGTTTGTAGGAGAGAAACTCCTCCAGTGCGCGGAGATTGTGCGTAACTGTGCGGCGCAGGTCTTTAGTGCAGTAGCGACAGGTCTTGTTTACGTACGTGATTATGTGATTGTTCCCGTTTTTAATGCCGTGGCGGATGCTGCAGTTTTTGTAGGAGAGAAACTCCTCCAGTGCGCGCATCTTGTGCGTGACTGTGCTGTGCAAGTGTTTAGCGCAGTAGCGACAGGTCTCGCTTACGCGCGTGACTATGTGATTGTTCCCGTTTTTAATGCCGTGGCGGATGCTGCCGCTTTTGTAGGGGGAAAACTCTTCCAGTGCGCGCAGCTTGTGCGTGACTGCGCTGCGCAAGTCTTTAGCGCAGTAGCGACAGGTCTTGCTTACGCGCGTGACTATGTGATCGCACCTGTGTTTAACGCTGTGGCCGATGCTGCCGTTTTTGTGGGAGAGAAGCTTATGCAGTGCGCGCATCTTGTGCGTGACTGTGCTGTGCATGTCTTTAGCGCAGTAGCGACAGGTCTCTCATACGTGCGTGACTATGTGATTGCACCTGTATTTAATGCTGTGGCCGATACTGCCGCTTTTGTGGGAGGCAAGCTTGTGCAGGTTGCGCAGTTTGTAGGTTACTGTGCTGCGCAGGTATTTAGCGTAGTAGGCACAGGTCTCTCATACGTACGTGACTATGTGATTGCACCTGTATTTAACGCTATGGGTGATGGCGCACGCTTTGTAGGAGGAAAGCTTGTGCAGTGTGCAAACTCTGTGCATGTGTTTGCGGTCGATCTATTGAGTACTATCACTGAGGTAGGAGCCTACTTGGGAGGGCAGGTAGCGTCGGCGGCTGGCGCAGCACTTCAAGGTGTTGTTGATGGAGCTAGCTGGGCGAACAGCGTGGCAGCTAGGGTTGCTTCGGACATCTCGGATCTCATGTACAAAATTATTGAGGACATTAGCGGGATGCTGCGATCTGTTGTCGCCAGCTGATCATCATGAATGGAAATAGGTGAAACCAAATTCGTCGCCAACAGGCAAAGGGACATAAAACGTATCCCTTTGCCTGTTTACTTAGTCTTCTGGTCCGGTCCAGATGACACCTTCTTCAAGCCAGCGCATGTCGCTATCGAAAACACGCCGCGCCAGTTTGTTGGCTTGGCGGTCATCGTTATCGGAGACCGCATCGAAGTGGTCGGCGATCCGACGGCGTGCCAGCGTGCAGAAGTAGTCGGCTAGTGCGATGGGGCTGTCGCCTTTTTCTGCGTCTTGGTCTTTCAAACCTATGGCATACGAACACGTTGCCGACATGACAAATAGCTCCGTCCCCACTTCCACTAGTCGGGCCAATAGCATCTGGCGGCGCTCTAAGCCCTGCTTGTGCTTTGCCATTGCATAAAAGATGGATCTGGCAAGCTTATGCGACGCCTTTTTGATGAATTTGAAATGCTTCTCTAAGGAGCCCATTTCGGGATAGGAACCTGGTATCCATCCTTTCACATGTTGTGAAGGAAGCCACCATGAGTAAAATTTGAGTAGCTCTAAAATCTTGCTCGTCTTTTCGCTACCGGCAAGCTTGCCCTTGACTAAATCCATAGCACGTCGAAAGTGGGGGTCCATGGCCTCCCTAGCAAGAAACAGGTGCATGATTTCTGTAGAACCCTCCAAGATTAGGTTCACCCGGCAGTCACGCATGATGCGTTCTACGGCGTAAGGAGGTTCGCCGCGCTCGGCAAGAGAGCGCCCTTTCTCGTATCCACGTCCACCACGCAGCTGCATGGTCATATCGACAATTTTCCAGAGGGCTTCGGTGCAAAATAACTTTGCCATCGCAGTCTCTATGCGTATGTCGACGCCGCCTTGATCTACCCATCCACAGGTGAGCCAGGTGACGGCTTCCATAGCGAGTGTCGTCGAGGCGATGTAGGCGATTTTGTTGCGCCCCTCTTCATGAAGACCAATCGGTTGGCCCCACTGGACGCGTTCGAGTCCCCACCGGCGTGCGATGGATAGGCATTGCTTAGCGGCGCCTGTGCATCCTGCAGGCAAAGTGATTCTTCCCACGTTGATGGTTCCCAGGGCGATGGCAAGGCCACGGCCCTCATCCCAAATGAGGTTTTCTGCAGGGATCTTGACGTCAGTGAAGCGGATATATCCGTTGTAAAGGGCGCGCAGGCCCATGAATTCGCAGCGCTGGACGATTTCTATGCCGGGACTATCCATCTCTAGAATGAAGGCAGAAATCTGTTTGCGCTCTTTGCCTTTAATGACTTTGGGAGCGGTTTTTGCCATCACCACGATAACGTCAGCGATGGTGCCGTTGGTGCACCACAGCTTCTCTCCGTTTAGGATGTAGTGGGTGCCGTCGTCACTTAAACGCGCTTCGGCAGCCATCTCAGCAGGGTCTGACCCAACGTCGGGTTCTGTGAGTGCAAAGGCCGAGATCTGTCCCTGGCGGAATTTAGGGAGATATTTGGCCTTCTGTTCCTCGGTACCATATAGCTTGAGAGGTTGAGGTACCCCAATGGACTGGTGGGCTGTGACCAAAACACCTACGTTGCCGCAGTGCGATGCTACCTTGACAACAGCCCTGCAGTAGTTGGTTTGGGAAAAGCCAAGTCCGTCGTACTCCTTGGGGACCTTCATCGCAAAAACACCCATGCGGGCCATCTCTTCGATGACTTCTTTGGGAATCTCGTGTGTGCGGTCGATCTCTTCGGCATCGACGTTAGCCCTTAAGTAAGCTTCGAGTTTCTCCAGAAAGGCGTCGGCTTCCTTGCGATCTTCCTCGGGCTGAAAGGGAAAGGGGAACAGTAGTTCCGGCTTGAACTCTCCCATGAATAGCAGGCCCGCGAATGTGGGATGGCGGTACTCTTTCTCGCGCGCGTCTTCCGCGACGTCCATCGATTGCTGCAGCTTCTTGCTTGCTTCCTCGGCGGTGTACTGGGCTGTCGCTTTTGCCTTAGTCTCTTGCGTCATGACTTCTCCTTGCGTAGTACCCTTAGTCATAAGTGGATGCACTTTCACTGTAAAGAAAAAATTTGCCTGAAAAATGTGGTGTTGCCTTTTGATTATAACAAAATGTCTATAATATAAATTAATAATAATGAATATTTTATAAATAATTGGTAATATAGTAGGTGTGTATTATTTAAATATTAACCGAAGAAATTTACTATGGAGTCCTCTTCGTTCGGCTCTAAGTTGGACATATTCGAGTCTCAGGCTGACGCCGCCTTTGAAGAAATGGCCTATGCGTCTAAGAAAGACGATCTTAAGACCGACCAAATGGTGGCGCTCTTTGCTAGTACAGTCGCAGATAATGCCGATTCGTGTATGTTATCAGACCAAAAATTCGTCCATGTTATGGCTAAAATGAGGTGTTTGTCGGATGAGAAGGGGTCTTCCGAAACTCAGCGCAAGCTAGAAAAAGCCTTTGAGCTAGTGCTGGCCTCCCAGCAGGTTCGTCTGACAGAGGATATGAGTATTTTCATCAATAAGGTCGATTCGGCAGGCCGGGCCAAGGCGTGTAGCGCCCTGTCTGAGACCTTCTTTGATGCAAGGATGGGGCGAGGTTTAGAGGCCTGGCATGAGTTCTTTCAAGAACCTGACAATGTGCTTCTACTTTTTGAATTTGGTACTGAGTCGTTCATCAATGGTATGATGCTTCTTTGTGACATCGACGTCTCCCGGGAGTATGAAGGTGCTAATACTCTCCTGCACTTCGCTGCGGAACGCAAGGATTTGTCGGAGACCATCAGACGCTTAATTGATCGAGGTCTCTCTGTCGACAGCCTTAACGACAAGGGGGAGACTCCCTTAGGATGTGCTGTACGAACCGATAGTTTGCCAGCGGCGAAGAAATTTGTTGAGGGCGGTGCCAGTATCCATGTAGGGAGACATCTTTGGACTGCAGATATTAGCTCATCTATGGCGGCCTATCTAAAAAAGCAGCTCCTGAAGATAGCTGGTTCTAATTTGTCTGGTGTGAATCAAAAGATTCTACATCCCCCTGGAAGGCCAGGAGGGGCAGGGGTTATGATGAGGACCATAGTGCCTACAGGTATGGGGCAAGCGTCTAAAGTGGCGATGATGACTGCTGGTCAGGAGATGGCGGACAGGGTCAATCTCATTAAGGCTTCTCTGGTGCTAGTAAGGGGATATGTTTCAGCACAAGAGGGCAGGAGAAGTCGTGCTGAAAATCCTGCCCTACAACGGGAAATAGAGTCTCTGGAAGGACGAATCGATGATCTTCAGGCTGAGATAGAGAGTTCTAGCGGTTCTAAACAACAGCGTCTCATGGAAGACAAGACGAAGCTTCAACATGAGCTCAAAGAGCTTGTGCTTATCGACAAAAGTCAGCACAGACGTATCCAAGCTGAAGTTGTTAAAAGAGGCTTGGTATTTCAACAGGAGATGGTTAGGAACCTGGACTTGCTGGTGGGCGAGATACCCATCGCGCGTATAGCTACCACCAAGGGTGCGCTGTTCGGTTTGGGTGCTGTTGGATCTGCCCTAAGTGTGTTTCAACACTGGAATGACCTGGAAGATATAGACTTGAAAAACCGCCATCTCTCTGAAGTTAGGCGGACTCTAATGTCAGCGCACACGGAGTTGGGGGCGTTGAGTTTAAGGACAGATCTCTCAAGTATGGAACTTCGTGTCATCCGAATGAAGATGGGTAGTATCAAAGCCAAAATCGACTTTGTTGATGACGAAGCCCGGAAGCTCAGTCAGCAGGGCAGTTTTAGGCGCATGGCTCTAACGGGTACCACGGTGGCAACTGGATTATTAGTTTATGGAACATTCCTGTATATGTCAGCGTCTGCCGATGACGATCTCGATGATGTTCCAGGGTATGTCCAGCATGCAGGGCACGTAGGTACCGTTTCTGGATTTTTACCAGCAATTGGACCTCCTCTTGTGTCGGGTGTCCGATGGCTGTGGAATAAAGGTGTGACAGCGGTATATGGTAAGGAACTTTCCACTGAACAACAGATAATTGAACGCGACGCCAAGGCCGAAGCTGAACTGCTTAGCCGGAAAAAGAAGCTAGAGAAACGGTTGTCAGGAATAGATTACACGCTAAGGTATGGATATGAAGTTGGTTTCGCCAGTGTGGAAATTCCCGAGGTGGGAACAAAGGAATACAATGATCTAATCGAAGAGAGAACTGACATTGAGTTAGAGCTTGAGAAAGTGGCGGAGGGGTTGAAGGAACACGCTAGCGCGAAGCGTTTTGGAATGACACGGATGGAATATGTTGAGGAGTTGGAGTCGATTTTATCAAGTCTTAGTGACACGGGAAATAGAAAGACGCTTAAGGCCATCATCAAATCCCACGGCGTCGATGTTAGCGAATTCGATGAGAACCCACTCACGTGTCTTCTGGAATATCTAATGCAGTAGGAGAAAGGTAATGCGAAATCCTATGTTAGAGAAAATTGCCAGTGTTCTTGAGCAAGCGGGATACCCGCTTATATGGAGCGATGCCAGCGACGATGGGGGTCCCGAGAATTTACGTGTGACATTGCCGTCCGATGAAAAGGGGAGGAGTGGGGTTCTTATCATAAAGACTGAAGAGGAGCTTATTTCGATGCCTTTGGAGGACGGCAACGAGTATAAGGAGTCTTTTGTTCAAATGCTCACATATCTACCGTTTAAGGTTGCTGATGGAAGTGTGTGGGAGGTCCTTAGGGTGATCAACTTCTTCAATAGCGCACTTCCTACGCCAGGGTTTGTTTTGGACGAGGGCCTGAGGCAAGTGTTTTTTCGCTACATCTTTCTGAGACCCGGCGAGGAGATAGGTAAGGATAGCATATTGGCACTAGTGGGGATGATTGTGCTGTGGCTTGATGCAGCGTCGGACTCCATAGAGGAGACTGCGTCGGGGACTCCTATGATAGATGTGATCCAAGAACGCATTGAGGCGTTAGGAGACCTAGAATAGTTCCTGAGTCGACTACGGTTGACAGGTAAGTATTTTTTTTGTATAATGGCCTTTTCATTAGAGACTATCTCTTCGTATCCCCCCCCCCCCCTCCCCGAATCACTTCTCATGTCATCTTTGATAGTTACAGCATGCTTTAAGCTCTGTTTTGAGTGAGGTGAGAATATTCTCATTGATAACCAGCAACGTAACGTATTGGTAGACGCCTTGGAATGTAGCATGCACCTGCCAGGTACTGAGGCCCAAAGAGAGTGTAAAGAAATAGGCGTAAGACTCTTCTTTGAGGCCCGAGGGGCTGGCAGCCTGTATGGCCTGGGGTTCAGCCCTTGTCATTACCCAAATTTCAACTACAGTTTTGTGATTACTTGTTTTTTAACGATGTGGGTTTAGTGCTGTTCACTCTGTTCAGCATAACTGTAGGGGTGTTCTAAGGGGCGAAGCCCCGACAGCTTTACAGCCTAGCCCGTGAGGGCTAGGTAATGTGCAGTGATTATGAAGCTCTGAAGGAGCGACAGAAATTGTTGTTTGGATTTGAGTGCACAGTATTGTTGGCTGAGTGGCTTTCTGTCGCGCCTTCGAGAGTGTAAAGAAATAGGCGCAAGACTCCTTTTTAAGGCCCGAAGGGCTGTAACCTGTATAGCCTGGGGCATAGCCCCAGGTAGGCTAATTAAGCTTTTGAGCGCTGTAAGTGCGACACATGTTTCGCATGGATGTGTCGCACTTACAGCGCTCAGAGTGTATTTTGAAGCTCCCCGGGCTACGCCCGGGGCCATACAGGTCGCTGGCCTTTCAGGCCGCCGGAAAACGTGCGAACTCATGTGGGCTAATGGTCATTTCATCACCGCCACCAATTTCTTTACACTCTCGAAGGAGCGACAGAAATTCGCTTTCAAGTTTGAGTGCCTTAGATAATCACATATTGCTTGGGTAGCCTAAGATGTTAACCTTCTTTTTCGTATGATAAAAATGTCGTAGGTAGATGGCGCGAGCCAGCCCCTAAATCTCTCTATCTTTTAGCGTTCTACAGCGCTGCCACGTGAACATCTACCAACGCATTCTCTATTGCGTTTGTTACACAATTTTGGCAGCGTAGATTCCCAACGCAGGAGGAAGGAGATGCGCTACAAGCTATTAGGGAGAAGTGGTCTTAGAGTCTCTGAGCTTTGTCTTGGGACTATGACATTTGGAAAGGACTGGGGCTGGGGATCCACGGAAGACGAAAGCCGCGCGGTCTTCGACACCTATGTCGAAGCCGGGGGGAACTTCTTTGACACAGCAAACATCTATACTAATGGCACCAGCGAAGAAATGCTGGGCCGCTTCGTTGCTCCCATGCGCGAGCGTGCTGTTGTGGCGACCAAGTACACCATGAGCACTAACAAAGACGATCCCAACGCTAGCGGCAATCACCGCAAAAACATGGTGCAGTCTGTAGAGGCGAGCTTGAAGCGCTTAGGAACAGATTACATTGACCTCTATTGGATTCATGCGTGGGACTACCTCACCCCTATCGATGAAGTCATGCGTGCCTTAGACGACTTAGTTAGTGCCGGTAAGATACTATATGCCGGCATCTCAGACACTCCTGCATGGGTCGTCTCACGTGCCAATACTCTCGCCGATCATCAGGGATGGACCCCGTTTGTTGCCTCTCAGCTGGAATATAGCCTAATTGAACGCAGTATCGAACCCGAGTACTTCCCCATGTCTGAGAGTTTAGATTTAGCAATCTGTGCGTGGTCCCCTTTAGGTGCGGGTGTGCTGACGGGAAAATATACCGAAGCTGGCAAAACCCCTGAAGGCTCTAGACTTTCCACCAGTAGTCGCAAGGATGAGATTTTAAATCCTCATAATATCGCCGTGGCTAAAGTCGCACACGAGGTAGCCGAGGAACTGGCGATCTCTACTGTCCAGGTGGCGCTGGCGTGGATGCGCCAGCGGCGCCCAAACATTATTCCTATTGTCGGAGCGAGGATAGCGTCGCAGCTTGAGGACAGCATGGGATACATCAATGTAGAACTCAGCGATGACCAGATACAGCGACTCAATAGCGTCAGTAACATTCCCCAGGGATTTCCCCATGAATTTCTGCAACGTTCTTTCTGCCAAGACATCATCTATGGTCACCACGCGAACGCGATCGCCCACAGCCGGGCTATAGGAGTCACTAAATCATGAATATGTCCCTGTCAGCTCCAACATCCGATCTCTACGCACAGCTATTTGACCGCTGGCCTCAGGCGGCTGAGGAACCGAAGTCCCCAGCGCCAATGATGACAGAAAGACATGTACAGGCCATGTGGCTAGAGCAACGCTATTTTAAGGCTCTCACAACTCGAGATGGAGACCTTGTCACCGTCATTGATCCCGGTATTTGGAATACAGAGGCGGGTCCAGATTTTCGCCGGGCGCACATAAAAATTGGCGATAAGGAAGTCATTGGAGATGTCGAACTGCATCTTGCCGACGACGGCTGGCAGCAGCATGGCCACCACGAAGATCCTCGCTACGACGATGTAGTGTTACATGTAGCCCTGTGGACCTCGATTAAACAGCGCATAATCAGCAGCTCGCAAGGAAGTGGGATTCCTTGCACATATCTGGAACCTAGCTTAACGATACCCTTGAAGCGCATTGTGCAGTTGATAGATTTAGATCTCTATCCCTATAGGAAATTTGTGGGTAGTGGCCACTGTGCACAAGCGCTCTTTCGAAAGATGCCTAAGCGTGACGTGGAAGCGCTTCTTGGATCAGCAGCCTATTGGCGACTGGAACAGAAAGCCTCTTTCTTAGCAGCACACATTCGTGAGGAGCATCTACGTATTCCTGCAGGTGTTGCCATGGCACTGGGCTATCGACACAATTCCGATGCCTTCTTAAGGCTTTTTAAATGGCTCGCACCTCAAGCGGAGGCATCTTTCAGCGAGCTAATGGCATCGGCACTAGGTGCCTGTGGTTTCTTTGAAGAAAACAGCCATACTCGATGGACTCAAAGCGAGGAATATAGAAATCTCCGTTCACTGTGGGAAGAGCGCAGGTCACCCTCGGCACCAAGTATTGGAATTCAGCTGCAGCAAATGCGCCCCCTCAACCACCCTGTGCGACGCATTGCCTATTTGTGCATGTTATTACGCGATCCCCATATGGCAACGGGCTACAAAAAAATGCTCGATCTCTGGGAGAGACAGTGGCAACAGCTCCGCCTACACAAAGACTGCGTACGCTTAAGAGACAGCCTTTTGGAACTCCTTCCCAACTATGCGCACCCATTTTGGAGCCATCACATCCTCTTTAACTCTAACCGCAGTGAGCAGCCGATTGCCCTTGTGGGACGTGAACTCAAGTTGAAGGTTTTGGTCAACACCATGATCCCCTTGCTGTACTCAAGCATTAGTGGACACGGCAATGAAGACGAGTTGTTAGCATTTGACAAGCTTCAACATAGCCTAAGAGCGCCATCAAGTGGCAAGCAGCGTTATCTTACACACCGTTTCTTTGGCGATACCCCTAAAGGAGAAGTCCTGAAACAATCGGCATGCGAGCAGGGAGCGCTTCAGCTACACAAAGATTTTTGTGTACACTACGAAGCCAGCTGCCAGGGCTGCCCATTCGTTGAGCGCGTGGAAAGCACACGTATGTATTGTCCGTAGCTAAGCAACCCTCGGTTCACAAGTACTCATGAACAGCTTATGGAGCCATGAGCCGGCCTTACGAGAGTGTCAATAAATTGGTAGTGGTGACGAAATGACCATTATCCCACATGAGCTCGCACATTCTTCGGCGGCCTGAAAGGCCAGCAAGATGTATAGCCCTGGGCGTAGCCCGGGGTAAAGGTCAAAATACACTCTGAGCACTGTAAGTGCGACACATTTAACCGAAATATGTGTCGCACTTACAGTGCTCACAGCTTCTTTTGCCTTCCTGGGGCGTAGCCCCAGGCTATACAGGTTACAGCCCTTCGGGCCTAAGAAAAAGTAACGTTGCATTTCTTTACACTCTCGAAGGAGCGGCATATGAAGGTGGGGATTAAGTTCATTTTCCGTCATTCGAATCTACTCTAAAAAAAACACCGGTCTCCATGAACTAGTGTATTGCCGCGTTTCATATGTCGCTCCTTCAGAGCTCAAAAATATATTCACGCTTCACCTAGGACTGCGTCCTAGGCTAAGCATATGTCAGCGCTTCGCGCCTGAGAATAGGTTAGCGCTTATGGGGCGTTGCTCTGGGCTATAATATCTGAGCCCGTTGGGCTCTTCGAATGAATAACACACTGCGGTTTTCTGGCACCCTCGCAAGTCCTGCATGTATTTTTTGTGGATATGCCAATCATACAGAGACCTACTGGCTACATAATCGCTATCGGCCGATGAGCTTCATGACGGCGGGTAGGATTGTCTCTTTTAGCCAGCCGTCGCTAGCTCGTCGCAGCGCGAGACTGTATGTCGGATAGGGGTGGATAAGGCCGCTAAGCTTCCGCAAGGGAACACCCGCATGTTTAGCCAGAGAGATCTCACAAAGCATTTCTCCCGCTCTAGGGGCAACGATGGTGGCGCCCAAAATCTTGCTGCTCCAGCGTTTAGTGACAACTTTTACTAAGCCTTCCGTGCGACCAGCGGTGATGGCGCGATCGACCTCTTTCAGGGGCACGCGGTAGACGGCAATTTTTTTGGCACCATACTGCGCAATAGCCTCCTCTTCACTTAAACCCACATGCGCAAGTTCCGGATCTGTATAGGTCACCCGTGGTACTGATTGCTTAAGATCAAGCTTCTTCCGAAAAGGCCACGGCAGCAATAGGTTCGTCAGCACTGTGCGCCCTTGATTTTCTGCCATGTGAGTAAACAGCGCGTAGCCCGTGATGTCACCGACAGCCCAAATGTGTTTCTGGCTGGTACGACCATAGGTATCGATCTCAATATACCCTTGTGGTGTCGCGGTAACTCCTGCTTTGTCTAAACCAAGGTTGTGGCTATTAGGAACGCGTCCCGTCGCAACTAGTAGTTGCTGAGCCACTAAAGTGTGCACCTTGCCTTCGCCGTCTTTAACATCCACCTGAAATTCAGTTGCATCGTAGCGCACCTCCACCGCCATACTCGACAGCTGCAATGTAATCCCTTCCTGGACGAAGGCCTCCTGGACGATATGAGCAGCTTCGGAATCCTCCTTCATCAAAACATGAGGTTCCCTTTGCACTAGGGTCACCCTACTGCCTAAACGGCACAGCGCTTGCGTCATCTCGCTGCCAATGGGTCCTCCTCCCATCACGATAATAGATGCCGGAGGCTTCTCTAGGTCAAAGAGTGTTTCATTGGTGAGGTACGGTGTATCTAAGAGCCCCTTGATAGGAGGTACTAGCGGGCGTGATCCGGTCGCAAGCACGATCTGCTTCGCTCGCACTGTTGTGATATTCCCAGAAGCATCGCTAACTTCCAGAGTATGTGAGTCCACAAAAGACGCCGTGCCGGTAAGAGCATCGACGCCATGTTCCTTAAGTGCTTGAGGATCTTCATGATGCAGGATTTCTTGCACAATGCGTCGTGTGCGGGTAAAAGCCTCCGACCATATAGGCCGCTCTGCAGGGGCTGCCACACCATAGGCCTCACTTGCTTTAATGCCATGGGCCAGCTCGGCAGCTGCAATCAGAGCCTTACTTGGGATACAACCAAAGTTGGTACAGTCTCCCCCGTAGGTGCCACGTTCAATCATCAGCACCTTCTTACCGGCCTTGGCAGCGCCTATGGCCACGACTAGGCCTCCGGCACCAGCACCTACTACCACAAGAGGATAGTCCACTGTAGTCTCTGTCATCGCTTCTTTCCCTAAACGTTTATTACTGACATTCTAAACGCAGTACATGTTCACGTATTGTGTGGGTGTGGGGTCAGGCCTGACAAAGTGACACTTTTCAACGCCTGTCCCATTCCACCAGAGCTTAGAACCCGCTCATTGTTTTACTCTTGCACATGAAGTGTCACTTTATCAGGCCAGACCCCTTGCGATGCACAAGCCAGTAAACAAATACTATGCGCAGATTAGCCTTTACTCCGGAGCTTGTCCATGAATTGGAAGCGTTTTATACCCATCATGCTCATCATAGCTACCATGCTTGTTGTGAGAGTTAGCGGGTTTAGCGAGTATTTCACCTTCGAAAATCTCAAGGACAACCGACAGTTACTCCTTGATTTCGTGATCCAACGACCTATCCAAGCAGTGATGGTATTCATTGTTATTTATGCCATATCCACATCACTATCGCTGCCATTGGGAGCTCTTCTTAGTATCTGCGGAGGCTTCTTGTTTCCCCAACCTCTAAGTACCTTATATGTTGTCATTGGAGCCACCATAGGCGCAGTAGGCATTTTCTTAGCTGCGAAATCAGCACTTGGAAGCTCTTTGCGTGAACGTGCCGGACCGTGGCTGGCGAAAATGGAGGAAGGCTTCCACGAAAATGCCACCAGCTACATGCTTTTCTTGCGCCTTGTTCCAGCATTTCCGTTCTGGCTCGTGAACCTCGCTCCTGCCCTTCTAGGAGTCCCACTGCTTGTTTACACGTGGACTACATTCGTCGGCATCATTCCCGGAGCTTTTGTGTTCACCCAAGCAGGAGCAGGTTTGAGTGCTATCTTTGACAGCGGTGAAAGCTTCTCGTTTGCTTCCGTCTTCAATCTAAAGATCAAGATAGCCTTGGTAGCCTTGGGCTTGTTTGCATTACTCCCTATTGTTTATAAAAGATGGAAAAAGTCCCAGGAGACTATCTAAGATGATCGACAGCTATATCCGTCCCAGTGTCCAAGGTGCCGTCTTTGAGCCTACTGTCTCTAAATTCGGATTCCACAACATCACTCCGTTGCAAATTACCATTGCAGCCCTCGTAATGGGTCTAGGATGCGCCGTTGCCACTGTCATCCACATGCCACTGTGGGCGCTATTTTTCTTAGCTTTGTCAGGCGTGTGCGACATACTTGACGGCACTGTTGCGCGAATGCATAAGCAGACCTCTACCTTCGGTGCGGTAATGGACATCACCGTAGATCGTGTGGTTGAGTCCGCAATTATCCTTGGATTGTGTCTCGTAGACCCAACAGGTCGTGGCCTGTTGTGCACGCTTATGCTAGCGAGTGTTCTCTTGTGTATTACAACGTTTCTTGTCGTGGGTATTTTCACCAAAAACGAAGGTGAAAAAGGCTTCCATTATAGCCCGGGTATTATGGAACGCACCGAAGCCTTTATCTTTTTTGGAGCCATGATCCTAGTCCCCGCCTATTTTGGAGTGCTTGCCGTTGTGTTCACAGTCCTTGTCACCTTGACAGCACTCATCAGGCTTGGTCAGTTTGCTAAGCAAGCTTAAAGACACCGTGGTTTGTTATACGCGACATTTAGAAGAATCACCTTAACAACATATAGCCGAAAGAATCAGCACAAAGACACAAAGTCGACGTTAGACATTTCTGTGACTACCTAGATGAAACGATCATAGAATCTGTGTCGCTCAATAGAAAGTGTCAGGCAACAGGCCCTATAGGTCTAACGGCACTCAATTCATTTGCGAAAGAAATCCGTCCTGAGGCCCGAAGGGCTGAAAACCTGTATAGCCCCGGGTGTAGCCTGGGGTAATGCAAAAATATATTCCGAGCGCTGTAAGTGCGACACATCCATGCTAAGACGTGTCGCACTTACAGCGCTCCACAAGTTAACTTATTCACCTGGGGCTACGCCCCAGGCTATACAGGTTGCCAGCCCTTCGGGCCTCATGAGGACGCACTCAGCAAGCTCTCTCTGCTTTGGAGGGTACGGTGTTTGAAAGAATCAATCTACGTCATCAAGTCGTACTATTTTACGAGTAAAATATCGAACACCGAGACTAGGCCAAAAGCTTGGATGAGAAAAGGAAGATGCGTAGGCTAAACATCGAGGTTGTGCCCACTTCAGGGTCACTCCACGAAGATGTGCTCCGAGCTCATCTTAGACACAACTTCTGAGTAAGTATCGCGCATGCGATCAAATTGAGTGGAATCCAGGCTCAGCTTACTGCCATCAAAAACACCCACCTTTCGTATACCTGTAAGGACATTACAGGTATAAACGTGACATTGGTCGGTGATACCAGCGCATGGGGAATCGATGTAGCTAGTTTTGAAATTAAGCTGCTCCGCCGCTGTGATGACATTGCTCAGCGCTATCCCCGATAGGATAGGAAGCTTTGGATCTGGAGTATAGAGAGTGTCGTCAAGAATCCAAAAAAGGTTTGAGAAGGCCCCTTCAAGAAGGGTACCATCAGGTAGGGTAGTGACAGCATCGTCATGGCCGTGCTGCATTGCCCAGTCGCGCACAAAGAGACGATCGATATACGCCAAGCTTTTGATACGCCCCACAGGCCTAATGATGGACTCAGGATATACACCCACCCGTAGAGGAACGTCCCCCGGATTTGTATAGGGGCTAATGGTCAGCAAAACGGTTTCTGCTGGCCTATCACTCAGATCCAGATGCGAGTTACCTCCCCCTGTCACAACAATTTTCATGCGCCAGGTTCCGGCGAGGGCACTGTTGCGCCGAAGCAGATCAACAAGTGTGTCAGGCGCAATGCTGGGCGCTTCTATCCCCAGCTGCTGGCACTGCTCCTTAAGACGCTGCAAGTGCTGCGACAAGCACTCGATAGTACCATCAGACACCTTTAGTGTCGTAAATACTCCGTCTCCGAAGAGAAAACCACGGTCATGTATAGGCACCGAACACTTTTGTTCGGGTAGAAACTCACCATTCAACCACGCTATACCCATACTATTTCACCACACCAGAATTGTTTCGTGTTGTTGGCGCATCATAGCCTAGAACCTTGAAGATCGATGCTCCCTTGTGGAGAGTTTCGTCATATTCGCTGTCGGGATCGGAATCGTAGACCACCGCCCCACCGAGTTGTATGTCGACACCGCTTTCATCTATCACCATCGTGCGGATAGCGACATTGAAGTCGAAGTCACCATTGGCAAAAATGTGTCCTATAGACCCTGTGTATAGACCTCGGGGGCGTTGTTCAATAGCGTGAATGATTTCAAGGGCTCGTGGCTTAGGACATCCACTGATAGATCCTGCGGGGAAGCTTAGGCGTAGCATATCGATGGGGTGCAAAGAGGGATCTGCCTCAGAGCGTATCACTGACACGAGATGGAAGACGTTGGTGTACGCCTCACAACGCCATAGTTCGTCTGTGTGGACAGTACCAGTGGTACTAATGCGTCCAAGGTCGTTTCGCATCAGATCCGTGATCATCAGAAGCTCAGCTTTATCCTTTTCTGATGAAACGAGACTATCCCGAAGCTGCGCATCCCTTTCGGGATTTGCGTGGCGTGGCGCCGTACCTTTAATGGGGCGCGTTTCAAGCTGCCCTCGGTGGTGATAGAGAAAGCGCTCGGGTGACGACGACACAATGGTATGTTGGGGGAAATTGAGATATGCCGAAAAAGGCGATGGGTTTGCAGTAGCAAGTTTGTCAAAGACAGAAAACGGAGAAACCCTACCTTTAAGAGAAAACTGTTGAGATAGACACATCTGATAGATATCACCGGCGCAAATGTGTTCTTGAACGTCACGCACCTGCGACACATAGCTTTCACGACTGATCAGAGGGCTTTTAAGCTTCCAAGATCCGTCACTCCTGGATGGCGTTGGAGCTGGGTTCTGCGCCAAATCTTGCCACGCGTTGGGCTGACAGAGGCGTTGTATCCATTCCTGATGCTTGGTAGGTAGAGTTGCTATAGACGTATCATCAAGAAACATCTCTGCGAGGCCCGTGCTGTGATCAAGCTGTAGAACAAGGGCACAGCGTTGAAAGTACGCCAAAGGCATGGGACACTCTCGGATCAGCGAGGCGCCGCCAGCTTCTGCGTAGGCACCCATTTCCCAGCTCAAGTACCCCACCCAACTCGGTGTTGCGAGAGTGCTTAAGGCCTCACAACCGATAAAGTTCTTAAGAGCATCCCAGGGCTTCCCTTGGTGAGAAACGTGACGCTCCCCCAACGAATCGGTGACAACAACTTCGTGGCTATCGACACACACCGTTTGGGTAGGGAACAAATAGAGAAAAGAGCTCCCGGCACAATCTAACGACCCTCCAGAATACAGTAAGGCTGTCCCTTCATCCTCAGCAAAGTGTGCTGCCGCCTGGCGTAGGTCTTCTGGTGTTAGAGAGATCTCCGAAGGACCGTTCTGTGCTCCATCAGCTAGACCCATATCGAGCATCAACCCGCTACTCTTCTGGCATGTCGTCAGGCATGCTCATGTTATGGAAGAGAGCATCTATGTCGTCGATACCTTCGAGCCAATCAATCAGCGCAAGATTGGATTTGGCAGTATCCACATCACACTCTATAAAGACTTTTGGCAGCATCTCGAGCGACGCGTTTTCAGCTTCAAACCCTTGCTCGGATAGAGCATCCTTTACAGCATAGAGCTCCGCGGGATCTGTGGTGATCATGTAGCATTCACCAGTGTTCTCAAAGTCCTCGGCACCGGCCTCCGTCGCGGCTAGGAACAGTGTATCTTCGTCCACCCCTTCGCTAGGGACTTGAAGAACTCCTTTGCGGTCGAAGTTAAATGCTACAGAACCTGGATCAGCGACGTTACCGCCACGCTTGTTCGTGGCAATACGAATTTCGGACGAAATGCGGTTTTTGTTATCCGTCATCACATCAGCGATGATGCCTACACCACCATAACCGTACAGTTCGTAGGTCATCTCGGTGTAATCAGCCTGGTCATCACTTGTCGCCTTTTTGATGAGGCGATCGACGTTGTCGCTAGGATAGTTTACCGCACGCGCTTTTTGTATAGCCAAGCGTAGACGTGGGTTGCCTTTGGCATCGGCTCCACCAACCTTAACAGCACTCACGATCTCTTTGGAGATTCGCGAGAAAACTTTACTCCGCTTCGCGTCAGCACGCCCTTTTTTGTGCCGGATGTTAGCCCATTTACTGTGTCCTGCCATAACGTGTCCTCGCTAAGCGGTTATCAATTAGCAAACAGCATAGCCTTGTTATCGTCTATCCACTGCTGTGCCTGGTCATACTGATGAAACAGTGTTTCCCGTTTCTTAAACTCGTTGTTGTGAATTTGCTGGCGTCCCACCTCATTGAGATAGGGAGGACAGATATAGTGTAGCATCTCATGATAGATAACATAGCCTATCAGGTAGCTAGGAACGTCCGGCTTATCGAGGATGCGATTGATCTTAATTAGGCGCAGAGTGTCCTGGTACAATCCGAAAGAGACTCGCGTCTTGTTACGGCGATCGGGTTCCCCAAACCACGTTATGAATAGCTGAACCTTGCCGTCGAAGTACTCTCTGTTGACGGTATCATAGATCTCAAGAAGGTTGTGCCAGCGTCCTTGATGCTCGAGAGCTTCTGGTTTAACGGTCCATGAATAATCGAGATTGCGCCGATTATCCTCAATGAAGGCTTTGACAGTAGGCGACAGTGTTCTGTGTTCACGACGGATATAGCAAGCGAGCTCTTCCATCACATTGGTAGGAGCTTCAAGGAACATTCTATGTAGAGACACACGTGTTAAATCAGATTCCCACCGGATGCTCACCCATGTGGAGCGGTTGTCATTAATACGAATTTTCAGCTTCTGTCCGGCACGGTCCTCCAGGGTGCTTTGAAAGGTATTTTGAGTGAAGGCCTGCCCACATTTAGGGGGATCCTGTTGCAAAGTTTGGGATTCAAATAGGGTCATAGGTATCTTCTTTAGAGTCTTGAGTATATTTTTCAGCAATAATTTGATCAAAGCTACAACATGCGTTCCATGAAGACGCGTTGGCTATATGTACCGTCGGCATGTTTCAGCCAGCGCGTCTGTCGTCCAAACTCGTGAAAGCCAAAGCGGCGATAAATTTTAATCGCCGGATTATCTCCATAAACTTGCAGATGGAGTAGTTCTATTCCAAAGGTGTTTTTAGCCAGGTCCATTAAGCTAGTCAGCAGAAGCTCCCCGACCTTATTACCACGATGTTCTCTACCGACGATGATGCCAAAATCGCTCTGGTGTGCCAAGCGGCGGTAGGGTTGTAGATATAGTGTCGCGATGCCACAAGGAACACCATCTAGGGTGGCTGTAAGGCTACATTTGTAGCGGTAGAAGCTAATCCAACGCTTCACAGAATCTTCAACTTCAACGTCGTCATGCATCGCGAACCAACGCTTAGTGCTCTGCTCATTGAGCCATAGGTGCAGATGCTCGGCATCTCCGGGCTCTGTGTAGCGAATCACTAACTCTGGCTCTTGCTTTTCGGACTCAGTCATTGTCTCCGCCTAACTCCTTCAAAAAGGCTTCGATGAAGAGATCGATATCTCCATCCATCACAGCCTGGATATTGCCGGATTCTACTTTAGTACGGGTGTCCTTGACAAGGGTGTAGGGTTGAAACACGTAGCTGCGTATTTGACTCCCCCATCCGATGGCCATTTTTTCGCCACCTAAGGCTTTGAGGCTTTCTTCCCGCTCCGTCACTTCCTTCTCGTAGAGCTTGGATTTCAGCATCTTAAAGCATGTTTCTTTGTTCTGTAGCTGGCTTCTCTGACTTTGACAGCAAACAACTATCCCCGTTGGAGTGTGAGTTAAGCGCACTGCCGAATCCGTCTTATTGACATGCTGGCCTCCAGCTCCAGACGCACGGTAGGTGTCGATACGAATGTCCTCGGGCTTTATCTCAATGTCAATATCATCGGTAATTTCCGGCGTGACATCGATAGAGGCGAAGCTCGTGTGGCGCCGGGCATTGCTATCGAATGGGGAGATACGCACAAGCCTATGTACGCCCTTTTCTGCTTTAGCGTACCCGTAAGCAAAGGGGCCGGTGATTTTGTAGGTAATATTCTTGAATCCAACGACTTCACCAGGAACGGTATCGACAGTTTCACATTTCCACCCTCGTCGATTTGCCCAGCGCTCGTACATGCGTGCAAGCATTTGTGCCCAATCGCAGGCTTCTGTGCCTCCGGCTCCGGAATTGATTGAAACGTAGCAGTTTTTACTATCGAGTTCCCCGGACAGCATACGTTGGAGCTCAAGTTTCTCCACCTGGGCCTCAAGCTTTGTGAGCTCTTCAACGAGTTCCGCGATCATCTCTTCGTCACCGAGCTCATGCGCTTCTGGAAGCATCTCTTCGAGAGCCTCAAAACGTCCTTTAAGTTCGGTCGCGGGCACAGTCCATAGCTTGAGCTTATTGACGTCAGCAATGACCAGCTGCGCAGCATCATTATCGTCCCAGAAGCTGGTCTCCGCCATTTTGGCGTCTAGTTTGTCCACCTGTAGAATTTTGGCATCAACGTCAAAGATACCTCCACATATGAAGGATACGGCTGGACAGTTCTTTAAGACGTAGGGCCACTTCAGCGTTCATAAAAGCTCCTTAGCTTTAGGCGCCATAGAGGATAGGATTCCCTAGGGAAAAAGTCAATTGAGCAGGCTTTGACACCTCGACAGGATTGTAAGAGAAAGCTGCATATGCGCACTCGTATCTCCCTGAAACTCAAGACACTATCTGAAACTCGTGTTAATAAATATTTACAATTCCTGCCCCTCTTGTTATCACTCAGCTAACCGCTAAACCATCAAGCACGTCGAGAACATCGATAGTGCATTGATGTTCAAGAATTTAAATGGAGTCTCAATGAGAAGTTTCAACGTAAGATCTCTAGCTATGGGATTACTTCTGGCCATAGCGGCAACAAGCTCCCTTAACGCCGCAGAAAAGCCTAATGTGATCATGATCATGGGCGATGATGTCGGGATGTGGAACATTGGAGCCTATCATCGAGGCTTGATGGCAGCCAGAACGCCAAACATCGACAAACTAGCCGATGAAGGCATGATATTCACCGACTATTATGCGGAGGCAAGCTGCACGGCAGGAAGAGCCAACTTTATCACTGGCGAGCTTCCCATCCGTACAGGCCTTACAACCGTCGGGCAGGCTGGAGCACCCTTAGGAATGCCTGCAACGGCTCCTACCATAGCCACAGCCCTTAAAGAGATGGGCTATGCCACTGGACAGTTCGGAAAGAATCATTTGGGGGATAAAAATGAATTTCTCCCGACAGTCCACGGCTTTGATGAATTTTTCGGCTATCTATACCATCTCGATGCCATGGAAGACCCGTTTCATCCCAATTACCCTCAAGATCTTAAGGACAAAGTTGGTCCTCGTAACGTACTACATACCTGGGCAACAAAAACGGATGATTCAACCGTACACCCCAGGTGGGGAAGAGTTGGAAAGCAAAAAATCGTTGACGAAGGTCCTTTGCCTCCTCACCCCACTAAGGGCATTAAACTCAACATGGAAACGGTTGATGACGTCATCTTAAAACACACTCTCGCGTTCATTGACAAGGCCCACAAGGAAGGAAAGCCCTTCTTTGTTTGGCTGAATCCTACACGTATGCATGTCTTCACACACCTGTCCCCAAAATATCAGCAAATGCAAAACTCGGAAAATGAATGGACCATCTCCGAAGCGGGAATGGCTCAATTCGATGATATCATTGGTGCCGTCATGGACCACATTGAGAAGCTTGGCATCACCAACAACACAATTATCGGCGTAACCACAGATAATGGAACTGAGACCTTTACGTGGCCCGATGGCGGTATTACTCCCTTTGCGGGAGCCAAAGGAATGGCTACTGAAGGGGGCTTTCGTGTTCCTATGATTGTTCGGTGGCCCAAGCATATTCCTGCAGGGAAAGTTGAAAATGGCTTAATGTCAGGCCTAGACTGGTTCCCTACCATTGTAGCAGCAGCGGGAAATCCCAAGATCGTCGACGAACTCAAGGCAGGAAAGTCACTTAATGGTAAGCGCTACAAAGTACACCTTGATGGCTACAACCAACTTGACATGCTGACCAAAGGTGCGGAATCCAACCGAAATGAGATCTGGTATTTCACGGAATCCACTCTTTCTGCAGCGCGCATTGGGAACTACAAGTATACCTTTGTCACACAGCCTCAGGGATGGTTTGGAGCCAAAGAACATGTGGATTGGCCCATATTGACCAATCTACGTTTAGATCCCTTTGAAAGAGCCGCCGGACTTAGCCAATCCTTGCTAGCAATGGACTGGTATGGACTTCAATTTTGGCGTTTTGTTTTCGTTCAACAAGAAGTTGCCAAACTTGGTCAAACTGCCGTAGATTTTCCTCCTATGCAAGCAGGTGCAAGTTTCAACCTTGATGGCGTGAAGAAGAAAATTCAAAAGGCAATGAATTCAAAAGTTGGACACTAACAGTCATAAACAGGCCTAACACCATCGCTGTGTTAGGCCTGCTTTTTCAAGACAGGAGTCATTGCCAATGAGTTTTGATAGAAAAAAAATTATTTTGACCTCGCTGATCATTACGCCGCTCCTCCTATTAGTTTTTTCTTTCTCAAAGAATGACGCAAAGAAATTAGATCCACTCCCTTCATGGACTGAGGGGGCAGCTAAAACGGCCATTATCGATTTTGTGCAGTCTGTAAGTGAAGAAGGAAGTGAGAGCTATGTGCCGCCAGAAAAGCGAATTGCCACATTCGACAACGACGGAACGCTGTGGACTGAGCATCCGATGTACGTCCAACTCTTCTTCGCTATGGATCGTGTCAAAGCACTTGCTCCCAAACACCCGG
>JAJFMA010000026.1 GCA_021772415.1 Chlamydiota bacterium
TATTCAAATTTACCAGAAGAAGATGGACACATCTCCAGGGGCGAAGCCCCGACTGCTTTACAGCCTAGCCCGCGAGGGCTAGGTAATGTGTAGTGACTATTTAGCTCTGAAGGAGCGACTCAAACACTATTTTAAACCCGGTTGGCGCCCTAAGACCTGTCTATTTTCTAGCTTTCTATAGTGCTACCTTCCACGTGGACATGTACTCACGCGGCAATGGATAGTTTCGCATATTTTTATATTGATCAAAAGTACATAAAACTATACAATCCAGTATGTTATGTCGTAATAATTTAAGGTTAGATTTAATGGAAACTAATGTAACACCAAAATGTGTAGATATCGAGCAGAGAACATCAGATGCTTACTGGCTGGCCTCGACCTGCATCCATCTTAGTAAAGCGATTGAGGCTGACGGAGCGAACCCTCCTACTTTGACTGGTGTGCTGCGGCGCACCGCTCTTCAGTTCGTTTTCGACTTGCTTAAAGACAGTTATAGCAAAGGCACAGCCACCCGCTCGGATTGGATCGCCACGGTGCTCACGATGCGCCGATGCGGCTGCGACGTTGCGGAAGAGGTCTTCCAGCAGGCGATAAACCTTGTTAATGGTGAGGTTCCTGCGAGCGATAATCTTGAGCTCATTAGTGACGCTCTATATCGGATGCCTCTTGACCAGCGCGTCGCCTTACTTAAGCCATCGCTCACATTAGCCCTCAGAAAGACTCAGTCAAAGTGCAACGCCTACTGGCACACCGTGCTCTTTCCTCGGCAGCAAAAAGTATTTGCACAGCAAAAGCGGTTAGGCGCCAAAGAGGTAGTGATAGCGCGGGCTCAAACATCTAAAACATCTTTCGATCACATTATGGGTCTGATCGATCATCCGGAACGACTTGAAGATGCTGAAGCGGCCTTCCCGCGGTCCTTTATGCATGAATACTCTCCGGTGGTAGCAGACTGCAGCCATCTCCCTCTACTACGCGCTTATATTCGGCACGTGACAGATACAAAAGACATACCGGATCTCCCAACAGACACATTACTCTTCAGGGACGGCAAGCGAAAAATTTGCTGTGGCACACTAAAAGCCTTCTTTCCGGGCCTCGCTTTCTATTCACCTAAAAGAAACCCACAGATGCCTAGGATCCCCGCCAGCTACGCAGCCTTCGAGGCTATGAGCGATATACTCCTGAAGCGCGACAACTGCACGGTAGCACAGCTTCCTGAGGCACTGATGGATGATGCTATGTTTTTAGCTTTGGTATGCTCTTGCAAGGAGACTCAAGAGGCGATGGATCTTCGCGCTACGGAGTACTGTCAACCGTATGAGCGCTTGACACCCGAGCTCATTGTTACGAGTTTTATTCAGCAAGGTAAGGGAGGAGCACCGCTCATTTTTCCTAGGCTGAATGAAACTATTCTAGAGTACCTCAACTCCATCGAAGGGATCGGCGCCTCTATGGATAGGAATAATCTTGTGTTGACGCTCACTCAAGTGCCGGCGGAGGAACACAAAGAACATCTCTATGGCGCCATCTCGATAGCTTATCAACTTAACGTTCCCTCTTGTGGACCGGCGATGCGAAGATTTATAGAGAGTCTTACAGACAGGTTTCAGCATCACCAACAGCGCATGTTTCGCATGTCATTAACACTGCCTGCACATGAATCAACGATTAGACTGAACCAGCTCGCTCGATCTCTTCATGACAAAATGACCCTTCCTTTAAAGAAACAATGGGTAACAAAGGCAACGCTTAATCTAACATTCGAAAAGTCGCAACGGAGAGAACTTAAGCCTTTGGAGAGTAGGACGCACTTGGCTATCCCTCACGCTCTCACACAGCTTCAAGCTGATGCAGTTGGGCCATTAACCGTACTTCCAGGAGAGAACCTTTGGGATCCCAATGAAGAGGGCCTTGCCCAAAAGTACTATAATGCCATCTTTGTTCGTGCCCTCACATACCTAAATCAGTCTCCTGCTGCACTGGCAATTGGTGGAGACAGAAGAGGGCCACAATCATCCCATAGCATATTCTACGAGGTGGACTGATTGGTTAGCTCCTGAGAATGTCACATATATTTCATCTGGTTCTGAGGTCCAATGGGGCAGCTATTTGAGCCCCAACGAGAGTGTAAACAAATTGATGGTGATGAAATGATCGTTATCCCAGATGAGCTCGCACATTTTCCGGCGGCCTGAAAGGCCAGCAACCTGTACAGCCCAGGGCGTAGCCCTGGGAAATGTAAAAACGTGCTCTGAGCGCTGAAAGTGCGCCAGATTAAGTTGAGATTTGGTGGATTCCGACGAGGCCTGTAAGGCCGGCTTATCGTTCACAAATATCTCTGTAGGCATGAGTCAGCCTTACAGGCCTCTGGTATTTTTATGCTTCACCCCACCCTTCCGGGTGGGGCTACAATAAGTCGACCCGTTGGGTCTCATGAAAGTGTGCCATTTAGTAGACTTTTCGAGATTCTTCGACGCCATTTAGAAAAACGCAATTTTGAAGAGTCAAAATCTTTTTGCAAGAGCCTCAGGGTTATATACCGCGCTCCACCCGTGAGGGTGGGCTATCATAAGCTGATCCTTCAGACCTCATGAGGGAAGTCGTAGTATCTTAGGTCATCACCTGTTGATTGGGTCGCCAAGCGGGGTTTAGATGATACGTGTGACGTCGGCGGGGAGGTAGCCGGTTTTGCCTTGAGGCGAGTAGATTTTAAGCCACGAGCCATCTTCAGTTGCTTCGATGACATTCACTGCTGTACCTGGGATGAATGGAACATCTTCAACGAGTGCGGCCTCTTCGCTTGGTCCGTGGTAGAGACCAAAGGATTGTACGACAACAGCTTGTACGGGAGCAAAGTACTGAGAGTATACCACACTAAGCACGACGGCGCCCGTGGCGATGGAAACGAGTGTAGACGCGACTTTAAGGGAGTCTATTGGAATCCATATCCATAGACTTGTGAGCAATACCGCAAGTGCGAGTAAGCTTAGCGCAAGGTAGATTTTTTCGTGCTGTGCGAGAAGCCTATGCCAAAACAGAAGTTTATCGGTGACGGGGTTGATGGCTTCCACGGGTAGACCTTGTTCAGCCTGCGCGAGGGATAGGTGAAAACGCAGAAGATCATCTCTGGGAAGCAGCTGCAGCCCCTTTAAGTAATATAGAATGGCCCATCCATATTCACCGAGTTGGTAGTAGGTGTTACCGATATTGTAAAACAGCTTTCCATTACCTGGTTCATCTTCAAGACGACTGTAGAGTGTCAGAGCGCGATTAAACGCCTGCTCGCGTGCAGCAATGGTATCGGCTGTTTCACCATCTCTGTAGCTTTCATCCGCGCGCTGTAGGTGATCCTGCAGTGCGTCAGCATGGACAGTACTGCAAACGGCTATACAGAGGTAAAGCAGTGCACTGATCCAATTTCGCATGTTCACTCCACAATTTCTCATCCGCGGCCGTACCGAATATGGCGATAGAGGGTTCTAGCTTGGCTTAAGACCTGTTTAGCCACAAAGTCGCTGCCACCGGAAAACCGCTTATTATGCATGTCACACAAAAATTCACGCACTTCCCCAGCGGGCCCATCGACCGGAAGAAGTTCCGGAGAGGCAACCCTCCCAGAAAAAAGACCGCGTTCTTGAAGAAGAAGTACTAGGGCTTTTTCCAGGAACTGTGACATCTTCGCGGGGTCGCGACGATTTTGTGCGGCGAGGTTGAGATAATCCTCGGACCCAAGAGCCTGCACCACAGAGCGTGAGGGAGCACGCAGGCGTCGCCATATCACCTGGGATAGCAACAACACAAAGGCAGCTGCTAGGGACATCCAGAGCCAGTATATGTCAGCGCGTGGCCTCTGTAGATCTGCAGCAACGAGGGGGCGCACGGATTCAATTTTTATGTCGTCGGGTTTTCCGAGCCATACTCTCCAGTCGACACCACTGATAAACTGGTGGTGGGGTTCGAGATCTGCGACGGGGGAGTATTTTTTTGGCACTTCCTCTTCTTTACCTGCGCGTGGTTCTGCTGTATACGACGAAAGCTCGTGCACTGCTACGGCGATGGGTTCGGTGTACACACGTCGATACTGGCGTCCGTGAGGATCGAAATAGGCGAATTCCATCCTTGGCACTTCGGTAACGTGCGCTGATAGGGGCCGCATAGCGATGATAAACTCACGCGTAACGCCATCGCGCTGTTCGAAGGGAGGGTACTCACCCATCTGGAAAAAGCCGCTAAAACCGGGCTGACAGGACACGTCAGGCATGACGATGGAATCGAGATCTCCGGTACCGGCAATTTTCACAGCTACTTCAATTTTGTCACCGATTTGAATTTCACTAGGGGTGAGCAAGCGTCCTTTCATAGAGTACTGCCCTACGGCTCCGGTAAAAGCTTGGGGTTGTTCTTCATCGGGGAACGCCGACACGGCGATATGTACTGCTGGGGCAACAGCGCGCATGCGGTGCTTATCGTAGACGCGTTTGCCAAGGATATCTTCATCGTAGGCAACACCTTCGATATAAGACGGCCCGAAGGTGAAAACACCCGGCTCATCAAGACGCACCTCTTGGGTGATTTCCTGGACAGTGTAAACATCAGTTTGGTAATCGGAAATTTCCTTGTCTCCGACTTTTTGAAAGCCCTCGGCCTCGAGAAGGGGGAGATGTTCTTCGGTGAGTTCCACGCTGCGATTGTAGAAGATGCGATAGCGCACGGTGGTGCGCTGCCCAGGATAGAAAGGCGGCTCACCATCTACGATGGCTTCGAGTTCCAGGGCGCTGCTGGCCTGTGATTCCGTAACCTCGTAGGTGGAAGCGATGGAACGTTGTCGCTTCCCATCGACCTTCACAGTGATAGAGGGTAGGATGTACAATCCCTTGGGTTTGCCTGGAAGTTGGAAACGGAACACATCCATAAGAGTGTCGCCTCCAAGCTCTGGATCGGCTTCAAGGTACTCTTTAGGAGGTTTATCGATTTTAACGAACTCCACGGTCAGTGGACGCTTTTCCATACGGAAGCTACTTTCGTCGACCTTTTGTTCAGGACTGTGTAGAACATTGATCGTGCCCTCGAGGCGTCTATGTTCCGACAGGCGCGCGGCATCGATCTCTGCATACACTCGAGAGACAGCCCCCTCTGTGTAGGCGGGGAGGACGAAGGTGCAAAGCAGCAGTAGAAGCAGGCGTAGTGCTACCATGGGCGCCCCTCCTGCTGTACCTGCTGTGGCTGGGGTTCGTCCCACTGGTCAGTAAGGTGCATGTGTTGCAGCAATCTGAGTACATCTTGAAGAGACTGCTCCTCTTCGGTCGTAGAGTCTTGGAGCTGTTGTCTTTGTTGGGCGGCGATGTGACTTTCTCGGAGTTTCTCAAGAGCCTGTCGCCATTTCTTGTAGGCGACTTTTTGCTCGTCTTGGATTCCTGACAGCTCACTCTGCGCCTCAGATAGTTGGCCAGATGCGCGTTGCGCTGCGGATTCGCCGACAAAAACGAGAGGAAGAGCCTGCTCCCACGGTTGGCGTAAACACTTGATGGACACACCAGGTCGATACAAGTGTTTCTGCATTTTATGTACGGCTCGAATAAATGTGGGTATCTGCTCTAGTGCTTCAGACTGTGTCAACCGCATCAATTCGTGCACTGGCTGAGCAAAGGAAAACGCCGCTTGTCTCTGATCCTGGGGGAGATTCATGGTAGCGTCGACAACCTTTAGGGCGTGCGCTTGCTCAGCCACAGCCTCTTGTAAAGCTGACTCGACAGGAGCCTTGTCGGATGCAAGGACTCCAGAGACAAGAATCTGTGTCCGGTGTTGGGCATCGCTAAAGAATATCCCTGCTACCTTTGGGTAGCTGGCCTCTAGAGCCAAAACACCTTGTTCGTGTGACGTTTTCACCAGCTCAAGTTGTTCCGCAATCTGATCGTGGGTCTCGGATGCCATCTTACCTTCTTCTAGCAATTCAAGAAAATGGTTTAATCTCACCAACTCCGTCGTAAATCCCTGGAGTGCTGTGTTCTCGAGCTTTCGATGCGCTAATGCTAATAGATAATCGCGAGATAGAAGGCGCAACCACAGCTCCAGCCATCGCTGTGGGCCGCTATCTGCAACGACATTCCACAGTGCCTCTTGAGAAGCGTCGGGATTGTAGGGCTGTTGAAACATCTGTAGTAGCTGGCGTCCTGAATTCGATAGAGGCTGGGCTTTCAAGACCTCTAATGCTTTGGGATCTAGTTTGTTGTGGCGCCATCCCTCCCAAATACGTGCGATAATATCGACATCTTTACCAAGAGCGAGCTGATACAAGCCTAGGGCATCGATGGGAGCGCTCTGTGCTAAAGTACTGTCTCCTAGTTGATTCTGTAGGGTCTCCCAGTATTGTCGTCTAGAGGGAAGCGGCGCTGTCTCCTTCAAAGCCTTACGGATCAACGCCGCGGGAATCTTCGACACACTCTCGGCTTTGGAATCAAGGAGCGCTGCAGCGGGGGCTCGCCCTAGACGGATTTCGAGAATTGCCTCTATGGCGTCTTGAGCATTTTCAAGTAAGAGCAAAGCCGGTGCAAGGTCGGCTGTATTTTCCATTGCTTCCTGATACTGCGTGTATGCCCAATCGAGAATTTCATCCTGTATGCTATTGGAAGGCAGGGTTTCCTGTAGCGCCTCCCAATAGGGCTGCAGTGCTACAAGGCGTGTGTACACAAGTTCACTAGCTTCTGGGAGGGCGTCTTCGACTTCACGATGCGATGCCGCCAGCAGGACACTTAAACGAGCGGCCAGGACTCGCGGCGTCTGCTGTTCTAATGTAAGGCGCAGTTTCTGTTCGGAAAGCTGTGCCATAAGCGACTTGCAGGCGACACGTAACGCCGTAACATCCTCGCTCTCGTAGCACTCTTCGGCACCTTCGATTTCGGCAAGGCGACACGCCGCTTGCTCACTTACGCTTAGAGCACCCAAAGCGAAGAGGAGATTATGTTCTTGCTTATCAACAAGTTCCTCGGCCGCCTCTGCATCTGTCGCTAGGCTAAGGCTATGTTGGCGCGCTAGACCGTAATGTGCCAGCGCTGTGTTGTACCAGTAGCGGCGCAGAAACTGTGGAGAATCTTCAGCATCAAAGGTTACGGCTCCTAAGCGATCAATGGCTTGCTCCCAGCGCTGCATTTTTAACGATACCGTCGCCAGATTGAAGAGGACGATATTGCGCTGCCACGTCTCAAGATCTTTCCCCAGTAGCTCCTGATAGCGGTTAAAGGCCTCTTTGTAGAAGCGCGCCTCTACCATAACCGAAGCGAACTGCGCTTCTTCTTCGGGCCCTGGGTTGGCATTAGCGGTTGTCGCGATACATAGAGTGAAAATGAAGCCTACAATCCACTTAAGCGGCGTTAACACATAGGTACAGACAGATGTCGCCCTTACAAGAGTGCAAAGAAACCTCGTCGACACTCCCGATACATGCACGTTTCCATGAGGTCCGAGGGGCCGCCTTATTGTAGCCCCTTCGGGGCTTATGAACAGTTTATCGTGATTTATGCCCTTGTGATACTTCCTAATACTTTCTACAGGGCTTCGAATTTTTTCCGATCTACTTGGGGCTATGCCCCAGGCTGAGCAGATCTCAGCCGTTTGGGCCTGACAAGAAGACGTCACATTATTTTTCAGTAATCGTCTCATGACCCCTCCCCGACATCAACATCAGGAACAGCGACGGCAGCAAGCAGAAATAGCAAAGAGAGGGCGACAAACCAACGCGTCAGAGGATAGCTATTTACACCATCGGCAAGGGGCGAAACGGCACCTAGAACTTTGAAGAGACTCTTGCGTGTACGTTGAGCTTCTTGGTCTACACGCTGCTGGATCCACTGCGCAACATCCTCGGCAAGGTTGAGGCTTGTGCGTCTTCGCGAGACAAAATACGCTCCTTCGCTTTGCTCGGCCAATGCCTCTAAGGGTGCTTCTAGAAGTGCTGAGACCACAGGAGCCCCTTTATACTCGAAGTCCGGGATGAATGCGCCCTGTGTTGAGCCCAATCCTATAGCTACAATGGCAGTGTTTTTCTCATCTGCAACCGCATCTACAATCTCTTCTAGACGCTTTGAACGCTCTGGCTCTTTGAGCTGTTCAAATTCGGTATCTCCTCCGTCTGTCAACAGCACCACTGTCGTCACCTTATCTGAGCTTCCCACACGTAGGTGCACAGCAAGATCGGATAAGGTGGAAACGAGGTCCGTACCAGAACCCATCGTTTCTCCGACATCGAGATCACGCAACTTCATACGCAGGTAAAGGTGATCCAAAGTAGGAGGAACAAGGGGTTGCAAATCTGAATTGAAGGGGTAAAAAGCGACGCTGTCTCCGGGAAGTCTAAGTACAAGCTCATCCAGAAATTCCTTCGCGAAATCAAAGCGCGACTGTCCAAGGTCTGTGTCACGCACAAGCATCGACTTCGAGGTATCAAGAAGGATCACGACATCGTGAGCCAAGCGCCGCGACGTCTTTGGTGGGACAGCCCCCGTAGGCTGCGATACGGGAGTAGGCTCCTGAACGTGTAGGGTCTGAAGCACTGGCTGCATCAAAGCCAATGAGATCAGCATCCAGCTCGCAATATAGAGGCAGCTCTGCAGCGTATACACCGTGCGTCCTCGGAGTTGCCTCCCCAAGGTCCCTCCGAACTGCGACGCGGCATGCTCACGATGACGGAATAGGCGCACAAACAGCAGTAGCCATAGCGGTGTGGCAAACAGAAACACCGCAGCTATTGGAGTTTGGTACACAATATTCATCGCCAGCACATTACCTCCTTATGGAACCACGCGTGCAATAATGGTATCCCAACATAAGGCTCCTCCCAAGCAAAGTACAGAAAGCAATACACACAGGGGCACAAGATTCAAAAAGCTCTCTTTGGGCAAATCATCCCCAAGCTGGACCGTGCTCACAAGAGTTCTTTGGCGTTCTAGTCCATCGATTTCACGAAAGATCGCCCCCAACGTTCTTGGGTCTTGAGCAAGATAGAACTGCCCACCCGTGCTCTTGGCGACATTCTCCATTACTTTGCGGTGAGGCTCGAACTCCTCTCTGGCAAGACGCGGCTCAATGTTGATCATGTACAAAACAACTCCATGTTCTGCTGCATAGCTCGCGGCGTCCTCCATCGGCATCGTCCGTAGCCAGTCGCCTTTATCGAGAGGGCTAGTACTCTGAAATCCATCTGTCACCAAAATCAGGGCGGTGTTTTGGATAGTGTAGGCTGAGCGCTGCCCGGGGGGCAGCTTCTGGGCGAAGTGCTGCGTCGCCACTAAAGTGTTCACCGTCTTGTAGATCGCGTATCCTATCCCAGTGCCGTCGCGTGCTTGACTTGCCACGGGCTGCAAGAGCTTTAGACGTGTGAGTACTGCATCGTGGTCCAAAGTCAACGGTGCCACAATATCGGCTGCACGAGCAAAAGCCACCATGCCAATCATATCCTGGGATCGCCCTGGGAGCCCAAGAGCGGGATCACCCCCGATAAAGCGCTGTGTCGTTTCCTTCATCAGGTCCATCTTACTGACAAAGTGAGGCATGTCCTCATCGTCATAGACGGCCACCTCACGAGTCATCGACCCTGAGACATCGAGAAGGAAATAGAGTGCTGCTCCTTCCGTTGGCGTTGGGCGTACAATAGGATTTTGGGTTTCGCTCGTTCTTGCGACTTGCCTAGGAGGGAGCAGCCAACGTGGGTTGGCCATTGCAAGCCACATCCAGGCAGCGCTAGCTAAAACAAGCCACATCGAGAGGCGACGCCAGCGCCAACGCCAAGGCGGCGTTATGCCGTGCATGTCAGACAGGTGAGAATAGGAGAGATGAGGAGCTTGCGCCTTGAGTCTCCGCCACATCAGGAGCGCTACCGCTGCAAGAAGCGGCAGTGTACCTAAGGCCGTACCGAGTTCAAGACTAAAGCCGTAGCCCTCCATCGCACCGTAACCCATTGAGGTTTACTATTGATGCGATGTTACCCGATACGCTCCATAATAAAAACTCTAAATATGCCTAGTACATTGGCCTTGAAGAAAGGCCCACTGCAGCTCTGCCTGCGCGCATAATGCACTTGCAGAGATCGTACGCAGTCTCTTGGCACCAAGAGACTTGAGGGAGACTGTTTGGATCAAGTAAGCTCTGAAGATGTGTCACACGCTTGAGAATGTCCGTGCTGCCATAGGAATATTTGTCTCCATCCATTTCAAGAACATCGAATCCCCATCCGGCCTTTTGCAGGGCATTGCGAATTCCTAGGCCAGAGCCGTTTGGCTCTTGTTTGCACTTTTCGGACATCTCCGTCCAACGGGGACCGACAATTGGCTGGCATTGCTCAACGACACAATCTTCGCAGTTTTTATCTTCGCCCGCCGGGTTTAGATTAAACCAATGGCCTCCACACCACCCCGGCATTAAATCCCGAGCAGCCAAAGCCAACGCTACCGTAAAGATCCCGCCAACAAAAAGCGTATGCCAAATACGTGAAGGTCGACGCCAAGGTGACCAGCCGGTAGTGATAGGATCTGGAAGCTCTCCAAATACCTCACAGGCGGTCTTGTAGACGACGCCTTTGAGGTCGCTACGAGTAGCAAATGACACGGTCACAGGAAGGCTTATAAGCGCTACAGCTCCCATTCCCATGTGGCCGAGGTGCTCCGCTATGGCATCCGGATGCAGCGCCCGAGGAACAGAGCCCCCTGTCAAAGCGCTTTGAAGCCCCATCGCTGTAGCGATGGGTAGTTTCACACAAAACGCTAGGGCATTGTAGACGACACCAAGTGCGGAAAATGCGCCCACACCGACGGTAGCGACCGCGCGGCTGACAACCTCGCGCTGGAATTCGGTTTTATTCTTTTGTAGAAGGTTGTCAATGCCACGGTCTAAGCCCTGAGCGATGGCTTTTAGTGTTGCTCCAGGTCCATATGTTGTCGTGTATGATTGTGTGATCAAAGTCGTCGCTCCATATCATCATTTTGTCACAATAGCTCTACTAAACGCGCGGGTCGAGCACGATTTGTCCTACCTGAGAAATGCACTGGCACAAGTCGTAGGCAGCCTGCTGACACCACGGCGTTTGCGGAATTTTCGCGGGATCTAGTTCACTCATAAAATCGTCGACGCGGCCTTTAGCTTCATCATAGGTGTAGGTGTATTTTTCATCGTTCATTCCTAACACATCCACTCCCCATTCCCACGCACGGACCACTTCCCGACGGGGACTTGCTAACTGCTCCCAAATACTCGAACTAGGCTGAGCTGCACATTTGGAGGTAAGATCCTTCCAGTAAGGGTCGGTCAACAGAGGACACTGGTCGCGGTACTCTTGCTCGGTAAGGCACACTTCCTCCGCCACATCGATGGGAACCGGGCTATTGGGATCAAACAGGCAAGTGTCGCCTTCAGCTATCGTTGGTTCCACAATAGCGTGTAGGTCGTACTTGCGCCCCCCGCAATAACCCGAAAACAAGTCTTTGAACTCACCGGAAAAACTCGCCACCCCCAAAGCCACTACGCCCACTGCGAGCCCTTTCAGTGCAACATCAACAACGCGCAGGCTCCAAGGCACCGGCTGATTCCATGGGGAATACTTTACATCTTTCAGTTGGGCGAAAACATCACGAGCGGCACTTTCAACAATACCTTTAAGGTCTCTGTCACTCGCAAACGCCACCGTCACAGGCAGGCTTAAGAGCGCTATAGCCCCGTAACCCGCACCTGAAAGGTGATCCATCAAGGTTTCAGTCTGCAATGACTTTGGCAAGGTGCTCTCATTAAAAGCGTTTTGCAGCCCCATCACAGTCGCGATTGGCAGCTTTATCCCGAAGGCCAAGGTGTTGTACATAAAGCCAAGAGCGGATATCACACCCACTCCCAGAGTAGCCACGGCGCGGCTGACGATATCGCGCTGAAACTCTGTGCTATGCTTCTTGAGTAAATTTTCTATTCCGCCATCAATAGCTTGGGCCAAACCCAGTGTGCTTTCAGCAAAACCATAGACCCGCGGTTCCGTACGAAATAGTCCCATGACATCAGCTCCAATTAGCAATATAAGCAGTAAATTTCATTTTTGAGAGCAACGAGGATACCAGCAGTTCGTAAAGAGCCTGTTAAGATTCCGCCAAATCCTGCGGCATCTCTAGGCATTGTGGTCGCGGTAAGACTTTTAACATCGCTACGGCTCCAGCCAAACCTAGTAGCTGTAGCCCTACAGATAGTTCTATCCACAAACCGCTAATGGTGTATGTCTTGCCAGGCACCGAAACACTGAAGTTGAAAGAAGTATCTAGCCAAGATTTTTTGTTTTCAAGCTCAGTAAAGAGCAGGTGTGCGAAACGCCCCACCTCACCTTCGATCCTATTAGGATGAATAATCATCACAAGTGGAACAGCAATCAAAGCACCTGGAGCTCCAATAAAGCTACTTAGGTGCTGAGCTAGGGATCGGACATCAAGGTAATCAAGAAGCTCTGAACACGATATACCAGCCAGTAAAATCGCCGTCTGAATAGGTAGCTTCACACAGAATGACACTGCATGATAGGCAGCGGCCGAAAGGGAAATTCCAGTGAGGCCGACCGCCATCACGGCGCGGCTTAAAACCTCGCGCTCAAACGCTGTCTTGTCGCTTTTACGCAGGTTCTTAACGGACTGATCGAGTACTTTGGATACGGTGTGCACACCCTCCACGAACCAGTTAATTTCTTGTGTTGAATTTGAGAGTCGCATTGTAGTCACGTTTGATTTAGTTACTTGTTTAAGCGTCATGCACAAGGAAGGGGTACCAGCAACCTTGAAGCAAAAGACCTTGGCAAGGACTTTCTTCGTCAATCCTACGCCAATGACGCGTTATAAGGGCAAAGCCCTCTGCCCCATGGCTTAAGCACAAATAGTATATCGATTCATTGTGAAGGGCCTATTAAGACGTGGAACAACGTAGATGCCAAGCCTCTAATTTACACTGCATCACCACGCATAGGCAGCCAACTGTGTTTCAGCCCACATTTACAAGATTTCTAGACTTGAGCTCCCCCAGTTCCATCCGCAGGAAGCGCCCTCATCGGGACGTAGTTCGCAGTAGAAGTCTCCAGGCAGTTTGTAGGCGACATAAGCGGCCCCAGCAACGGCACCTAAGGCGGAAAGCCCCTTGATCACGGTCCATGCAGTCCAGCTTGGTTCGGGTGTGGCACGGAAAAGGTCGCTAGCGGCTAGTTTTGCTAGACGCTGCTCGCCAGGATAGCTTGTGCAGCCGGCCATAAGTTTAAGGCCTTCGCCTCCCCAAGCAAAAGCACGTCCGGCGGCGCAGACGTGCTCCTTCATAGAGGCGATCCAAGCGGCGCGTACATTGGAGGCATTAACAAGATAGCTTCCTAAGACCGTCACAACGCACGGGATGAGTTTCCCCAAAAAGGCTCCCGCATGGAAGGTTGCCGCAAGGAGGGCAAAGCCCCCAAGCGCTGCTGCTGTCACGGTGCGTGCCAGGATCCCTCCCACGGGACGGTTTTTTTTATCGAAATCAAGTGTGAGTGAGAAATCGTCAATAACCTCGGCGACGCCCAGAAACGCGGAATGTATTTTTTGTGAGCACGGCTGAGCAGTCATAGCAGAGGTCCCTCTCTTAGCATCTAGTAGCTATTTGGTTGATGCACTAGTTTAGAGGAGTGCTGTTAAGCGCTGATTAACAGACTGTTAGGATGGAATAAATTAGGAGTAAGAAGGACCCAAAGGACAAAAAGGACCTAAGAGACAAATGATAAGTGTCCTTTAGGTCCTTCTTGTCCTTTGGGTCCCTTCTTTCTTAGAACACAAAAAAAGCGGCTCTCTTTCGAGAGCCGCTTGGACTTGTGTTTTTCCTTCGGGTCTTAGAAGGAAACGGTCACCTTTCCTTGGATAGAGATGACTTCCTCACAGGAATCCTCTCCTTCTTGGAAAAGGCCATTTTGACTCAAAGCATTGGCCTTAGCAACGGCTGCTCGCGATTTCGCTCTCCACTCGGGAGGCGTGTCGTGACAGCTTTGTTCGCTGTCGAGCTCGTCGAAGGCCAGAGTCATGCTACTGGCGTTCACAGATGTTTTACTCCACCCACCTCTTAGAGGCGGCTGCAGGAGTGGACTTTAGGGCGACGCCGATGTCATGAGCGCGGAGATCTAACACCTCCATGTTGATAACTGCGCAAAGCACTGCGTACTCACAGACTTAGCCATCGATACATCCTGTAGCGGTCTATGCAGCAGTTTAAGGGTTTCCCCACCCCACAGCTGCAGAAGCCGCGGCCCCATTTCTGGGACGACGCCGGTGAAAGCGTCTACATGTTGGATGCATGTTAAGCGAAGCACCGTGATTGGCATCATGGGCGCGCCTCTAGCACACTCCTTCTGTATTTCATCCCTTTCGATCTCACGAGGAGTCGAGAGGGCTCTGTTTCATTTCCTATTGTTGTAACCCAAGGTTGTGGTTCCGAGCATCAACGACTCGTGTCACCTCCTTATGTGCTCCACGTGGCCCACGGTATTGGGTCTTTTGCTCCGAGGCGTAGTACTTTTCGGTACCTCGGGGCGAGTCGCTTCCATCAGGTAGCGATCTATGCGACACCTTATTGAAGCGATAAAAAAATCTCAAACTTTTTATTGCCGCAAGTTTTGCGTACGTGCGCCAATATAATCGTTGAAAGCAACTTTTCCAGTCTTAAAAGCGGCCTTAACCTGAGCGATAGTTTCATTGTTAAGTCTGAGGCCATCTTTGTTATCTAGATCATTTTCCTCGATGAGCGTCGCCAATTCCTGCCAGCGTCGCAGTTCCTCTTGGGCATTTCCAAGGCGTTGCTGAAGGGTTGCTAGGCGTAAAGCGTTGCAAAGGAATAGGGTATCACCAAAACCACGCTCCGCCTCGGAACGATCGAGATGGGGATCACTCTCTAGCATATTCTTGTGCAAGAACTCTGCGCGCTGCACCGCCGTCTTGTAGTCGCCGTCAGCAATGAGAAGAGATGTTTTGGAGAAGTCCTCATAAAAAGGGAGGTCTTCTCGGGCGAGGGCATTTAGGGCTTTCTGTCCGTAAAACAGCGCGAGTGGCATATCTCCGAGCCGCAGAAACGTTTGAGCTAGGGGGCCATTGTATCGTGTTGCGAGACTGGGGTCAGCTTCAAGAATGGCTTTAAGCTTAAGGTATTCGGGATTTTCTGATGGGTTTGTTTCTCCGGGAGGCGTTCCGTTGAAGCGTTCGAACGCCTCTTGGGCCACGAGAAAGTCTTCGACAGTGTCGTTTCCACCGCTCATTCCCCATACTGCGATGATAGCAACCAGTAGGGTGGCGCCCCCGATGGCATAGAGAATTTTCACTCCATAGTCTTCGACCCAGTTTGCGAGATACTCTTCAGCCCTAGACTGCTCAGGTTCAGGGGGATGAACAACGCTGAGCTTGGCTTTTTGATCTTTCTTTGCCATTGGAAATCCACTGTTTTCATTTTTTCCCAAAATAGGAGATCCTCAATGATAAACGCAGTCAATTAAAAGTAAAGCATACTAGGGTGATTTTCGATGAAAGATCGACCGCAAGTTGCGCAGCAAGAGCTACGTACTGTTTCTTTGGATGCCATAGAAGTGAACCTTGAGGTGACAGCGCAGCTAGATCACGAAGCTATAGAAAGGTTGGCGGCGTCGATACGCAGTGTGGGCCTACTACATCCTCCTTTGGTTGAGGAGCTTGAATCCGGAACACGCTACCGCATAGTTGCTGGAGACCGTAGTGTATTGGCTGCACGCGCTGCTGGGCTTAGTGAAATCCCGGTGTTAGTTGTTAAACGCAAGCACGCCTCCGCTGCAATGCTTGGTTTATCGGAGTACTTACAAAAAGCTGAATTGGGGCCTATAGACTTAGCGCGCTACCTCCATACTTTGACGCAGGAGCTAGGTCTTTCTCAAGGTGCGTTAGCGCGTCGTCTTGGCAAGAAGCGTTCGACTATAGCTAACTATTTGCGTTTGTTGGGCTTGCCGAAAGAAGTCCAGAAAAATTTACAGGCGGCCCGCATCTCTATTGGGCATGCAAAGGCCATACTCACAGTACAGGGGGAAAGTGGACGCATTGCTTTGATGCACAGTATTATACGTGGTTCATGGAGCGTACGCCAGGCGGAGGCTCGCGCACGTGAGCAAGACACTCAAGAGCTAGATCCTGCGGACAGGGTTGATGATGAAAATGAGCAGCTCCACATGCGAGCACTAGAACGCGAGCTAGAAGAACGCTTCGGCACACGCGTAGAACTTAGCGGACGAGCTTCGCAGGGACAGCTACGCATTCATTATTATGATTTAGAAGATCTGGACAGGATTTTGGAGGTCTTGGGGCTTTAGGTCCTTTCTGACTACCGACAGTCGCCGGTCGCCAAGGGAGGGGATGGGGCCGGACCCTTTGTCTACTTCAGTGGTAAATTTTATACGCGTCAATTATACCGATAAAGGTAGGGGGCTCGAGAGTCCCCTTGCAATCAAAGAGCAGCATTTTTACCATTCACGTCCCATCATTGTCGATGTAATCGAAGTAGGAAAACGTATGTTGGACAATTTTCACATCTGCATCGAAGCCTCGGGTTTTGATTCTCTTAGCCGCGTGTTAACCGACAGCAAACGCTGCTATAACAGCTGCTTACTGCTTGCGGACGACAACGTCTACCCTCTTTTTGGTGACGCCATTAAAGAGCTCCTTCAAAAGCAGGGTCTCACTGTCCACACACTTTCATTACCGGCTGGGGAATCGAGCAAAACATGTGCAACGGCAGAACGCTGCTGGCATACCATGAAGGAAATTGAGCTCGATCGCGGCTCCCTCGTTGTGGGCTTAGGTGGGGGCGTCACTACGGACATCGCCGGTTTTGTCTCCGCCTGCTTTATGCGTGGTATTGACTGCATTCACGTCCCCACGACGCTGTTGGGAATGGTCGATGCCGCTATAGGGGGGAAAACCGGTGTTAATCTTGGAGATGCCAAAAACTATGTTGGCGCCTTCCATCAGCCTGTTGCCGTGTGCGTGAATGTCGCCTGCTTGGAGAGTCTGTCACGGAAGGAAGTTAGCTCGGGAATGGCTGAAGTCATTAAATACGGGGTCATCTCCGACAGCCAATTTTTTAGCTTTCTTGAAGAAAATATGGACGCTCTAATGAAGCTAGAAGGCGCTGTTCTCGAAGACGTCATCAGGCGTTGCGCCGAAATTAAACTCCGTGTCGTCACGGAGGACGAAAAAGAACAAGGTCCTCGTGTCATCTTCAACTTCGGACACACCTTCGGACATGCCATCGAAGGGGCCACCGACTACGCCAAGTACCTCCATGGCGAAGCCATCGCCATCGGCATGTGCTGTGCCGCACAGCTCGCCGTGGATCAAAAAGAGATCGCCCCCTCAGTGCTCGAACGCATCGAATCGCTCTGTCAACGGGCTGGGCTTCCCGTGCGAATCCCAGAGGAGCTAAGTGCTAGAAGGCTCCTGGATCTTATGCGCCACGACAAGAAGGCGCTACACGGTGTACTCACTCTGATTATACCCGATTCCCTGGGGTCTGTGCGCGTTGCTAGAGACATCGACGAAGAAACGGTCCTCAATACCTTAGAAAAGCGTCGGGAGATAAAAAGCTAATGTCTCCCAACGAAGAAACACAGTGTCTACTAGCTCTAGCCAACACCCCCTTGCTGGGCTCTGTTAAGGTGCGTGTGCTCATCGAACACTGCGGCTCCGCCAAACAGGCGTGGCATTCTGACCCTCAGTCATTTAGGGATCTTCCAGGTTTCGGCGATGCTGTTATTTCCGCATTTACCAAAGCCCAAAATAGCGGCGTATGGCAGCAAGATCTCGAACGTGTTGAGCGCTTAGGAGCGCATCTTGTTCCCTACTCGAGCCCCGCCTATCCCAAAGAGCTGCTGCAACTCGCCGATCATCCTGTAATCTTATACGTGCTCGGAACCCTCAGCAGTCAAGACAGTAACAGTGTCGCCGTCGTCGGCACCCGCAACGCCACCATTTATGGCCAGGAAATGGCTCTGAAGCTGGGATATGACTTCGCAGCACTCGGGTTTGTAGTCGTCTCAGGCTTAGCACGGGGAATCGATACCAAGGCGCACTGCGGGGCTTTAGAGGCTAAGGGGCGCACCCTAGGAATTATTGGATCTGGGCTGGCAAATATCTACCCAAAAGAAAACAGTGTCCTGGGGGAGCAAATTGCGAACTCAGGAGCCCTCATCAGCGAATTCCCCATGAACACTCCTCCAGATAGACAGAATTTCCCCCAGCGCAACCGCCTTGTCGCCGCAATGACACGCGCCACACTTGTCGTTGAAGCCCCAGAGAAAAGTGGCGCGATGCTCACGGTTGGACGAGCCAAAGCATGCCACAAACCCATCTTTGCCCTGCCCGGACGTGCGGATATGCCCTGCTTTCGCGGCAACCATGCTCTGATAAAAAATGGGGATGCCACTCTTATCGAATCCGCCCATGATGTCGCGCATGCTCTAGATGGGCTATTTGCATCTCAGGGCGTTTCGCTACCTAAGCCTAAGCCTTCTATTGCCTTAGAGCCTGAAGAACAGAAGCTCTTAAACGCCATGCCTGACACTGAATTACAGGTCGAGGAGCTGATTCAGCAGACACAGCTCCCTGTTGCAAAATTAAATGTTCTGCTAATGAGTTTAGTAATCAAGAAAGTCATCAAAGAGCTCCCGGGCAAGATCTACAAAAAGATCGCATGAACCTCGGCAGCGAAAGGAATACGTTATGACCAAGAAGCTAATCATCGTCGAGTCGCCTACCAAAATTAAGACTCTTAGGAAGTTCCTTGGTCCCGACTACTCTTTTGAATCCAGTGTGGGACACATCCGCGACCTGCCTGTCCGCGAGTTTGGCATCGACCTAGAAAACAACTTCGAGCCCCAATACGCTGCCCTCGAAGACAAGAAAGAAGTCATCGCTAAGCTCAAGAAGGCCGCTAAAGAAGCTGATGTCGTCTACCTCTCTCCTGACCCCGACCGCGAGGGTGAGGCAATAGCCTGGCACATCACACAGATCCTTCCTGAAGGCACCAACTGCAAGCGTGTTGCCTTCAACTCGATCACCAAAGAAGCTGTGCTTAAGGCCCTAGACGAGCCCCGGGGAATCGACCATGCATTAGTCAACGCACAACAAGCGCGCCGTCTTTTAGACAGGATTGTGGGATATAAGATATCGCCTATCCTAAACAGGCGCATTCAGCGAGGCAAAGATCGGGGGGTCTCCGCAGGACGTGTGCAGTCCGTAGCCCTAAAGCTTGTCGTTGACAGGGAAAAGGAGATTGAAGCCTTCAACCCTGTTGAATACTGGAATCTGTCAGCGGCGCTGCACCCTGAAAACCAGGCAGAGACCGTATTCCGCGCCTACCTTCACAGTGTTGGAGGCAAGCGCATAGAAAAAGAGCCTATCGAAGGCAAAGACGTCATCCTAATTCAGGACAAGGAAACCGCCGACCGCTATGTTGCGGCCCTTAACGGCTCTTCTTTTGTCGTCAAGAAAGTGGACAAAAAGGAAAAACGCAGAAATCCTGTCCCGCCATTTATCACATCAACACTGCAGCAGGAAGCTAGCCGACACTTTGGCTTTAGCTCCGCAAAGACTATGAGCATCGCTCAAAGCCTGTACGAAGGTATCGACCTCGGCAACGAAGGAGCTGAAGGTTTGATTACCTACATGCGTACAGACTCCGTACGTGTGGTCCCTGAGGCTATCACAGCGGCAAGACAGCTCATCACTGAGCAATACGGCCCAGAATACCTGCCAAGCAGCCCACGCCAATACTCGACGAAGAAAAGTGCTCAAGATGCCCACGAAGCTATCCGCCCAACGAATTTCGCCCACCCTCCTGAGCGCGTTAAAGCCTTCTTAAACAAAGACCAGCAGTCTCTATATGGCTTAGTCTGGAAGCGCTTTATTTCGTCCCAGATGAACCCAGCGGTATACGACACCGTGTCTATAGACATCAGCGCCGCAGACGAAATGCTCATGCGTGCTACCGGCTCCGTGCTTAAATTTAAAGGCTTCCTCGCCGTCTACGAAGAGAAGAGCGACGATGACGAGACCGACGAAACAAAGCGCCTACTGCCTCCCCTTACCGTCGGCGAAGTCTTGGCGATGGAGCGCATCATGTCCGAGCAGGCGTTCACCAAGCCCCCTCCACGTTTCACGGAAGCGTCACTTGTGAAGGAGTTGGAGAAGTCTGGTATTGGACGCCCATCGACCTATTCGGCGATCATGAACAAAATTCAGAGCCGAGACTACACTACTAAGGAAAATCGTCGCTTAAAGCCCACAGAGCTTGGACGTGTCATTGCTGAGCTCTTGGAGAACAATTTCACCCAGATCATGACCCCAGGCTTCACAGCGCACATGGAAGACGATCTGGAGCACGTTGCCGAAAACCGCAAGGATTGGCGCGAGCTACTCAGGGAATTTTGGACAACATTCGAGCCTACTTTATTGGAAGCCGAAAAAGCTGCTTTCGTACCTAAGGTAGAGACCGATATCGATTGTCCCAAGTGCAAAGCCAAACTACAAAAAGTGTGGTACCGCGATCGCTACTTCTATGGCTGCTCACGCTACCCCGATTGTGACTTCAGCGCTACAATTGAAGAGCTCTCGTTTAACAAAGACGACTACGCTGACAACTTTGATTGGGAGCAAGGCTGCCCTATGTGTCAAGCACCTATGGTCACGCGCCATGGGCGCTTCGGAGCATTTTTGGGATGTTCTCGATACCCCGAATGCCGAGGGATCATCAATATTCCCAAGAAAGGCGAAGAGTATATTTTACCCAGCGACATGCCATCATGTCCTGCAATAGGTTGTGAAGGGCATCTTGTCGCCCGTAAGTCACGCTTTGGAAAGACTTTTTTCTCCTGCTCTACCTTCCCTGACTGTGACGTCATCTGCAATGACCTCGCTGACTTACCGAACAAATACCCTGACCACCCCAAGACCGCGTATGTCAAAAAGCAGCGTGGTAAGGCAGCCAAAGGTAAGAAGGGTGCTGCGGCCAAAAAGAAAAAGACCACCAAGCCAAAGACTCCTCGCAAAACAGCTCCTCTGGCATTGACCGCGGAGCTAGCAGCCGTCGTAGGATCTGACCAGCTCCCACGCGGAGAGACCATCAAGAAGCTGTGGGACTACATCAAAGCCAACAACTTGCAGGACGCGGACAACAAGCGCATCATCAAACCCGACGCACTACTAACTGCGGTGTTTGGAAGCCCCGAGCCCATTGACATGTTCAAGATGACGGGTCTCGTCAGCAAGCATATGTCTAAGATTGAATAGGGCCATTTGGACTGGATCGAAGCCGCATTCACTGTCTGGCATAAGGTTTGGGTGACATTCGCGAAAAGAAACGCAAAGAGCTAAGAGACCAAGGCGCAAAGCCACAAAAATAGCCCTCATAGGCTGGCCGTCCGGGCCTCAGTACCAGGCAGGCACCCGGCTTTTCTACTTTGCGAATAGCTGGGTGAAGTAGTAGGTACCATCGTCGCTGACTGCAATGCCGATGCCTGTGAGGGTGTAGTCACCTTCCATGTTTCTGCGATGGCCATCGCTTTCAATCCAACCATTCACCGCTTCTAAACCGGGATCTTCGTATCCGTTGTTGAAAGCGATATTCTCGGCACCGCCCATCGCGTTAACAATGACATGCATCTGCTGAAAGCGATCACCAAAGCCGTCATGACCAAAGGGAAGCGAGCCGTCAGCCATATTTTTGCTATGCTCGCGCGCCATATCTGCAACGGCGTCACTATGGATCAGGGGTGGTAGATCAAGAGACTGACGATACTCGTTCACCTTCACCAGAACATCTTGCTCAAGTAGTTGCTCCGGCGTAAGAGCGACAGTCTCCTCGGCGCTGATTTCAGCTTGTATAGCGGACTCAAGCTCCCCGCCACCTAAACCTAATAAAACGACACAAATAAACAGCCAAAACCTATACATTTTACTAAACCTCACTCACTTATAACAAACATGTGTATATGTAATTTATACACTTCTACAATAATATTTATTATACATAATTTAAATAAAATAATAAACAAACTGTATTAGATAAGACAGTGATTGTACATGTTCACGAGGTACCATCAATATGAGGTCTGGCCGTTTTCATGTATCGATCGACAGTCCATAGTGCTCGTGGTCTACCTTGATAAGAACGAGCTTAGAAACGATAACGTGAACTCCAAAAGGACCCTTTTTAGGGGCGAAGCCCCGACAGCTTTACAGCCTAGCCCGTGAGGGCTAGGTAATGTGTAGTGACTATTTAGCTCTGAAGAGAGTGTAAAGAAATTGGTGGTTGTGCCGAAATAATCATTATCCCACATGAGCTCGCACATCTTCCGGCGGCCTGAAAGGCCAGCAAGATGTATAGCCCCGGGCGTAGTCCGGGGTAATGGTAAGAAAAGCGTTCTGAGCCCTGTAGGGGCTACATATGCGCGCGTTCATCTGCCGCCCTTGCGAGAGTGTAAAGAAATAGAGGAACAAACTCGAAGCACTTCTTAATTCGCTAATGCTTAACTACGTAGATTCCCTATAGCGCGAGCGCAGCGAGGGCCATGGAGTGCGTGCGCTCCGCGCCGCCTTTTATGGTCTACATATACCTCACAGGCCTATTTTAGTGTTCGTGACTCCTTA
>JAJFMA010000251.1 GCA_021772415.1 Chlamydiota bacterium
GTGATTTTAAGCGCTACCGCGGCTTGCTAGCTGACCACGGTTTCGACATCCCAGAGGTCTGGAGACTTGGTCTGTCGTACAAGTACGATCCTTGCACCATCATAGCGGCAGATTTCGAATACCGTCGCTACAGCCAAATCAACAGCTGGAGTAACGACTTCCCAGGTAACTCTACGGCTGCATTCAGTCCGTTGTTTGGAACATCTAATGGCCCAGGCTTTGGCTGGCAAGATCAGTGGAACTTCAAAATTGGTGCTGAACGCTGCATTAACGAGTGCTGGACGGGTCGTATAGGCTATCGCCATGAGCAGTACCCTATCAGAGACAAGGGTGGAACCGACATCGCCCTCAATGCTCTTACATTGCATGCTGTTCAGGATTACCTTTCCTTTGGTGTGACCTGGAAACCTGACGACTGTAATGAGTTCAACTACTTCTCAGAGACGGGCTTCCGCAACACCAAAAAAGGTCAGTATCCCGCTATTGGGACAGCACCTGATTGGTCCCCAGCGAATGTCTCGTTCCAGAACTACACCTACACTTGGGGCCTTTCCTACGGTAGAACATTCTAGGAAATTCTCAGTGTTTGCGAGCTAAGCGTGTGGCCTTCTAGGCCACACGCTTTTTTTGTGCTTACCACTGCGCAAAAGGCTTGTTAGATTTACACGACAGAAACGCAAAGACGCTAAGTTACAGAGGCGCAAAGGGGGGGGACAGTTCGGTAACATAGGTAAGACTTGTTAGCCCATGCTTTCAGCTTAAGTGACTGTATCCGCCGTCTCTGCATCTTTATGTCTTAGCGTCTTTGCGTTTCCTTTCGCGTTGATTGAGTGCCCCTAGTGCAAAAGGCTTGTTAGACTCACACGACAGAAACGCAAAGGAAACTAAGAGATCGGGCACTCATGCTTGCACGGACACCGTCAAAAGAAGATCGAGTAAGCGCACGCACTCTCGTGACCCTAAACCGAGGGGTAGAGCTGTGACATGTACTTTTCGCCTTCATCACAGAAGAGCGTCAGCACGGTGCGTATCTCCGGATGCCTCTCGCGTAAAGTATCAATAGCGCACAGATTGCCTCCGGAACTAGGACCTACGAAGACGCCGTGCTCACGTGCAATGCGCCTCGCACGCTCACACGCCTCTTCGCTAGGGACTGTGATGACGTCATAGACAGCTTCACGCTGATACAGCCCCGGAACAAAGCCGTCGGCGATGCCTTCGATTTTATGCTTACCCACTTTACCTGTTAAAATCGTAGGGGACTCGGCTGGCTCCATCGCTATAAGTTTAATGTCGGGATTATGCGCCTCACGAAGTGCCGCTCCCACACCCATCAAAGTGCCTCCCGTTCCCACCCCTTGGACAAAAGCGTCGATGACGACGCCTTCGGGGATTTGATCGAGAATTTCGCCACCAAGCCAGCGGCGGTTTTCTTCAATATTCAAGGGATTCTCAAACTGGCGAGGACAAAAGTAGCCGTCCTGCTCGCCAAGCTCTATCGCTGCAGCAACCGCGTCATCCAGATGAAAATCACCCACAAAGCGCACTTCCGCTCCGTAGGCAAGAGAAATAACAAGGCGTTCTCGTGAAAACCCCTCGGGCATCACCACAAGCATCTTATACCCCTTCGCAGCAGCAACCATTGCTAGGGCGTTGCCCATATTGCCACTTGTCGCTTCAACGATGGTATCTCCAGGTTTTATCAGACCTAACGTTTCCGCCCGCTCAATCACATACTTAGCAAAACGTACTTTGACTGATCCTGAGGGATTAACGAATTCGCATTTGATGAAGGTATCCCCAAACTGCAGCATTGGTGTGTTTCCAATTGTGTCTAAAATGGACGAGCAGCAGCGAGTGTCTAGGATCATGAGAGCCTCATGTTATTGAATAAACGGTAGTGTTATCACGCAAAAAAATTTCTGACAAGACTTCTGTTTTTATAATAAATTCATAATTGATTGGTTTGCGAGCGATCTTTTGTGGTATAATAATGAGGAAAAGAAGTTGCGCAAAGGATTTAATATGGCTAAGTTATACACATTTTTCTTATCATTCATGCTTTTCTTTATCGCGGGGACAGTGTTAGAAGCACGTGAAATTACTCCCTATCCTCCTCTCACAGACAGAGAAAAAGCAAGCTTCTATGCCCGTTTAGGGGACGAGATTACTCGGACGGAGAATAGATTGAGCAAGATGCTCGAGGAGCTGAAGGATAGTGACAGGATTCATACAGTCTCGATGAAGTTGGATCTTCAAAATTCCGCTGAAGTGCTTGAGGTTAAGCAGATTTTGGCTGAAGAGTTTCAAGGCAAGGACTCGATTCGAAGTCCCCTCGTTCGCCAGCGGTTGACGAGCCTGTTTTCTAAATCGCGTATCAGTGCGGCAGACCTGAAGAGTCTGCAAAATCTTGTGGATCGAGAGAAAGTCAAAATCCGTCAATACGACGATGCTGAGCGACGCCGTAAAGCAGCCGAGGAGAGTGCACGCACAAAAGCGGACCTCGATCGCCAGCACAAGAGAGATCTGAGGGTTAATTAGCATTTATTGAAATAATTAATCACTGAAATGTATTGATGTTTATGTAAATATTCAATACAATCCATTTAACTAACTTACTAAAAGGTTATATAAATGGACTGCTTCTTCAAATTTACTCTCTGTTGCATGCTCACCTTGACGACTGTATTCTCTATTAATGGAGAGGAGTTAGGTGAGCGACACACGCGTATCTTTGTGGTACGCCACGGCCAATCCGAGTGGAATATCCATGAGCGCATTCAAGGTCAAATCAACACCG
>JAJFMA010000252.1 GCA_021772415.1 Chlamydiota bacterium
CTCAGAGTGTATTTTGAACCTTCCCCGGGCTACACCCGGGGCTATACAGGTTGTCAGCCCTTCGGGCCTCAGGACGGATTTCTTTTTGAGACAAGTCGACTGCTGCGAAGCCTACCCCGCCCATTTCTTTACACTCTCGTAGGGGCGACATATGCACGCGTTCATCTGCCGCCCTTGCAGGGCTCAAAATCCTCTTCTACGCCTACCACGGGCTGGCGCCCGAGGCTATACATCTTGTCAGCCCTCCGGGCTTCAAAAATGGGCGTTCGTCCTATTTCTTTGCACTCTCTGCAGGGCTCAGGACGTGTTTTTACCTTTGCCCTGGGCTATCGTAGGCCGGCCCTTCGGGCCGCCTGATAACGTGCGAGCTCATATGGGCTAATGATCATTTCATCACGACCACCCATTTCTTTACACTCTCTTCGGGCCTCATGATGGAACTCACAGCGTTTGCTTGAGGATATGAAAAGAACCTGAATTCGAATATCTATCTACAAATTTTGGATATATTGAGTTAGCTACCTTGCCTAGTAGAGAGGTGCAGGTTCGTGGCGTGAGGTAGGAACTTTTTTGAGGAACTCCAACCACAAGATTATGCGGGTCTTATTCGAACGATTCCATGTCTCGTGCTCGTAGGTGTCGTCAAAGATAACACTTTTACCCTCTTCCCATGGGCGTGTTTCTTCGCCTACTCGTAAGCCGGTATCTGGCGGAACGATGAGACCTAAGTGACAGCGTAGCACTGCATCGGAGGGGCCTTGGTGGGGCTTAATGTGAGTGTTGGGAGCAATAGAAGACAGGCCTGATGTGACCAGTCCCGGGACCTGTTCCACTATAGCTGTGGTCATGGGGCACATTGCACAGTGCTTAGTGATTCTTTGGCCACCGGTGTGCAGAGCAAAAACGTCCCATCCACGGTTGTCATAGAGAAACTTCTCTGGCCACGCTAGGTAGTCAGAAGCGCTGAGTTCGTCGACTTCCGCGCGTATCGTTTCCCAGTTTTTTTCCAAATACTGGGTGAACTCGAAGTCAGCGCTATTGAAAAACATTTTTCCTCATCTCTTTGTAGGCGGGTTTAGGGATTATAAGACCCTATTAACCGCCTCGTCTTTCTGCGCCATGGTTTCGCGGAGCTGAGGACTTGTCTAGGATTGCTTGTAGTTTAGCACGGTTGATGTCCAGTTCTTCGAGAACCTGGGTCACGGAACGGCGTACTCGTTCTTGTCTCTCACCGTCTTGACCATCATCATCACTTTGGTTTGAAAGTGTTTCTACTAATTGCTCAAAGATCGTCCACATCTTGTCTTTGATGGATTTTATCCGGGAGTCATCGTCGAGATCGCCCGCGTAATCAAAGAGTTCTAGGCTGCTGCGTTCGCCCATTTGGAAGCGTTCACGCACGATGTCATTGTTGGCGATGGCGAAGCCTGCGACGACGGCAAAGAAGAGCAGCACGCAGGTAATCACAAAGCTTATTAGGTTCTTAGTCACCAAAAACAGGGTGATGATAAAGATCAAACTTGAGATCAACAAAGCTAAAGCGTTACTCGACATGAAATTCGAGGTGATTGTTTCCATTGTATGAACCCCTTAGGTGCATAGAGAATAATAATGTAATCTAAGCAGTACAGAGAATTTTTTACAAGACATTGGCTTTTTGGGACCAGCCCTTTCAATTATCAGACTGAGTCAATAGTGGGGAGGACGGCTTCGTTGAGGTCTATGGGGTCGCGGTCTTGAGCGAGTCCAAGAGCGTCTCGGGCGTCGGCCATGATAAAGAAGCTGCCGCAGATCACGACGATGGCATTATGAGATGTTGCTGCTTTGAGAGCGGTGACAATTCCTTCTTTGATACTTGCATGTAAGCGGGCGGGAGAATTTGATGGGAGTTCGCTAGCGAGTTCATTAACATCGAGAGCACGAGGGTGCTCAGCGGCTACTAGGTGTAGCTCGGGGTTTAGCTGTGATAGAAGCACGAGTGATTCCTGTAGGTCTTTACCTTTTGAGAATCCGCAGACGACTTGAAACTGCTGCTTCGGGAATCGAGCTTTGAGTTCGTGAACCAACTTCGCGATCCCGTCGGGGTTGTGGGCGACATCTAGGACGACCTCCTTTGGAGTATACGGAGCGAGATCGGTAATCTGGGTGGAGCTAAGCAGTTCAAAACGGCAGGGGGGCTTTTGTTTGATGCCGAAGGATATTGCACCATTGGGAATATGGAAGTCTATTTCTCGTAGTTGGTACAGGGCTTCCTGAGCGATGGCCGCATTTTCGTCGTCGTAGCTGGCGTAGGGCCCCTCGGGCACGATGTAGTCGCATGAGTTTTCGAAGGCGATATTGCGGACCGCGGGCAAATCGGCGTGCGGGCCCACTACGACGGGGGTTTTGTATTTGATGATGCCCGCCTTTTCTTGGGCGATGGCTTCTCGGGTGTCGCCGAGAATACGCGTATGTTCCAGGCTTATCGATGTGATGACAGAAAGAATGGGAGTGAGGATATTGGTGGCATCAAGGCGTCCTCCGAGCCCTGCTTCGACGACAGCGATATCGACCTCTTGTGTGGCGAAGTGGTGGAAAGCTAGACAGGTGGTGAGCTCAAAGAAGGACGCTTCTATCTCGTGCTGCTGGCACAAACGCGTTAGGGTATTCAAGCCTTCGACTGCCTGAGCTTCTGTGATGGGATTACCCGATATAGTGATACGTTCGCGGAAAGAAGAGATATGCGGAGAGGTGAACGTGCCGACGCGGTACCCTGCCTTTGTTAGGGCGCTCGAGATTTTCGTGACGACCGAGCCCTTCCCATTGCTTCCTGCGACATGTACCGAGGGGTATGTATGTGTTGGATGATTGAGATGAATGTTCAGATCGATGACACTATCCAAAGTCATCGGCTTATTTACTGCTGTGCTCGATAGGGCAAACAATGCACGTAGTGTGTCAGCATATTTCGCGTGGTTCATGATTCTGTAGCCTCGTGCATGTGCTTGTAGATATGTTGAAAGGTATTTTCCGGTGCCCAGGAACACCCTAGAGGTTGCCCGGGCTTAACAGCTCCGTGAAAGTCGGAACCTCCTGTCAACAGAAGGCCACGGGTCTGCGCCTCGTCAAGCCAGCGGCGTTCTTTATCGAGGGGAAACCGGGCGTAATGACCTTCGATTCCGTCAAAAGGCATGGCGAGCATATCTCGCACGATCGATCCATTCTTCACAATATGTGGATGAGCCAGAACCGCAAGCCCGCCGGCTTCATGAATTGTTGCGATACCTTCTTCGACAGTGCCGCGGTCCCATCCTACAAAGCCAGGGCATCCTTCTATTAAGAAGCTCTTAAAAGCATGTTGGATGCTGCGTGCGTAACCCTTAGCGACCATAGCATTCGCGATGTGAGGACGGCCACGTGTTGTGGTGGATTTAAGCTGGGGATTTGCCTCCAGCAAATCTTCTTCTGTGATGGACAGGTTGATGCGATGCAGCTCCCTTAGGATGCTTTCATTGCGCTGACGTCGCGCATTTTGTGCCTGCTGGCACCACTTCTGTATAGCGCTGTGCTCGGGGTCGAAGGCATAACCGAGGATATGGACGCCGTGGCCACGATGGACGCAGGATAATTCCGTGCCACTGACGATCAACACATCGTGGGCAGCCCCTAACTCAAAAGCCTTGGGGTAGGCTGCGGTGCTATCATGGTCTGTGATGGAGAGGCCCTTCAAACCTAATTCAGCAGCTAGGACGATAAGCTCCTTAACACTATAGGTGCCGTCTGAATGAGTTGAGTGGCAGTGTAGGTCGGCGCGAAACTCACTCATTCTCGTGCTCGACGTCGTAGGGGATGTATCGGACTTCACTCTCAAGCAGGACATCCATTTTGTCGCGAACCTGACGACGTACCTCGTCGACCAGGTTGCGAACATCCTCGCTGGTGGCACCTTCGCAGTTAACAACGAAATTGGCGTGTCGTGGTGACACCTCTGCGCCCCCAATGCGTGTACCTTTGAGGCCGCTGGCATCGATGAGGCTTCCGGCAGAAGATCCTTGGGGATTGCGAAAGATGCACCCTGCTGACTTGTCGCCATACGGTTGCGTAGCTTGGCGATAGCGTACGATCTCAATCTGGCGCTGCCGAGCTTCGGGGTCTGGCTTGAGTGCGAAGGTCGCCGCTACAATAGCTCCACCCCAGTGCTGAAACGAAGAGCTTCGATAAGAGAAGTCCAGTTCTTCGCGCTTAAATGTCTTTAAACTCCCGCTAGGGTCGACAAATTCAACGCTCTCAAGATGTTCGCAGGTCTCTATTCCGTTGGCGCCCGCGTTCATGAAAACTGCGCCGCCAACGCTGCCGGGGATGCCGGAAGCGAACTCCAAGCCTGCATATCCACGTCTAGCGGTGAAGGCACCGAGCCTTGAAAAGCTGTGCCCTGCTCCGACACGGTAGCGCCCATCAGTGAGGTCTTCGCAGAAATCTATTTTCGCGTGAATGACAAGACCATTGAATCCACGATCGTCGAAAAGAACATTGGAGCCCTTACCCAGTACCATGTAGCGTATATGTTTCTCAGTACAGTGACGAAGGATTTCTTGCATTTTTGGGATGCTGCTAACGGTAACCCACCACCGTGCTGGGCCGCCGATACGGAAAGTCGAGAAAGCACTCAGAGGCTGGTCGCGCTTGAAATCTAGGAGATCTTCTGACACCTATGAATCCTCCGACTGCTCCTCTTGGGGCTTCTCTGCTTCTATGATGACATCTTTGGCGTGGGACACACTTTGAGATAGCTCTTCCAGTGACGATGCTATCGCTGAAGCGTCGCTAGCGACTCCTAGGGACTTTTTGTATATGTGGTCCAAGATGGCGTTGACGAAACGCCCAGATTCAGCGGAACTAAACTTACGTGAAAGCCGGATAGCTTCCGTAAGAGCGACTTTCGGTGGGATCGTATCGTCGTGTAAAAGCTCAAATAGCCCCAGGCGCAAAATGTTCCGTTCTACTGAAGGGATGCGTCCAAACTCATATGCGTCCGATGCTGCACCAATGTCCGCGTCCAGCTCAGGGCAGAGAGCTAAAATTCTATTGGCACGGTCGCGAGCTTCAAGAACTACCTGCTTTGAAATCTTAAGCTCTTTGGACAGCAGGGGGACAACTTGATCGGCTGATGAGTCTGTAATATCTATGCTATAGAGAACTTGAAAGGTAAGTTCACGAAATTTTTGCGGTGGAACTGCCATGAATACAAAAAGGGGGTAAAAGAGTGTTCTTAACTGCCGCAGTATACCATCATGCGACATTGTCCCCCAGAAAAACTACTCGACTTAGCGCTTAAGAGGAAGCTCGAGTCCCGCTTCGTTGTGGATATCTTTGTGTTGGACATAAATGCGACGTAAACGCGCATCGTCATCGAACTGTAAGACGAATTCCATCCAGTTACCCCCAAAACAGTAGGAAAAGAGCGTGTGTTGGCAAAAACGTTCTTTTCGAATCGCTGAGGTGAATAGGGCTTCTGCATCTTCGCGGGGCATATAGCGCTCCAGGAGTGTGGGGCGCCCTTGAGGGCTGGCAAGTCTGCCGAGAACTTCGTTGACTGTCATGAAATTGGAGAGTTGGATCCCCAGGGCCGAAGCCACCTCCTCCGGAAGCGAGATGGGGTGGCGGAATCGACAGAAAAAGCGCGTCACGGACTTAATCATGTGGGGCGGGGCAGGGTTTAATTACTATTAGATGACTGCCAGTAGACACCATTTATAACTCTTTTTTCTTCTGTCAGCAATCCCTTTTTTTTGCGGCCCAGGGCGATAGGGAAGTTCAACAAAAATTTTACATAGAGACTGTGCTTAACATCCTATTACGCCTTCCCCGGGCTACGTCTTATAAGCGGTAGCCTAAAACATGTACCGAGTAGCTACGATCTTGTGCTCAAGCGCGAAGCGCTGACAAGACGTATAGCCTTGGGCGCGGTCCGGGGTAGGCGTAATAGGGATATTGAGTTCTTTAGAGAGTGTCAGGAAACCTCGCAGGCGCTCCAAATACATGTATGTTTTCATGAGGCCCAACGGGCCGTCTTATGATAGCCCCACCCGGGAGGGTGGGGTGAAGTGGAATGTGAATTTGAGTCTTCTCGGGGCGGCTTGTGGCCCCGATTCATGGATCCGGAGAAGAACGTGCTTCGCATCACACAAGGCATTTGATAAAAAGCTCTGTGCTGGTTTAATCCGCTGGGGCCACAAGCCGCCTCGCTGGGGCTCAGGAGGCTTTTTTGCTTTACCCCACCCTCACGGGTGGGGCTATCATAAGCTGGCCCTTCGGGCCTCATGAGGGAACTCATTGCGTTTGATTGAGGAAACGAAAAGAACCTGAATTCGAATATTTATTTACAAATTTTGGGTAATCACAAGGGCAATACCCCAGGCTATAACATCTGAGCCCTTCGGGCTCAAAGAATGGGCATATTGAGGTTTCTTGACAGTTGTTCATGGGCGAGCTTGCTGATAAAATGCTCTTTTGATAGCATCACCCGCCCTTCGCCGCTTGACAATAGTAGCCGCTCTCGGAGGGAGTTCGCAACGATGCTTGGTATTTTTCTTGATTTAGAGACCACTGGCTTGGATCCCACCAAGCACAGGGTTATTGAAGTTGCTTTCCAGGTGTTTGATCTCGCCACTGGCGAATGTCGAGCACGCTTTCAGGACTTCGTACGACAATCCAAAGAAGTTTGGGACCTCAGCGACCCAGTGAGTCTTGAGGTTAACGGCTTCACCTGGGACGAAGTCCAGCAGGGGAAGAGCGAACAAGAGGTGGCCTCGGAGGTGAAGTCTCTTTTTGCAGATCTCGAAGTAGAACGGGGACGCGCGGTATTTATTTGCCAAAACCCTGCCTTCGATAGGGCATTTTTTGCGCAACTCATCGATATCTATACCCAGGAAGAGCTTCGTTGGCCCTACCATTGGTTGGATTTTGCTTCGATGTACTGGGCTTTAAAGATGACAGCTTGCCAAGCCGACGGTCTTTCTTGGCCTGAGCGTCTAATTCTCTCCAAGGACTCGATTGCAGAAGAGTTTGGCTTGGACAAAGAGCAGCGTCCACACCGTGCAATGAATGGGGTCGAACACCTCCTACTCTGTTACCGTACTGTCGTAGGAATGGGAACGAAGTAGTATTTTCTTTTCTTAAGCGCAACAGCATGGCACTGCTTTCCGAATTTTGCGAGAGCGTGGTATGATATGTTCTATAAGCACAACGATGCACTACGGGGATGGCAAATATGTACAATCTGAAGAAGCGCTTTGAAAAGGGTAAAGTAGATACTAAGGAATTTGAGCTTCCAGAAACGGTCTATGTACGAGATATTGAAAACCGCGTGTTTCAGGCCATCGTTCTACACTGTTTAGGGAAAGTCGAAGATGTTGCCCTTACCGAAAACAACTTCATCGACAACATCTTCGGTCGCAGTCGAGTAGATGGCCTTAAAGGTGTCGTTGCAGAGCAAGACAACAAAAACCACTCAGTGAAGATTCGCGTTGAAATCAACGTGGCCTACGGTGTGTCTATCCCAGAGAAAGCCGACGAAATCCAAGAGAAGGTTACGCGTGAGGTTACACGCTTAACAGGTTTGCATGTCTCCTGTGTACACGTAGTATTCAAGAACGTGATCCCATCTGAGCAGATGGAAAGGCATCGGCGCCGTACCGACCAAGTAGTGCAGGCGCTGGAGTCGGAGAACTCGGGAATACCTTTGGAGGCTTCCGCGGACGAGGCTGAGGCTACTACTTCAGCTGGGACCCAAAGGTAGAGGCTGCATGCGCGGGCTGCTTGAGCACTGGTTTCAGCTATCGAAGCATGGCACCAACGTGCGTACCGAGGTGTTGGCGGGACTGACGACGTTCTCTACGATGGCATACATCATCTTCGTGAATCCCCTTATTCTTCAAGAAGCTGGTATGGATTTTGGCGCTGTAATGGTAGCTACAATCATTGCCGCTACAGCATCTATGTTGGTGATGGGGCTATACGCGAATTACCCTTTTGGGCTAGCTCCCGGGATGGGGTTGAATGCCTTTTTTGCCTATACTTTAGTCCTCGGTAATCACATTCCTTGGGAGACAGCTCTAGGCGCTTGCTTTTGGGCTGGCGTGATTTTTTTTATTCTGAACATCTGTGGAATCCGAGAGCTGATCATCGAGGCCCTTCCAGCGAGTTTACGGGCAGCTCTTACGGCTGGTATTGGCTTATTTTTGGCTTTTATTGGAGCTAAAAATATCGGACTGGTTGAAGCTGATCCCGTCACATTAGTGCGTGCCGGCACCTTCACTTCATGGCAATGTGTTCTTGCATGTGTAGGCTTGGTGAGCGCAACAGTGCTCTGGGCGCGCAAGATCCCCGGAGCTATCCTGTCGAGTGTCCTTCTCACATGGTTCCTCGCTTGGATTGTCGGTATTGTCGAATGGAATGGCGTCTTCGCTAGGCCTCCTAGTCCTTGGCCGACTCTACTTAAGCTCGATTTATGGGGAGCACTACATCCCGATTTCATTGGGATTGTATTTGCATTTAGCTTTATCGCTATTTTTGACGCAGCAGGCACTGTTGCGGGATTAGTGGAACAGGGCCATTTTCGCGATGCACAAGGGAAGATTCCTAGGGCTCGGCGTATCTTTCATACGGACGCCTTTGGCACTGCGGTCGGCGCTTTGGCGGGAACGTCGCCTATGACAACCTATCTTGAATCGGGAGCAGGTATTGCCGCGGGCGGCCGCACGGGTCTCACTGCTGTTGTTGTCGCTATTCTTTTTGGTGTCGCACTTTTTCTGTCACCATTAGCCTCGTCGATACCGCTGTTTGCCACAGCTCCAGCGCTCATTATTATCGGTGCACAGATGCTTAAAACACTGGGAGCTGTCGACTGGGTAGATCCCACAGAGGCGATACCTGCCTTTCTTACAGTCCTTGCCATTCCGTTGACGTTTAGCATCTCCACAGGTATTGCCCTTGGTATCTTGCTATACCCTATCATCAAGCTGTTGACGGGGCGCGTTAGCGAAGTCCACTGGCTTATGTGGGTGTTGGCGGCGCTATTCGTTGTTAAGTTTGTGTACTCACCTGTATAGGTCCATGCGATGCATTTTCCGTTGTTTCAGTCGCACCTCGACGTTGCGCACAGCTACTGGAAGTCACTGGTGGCTTCTGGAGATTTAGTTATCGATGCAACGTGTGGAAATGGTCATGACACGCTACTACTCGCGCAGCTTGCTTTAAGTGAAAACGAAGGCAGCTTATACGCCGTCGATGTGCAACCTAGCGCCATCGAGAATACGCGGAAAAGACTTGAAGCTGCTCTGGCTCCAGGAGAACTCTCCCGTATTCATCTTGTTGAACAGAGTCACGAGAACTTCCCTGTTGCTATAGCCAAGGAATCGGTAAAACTTATTGTCTATAACCTGGGATATCTCCCAGGTGGCGACAAGGGAGTCACCACATGCGTGACGACGACGCTAGAAAGTCTTCAGAATGCGCTAGTTCTTGTGCAACCCGGAGGCTGCATTAGTGTTACAGCGTACCCCGGGCACGACGAAGGGATGCAAGAGTTCGAGCAACTCATTCCGTTCTTTCAAAGTCTCGATAAGAAGCTCTGGAGTTGCTGTCAACACTCTTGGCTTAACCGCCGCCGTGCCCCTAGCCTCTTTATTGTTCAAAAGGCTCTTTAGTTTTTGAGACTCGCATTGTCATCTTGTCAAAACGGGGATTCAAACAAGAACTGATTCCCACGAACCGCGATTTCGCTGTAAGAATCATTTCAACAATACTCTCTGTGTGATAAGCCGGCCTTACGAGAGTGTCAAGAATCCTCGGAATTAGTTGAAATGTTTCTATATTCTCATGAGGCCCGAAGGGTCGACTTATGATAGCCCCACCCGTGAGGGTGGGGTAAAGCAAAAAAGCACCCTGAGCCCTCTCGGGGCGGCTTGTGGCCCAGCGGATTAAACCGACGCAGAGCGTTTTATCCAATGCCATGAGTAATGCGAAGCACGTTCTTCTCCGGATCCATGAATCGGGGCCACAAGCCGCCTTGTTGAGAGTGTAAAGAAATGCAATGTTACCTTTTTTTAGGCCCGAAGGGCTGTAACCTGTATAGCCTAGGGCGTAGCCCTAGGTAGGCTAATTAAGTTTTTGAGCGCTGTAAGTGCGACACATGTTTCGCATGGATGTGTCGCACTTACAGCGCTCAGAATGTATTTTGGACTTTCCCAGGGCGCTGCCCTGGGCTATGCAGGTTGTCAGCCCTTCGGGCCTCAGGACGGATTTCTTTTTGAGACAAGTCGACTGCTGCGAAGCCTACCCCGTCCATTTCGTTAGACTCTCGTTGGGCCTTAAAAACAATAATCTACCTGCCTTTCGGGTCACAGACCACCGAGCTACCGTATTCCCTACACCCCTACAGTTGCCTCGCTTGCTGTAGATTGGCGTTTAGCGCTCTGAGGTGGCCTTGGTGCACTTTCGCCCATGTAGGAGGGCATCACATGAACGAACTCCGCTTTACGCTGTAGCTCCTTTATACTGCGGGCACCCCCATAGGTCATTCCGCTGCGCACGGCCCCCAGAAGTCGCTCGATTAATTCTTGTGACGACATTGAGACCGCAGCCCAGAAATCTACTCCTTCAGCGACAGTCTTGTCTTTGAGAGCGCCGTAGTAGTCGGTCTGGAAGTCTTCGCTTGCCTGGCCACGGTATTTGGCTTCAAGTACACTAACGTCTTCGGGGCTTTGACGTTTGGGAGCTGCGCTCTGACCCGTCAGAGCAAAGAGCTTGCCAATCATCACTGTACTAGCTCCAGCAGCTAGTGCAAGGACGACGTCGCGTCCCGTGCGGATGCCTCCGTCTGCAATCAGCGGAATACGTAGCTTGTCTGCAACTTTAGCGCATTCTTTAATGGCGCTAAACTGTGGTACACCAAAGCCTGTGACCATGCGTGTTGTACACGCGGCCCCGGGACCTACCCCAACTTTGACAGCATCGGCGCCGGCATTAACAAGATCGTGGTACGCCATAGGGGTGCAGACGTTACCCGCAATGACATCGCGATCAGGGAAGGCTTTCTTAAGCTGCTCGATGAGATGGAACATTTTGTCGGAATGGCCATGAGCTACGTCGATACACACACCGGCGGCGCCGGCATCCAATAACTTGAGTGTTTCGTCGATATGGTGGAGCCCACAAGAAACATAGGTATTACTGCCGTAGCGCTTAACCCATGCGAGCTGCTCGTCAAATGGACAAAAACGGTGAAAAATCGGCAAGGAACCAGATTCTATTAAAATATCTGCTAATTCTTGCCCAATCACACTGTCCATATTGGAGGCAATCAACGGTATCTTTATCTTGCGGTCACGCGTGAGCCAGCTCTCCAAGCTTGGTTCGGTGCGAGAGGGAACATTGTTAAATTGTGGAACTAGTGCGACGTCATCAAATGTAAATGCTGTTCTCATTAGAAGCCTCCTTTGAAACCTCAGACAACATACCAAGGGCTGAGTTTCACTGCCAGTAGGGAAATAAATGACATCATTGTGGTATACTACGCGTTTAGCTGTTTTGTAAGGATTTAAGGAGCTCGTCGCATTTATGTTGGATATGATCATTATTGGCTTGGGACTCTGTCTGTCAGCGGCACTATGTGCGCATTTTGCACAAAAACGTGGACGCGACCCTATCGTCTGGTTCTTCTTAGGGATCTTGCTGGGGCTACTCGCGCTTATCCTGCTTTTTATACTCCCCCCCGCTACACGAGAAAAGCCCGTAGGTCCTATTGAGACCAGTGCTAGCCTTCCGGAAACCGGATTGAATGACTCGTCCTGGGACCAGGGAAAGGGTACCAAAGAAGAGGTCGTCGCTCCTCAAGCTCACAGCTTAGACCCTTCAGATATTCCCCTTGTTGAACGCGACTGGTTCTATCTCGATGCTGATCGAACACAGGTCGGTCCACTGCTGTTCGCTGACCTACAAGACCAGTTCAAAGATGGCAGTGTCGACTCAGACACATACCTGTGGAGCGAAGGCATGAAGAACTGGCAGTATCTCAAAGACCTCGAGGAGTTACAGTCCCTCTTGTCCGACGACGCCGAAGTTTAATCCGAAGGGCTGGCCACTTCTCTAAGTCGTTAGCCCCTGGCATGAATACTGGCAGGGGCAAATATCTCTTTATCGAAGTGGCGGCACAATAGTTTGTTGCAATGCATTGTTACGTAAAATCCCAGTGGCGACTTCATGTGCATAGTTGCATGACCAGTGCATGTTGTGCTTACGTGCCAGATTTCTAGCAATTCCAGCCCATATAGCTTCTTGCCTTGATTCAGCTCGTTCGACAAGAACTGCGAAAAGGCTGTTAATGGCCTCCTGAGTAGCTTCTAAAGGAGCGTGCAGCGAGCGCATTCGTGCGACGATGCCGCTGCACCTATCAGGTTCTATTTCGGTGGTCGCGATCCGGTGGACAATGCGTCCAAACAGTATTTTATAGACGGGATCCGACGGACGTAAGCGATCAATTAGTGTGATAATGGCGTTAGGAGACCCTACTTCGTTGGGCAACACATTGAATGTGAGATGGAGGCAGGCCCTATTGATGGCTGTGTCTGCCATCGTCCCAAAGGGTTTTGGGGTATCTGGAGCAAATAGTGCTGCGTAACGATCATCCTGCGGGTCGATATACCGTGCTACTGTCGTACGAGCGGCCAGTAGATCGGGGGCTGGAAAATACTGACACAGCATCATCACACGGTTAAAGTGCCTGGTATATCCTTCGGCCATCAACCATGTCGGCACCTTCATCACTGTGTTAAAATAGACGCATGCTGCGGCTTTGAAGACATCCTCTTGTGAACATCCACGTACAGACCCGCGAATGCGTCTATACAGTAGTGCCAGCTGCTCGTCAGGGTTGGCATAAACGTCAGTAATATCTGGAGCTTTTAACGCGTCACGATAGGAGGAATCTGGTGGTAGGTTGCTAAGAGGCGTCGCAGTATCTAAGCAGAAACTACCAATATCCATCTAAATGCGGGGGGGAGATCTTTCCGGGTTCGAACCAGCGTCCAAACCCGGTAAGATGTGCATTTTTACCAGCTAGCCTTAGTGACGCCAGGGATGAGACCCGATGACGCCATCTCGCGGAAGCAAATACGTGATAGCTTAAACTTACGCAGCGTACCACGAGGGCGGCCAGTAAGCTGGCAGCGGTTACGCAGGCGAACTGGGCATGCGTCGCGTGGCATTTTGTTAAGCTTAATACGCGCTTGCTCGCGGTCTTCCTCGTCGAGGGAAGGATCGATGCTGCGTTTTTTAAGCTCTTGGCGCTGGTCCCACTTGAGTTTTACAAGCTTCTCGCGGCGCTTCTGCTTGGCAATTGCGGATTTCTTGGCCATGAATGTGTCCTTACTCTACTTTTTCAGGGCAGGGCCCTTCTGGCGCTGCTTGCGGTTTGGGTCGCGCTTATTGATAACGTATAGCCTTCCTCGGCGGCGGACGATTTTGTCGCCTTTGCTCGGGTCTGCTTTAATAGATGCCTTCGTCTTCATGATTGGAACTTATCCAGTTGTGCTAAAGAGTTTTCAAACATCATTTATAGCCAACGGGAACATTCTTTTCAACGGGTTTCTCCAGATAACTCCAAGACCATCACATCAGCCAAATCGCTAGGGTCACTGCAACGCATGCGTAACAGCTCTTTACGCTTGTCCGGGCAAGAACCAAATAAGAAATTTACCAGCTGCTTCAGCTTGTTAACTTGGGTTTTTACAGGCATAACGTCGGTTATCAGACTTTGAAACCTGCGAATGAATGTGATGACACCTTGGGCATTGCGCGGTGAGGGCTCACTAGCAAAATGGGCGCGTATTTCGTGGAAGATCCATGGATTTTGGGCGGCTCCCCGGCCGATCATTAGAGCATCGCAGCCTGTTTGCTTGAGCATTTCTAGGGCGCTGTCAACACAGATGATGTCCCCGTTACCGACGACGGGGACACTTAGTATTTCTTTAGCACGCGCGATAAGGTCCCATCGGGCGGGAGGGGCGTAGCCTTCCTTCTTTGTTCTTGGGTGCAATGTAATGAAAGCAACGCCGGCATCTTGGGCGGCGAGGAGGTTTTCATCGAGTAGCGAAGTGTCCTCGAAACCGGACCGTAATTTAGCAGTGACGGGAACAGTGCTTACGTTGACGATAGCCTTGACAATGTCATGTAGGCGCTCGGGAGTGCGCAAAAGACTGGAGCCTGCGCCGCGGCCTGTCACAGTATTAGACGGGCATCCGCAATTTAAATCGATGCGAGGAGCTCCTCTGTTGACGAGTTCAATAGTCATGGCAGCGACGTGATCGAGGTCTTCGCCCATGATCTGTGCGGCGATAGGAATAGGGGCCGTTTCAATAGAGTTGTATACCCGGGCAAGGCTCGCCACATGGGCGTTTTTGGGGACGCGAATGAACTCGGAGCAGGCTTCGTCGAAACCTCCAAGCTCTGACATGGCTTGACGGAAGAAACGGTCACCTAGGCCCTCCATAGGAGCTAAAAACAGGCGTGGCCGCGCCCCTTCTGGGGTCCAATAGTCGGGTGAAAGTCGTTCTTTGTCACTCATACCCAGAAGTATAGCTTATATGCCTAATAGAGGTGAAGAGAGACCTTATCCCTAAAATCTTGCGAATTATTGCCGGCATTGGTATCCTAGGTGCTGAAAGAATAATTCCAAACGCACTGGGATACAACGTGAAACGCACATACCAACCGAGTAAAAGACGCCGTAAGAATGAACATGGGTTTCGTAAGCGCATGTCCTCTGCTTCCGGTCGTAAGATCATCAATGCACGCCGCGCCCGCGGTCGCAAGTCTTTGACTGTTTGAGCTACGGCTACCCAAAAACTGCTCGGCTTCGACACCGCTATCAATACCGTCGCTTCGGTCGTGATAGCTTAAAGCGAGCCGGGCAGCTTATTGTCGTCGAACAACGTCAGGGGCGCGCCGATACCCCGAAATTGGGAATCACCGTCACACGCAAATATGGCAAGAGCCATGAGCGTAACCGCTTCAAGCGTCTTGTGCGCGAGGCATATCGCCTCAATTCCTCGCAGTTCCCTGCGGGTATAGAAATTCATATACGCCCCAAGCATAGTGCCCGTCACGCTAGGATGCAGGACATCCAAGCCGAACTTCTTGCATTAGTAGGCGCTGGCTAGCGCGACGTCTAAGTTTTTAGTCACAGATTTTCACAGATAAGAGCGGTACGTGTAGGCATTTGGTGTGTTCAACTCAAGCCGGAGATTTTAACGCAAAGAAGCAAAGGCGCTAAGACGCAAAGAAAAAAGTATAGTGGTCCCCAATGTCCGGAATTTGGAGACCACTATACTCTTGTCAGCCCACTTTGCGTCTTAGCGCCTTTGCTTCTTTGCGTTAAATTTCTATCTTTCTGAAAGCACCCTGAGCTAGTCTGGATAAGGCTATCCATGCCTTCTTTGGAGGTAAATTCCGAGGCGAGCAGAGTAGCCCAGATACTCACACGTAGCAGTTTTTCCAACATGCTTATCTGTGGCGATCTGTGAAAATCTGAGGAGATCTGTGGCTAAAGAAAAAAGGGAGGGCTGGAGTATGCCAGCCCTATTTCCCTTTTATACTGACTGAGACCAATCAGGCGCCTGACTGGCTCTTGATGTAGGTGATGGCCTTATCAATGTTAGGCTGAACCTGCGCAGGAGCCGCGGAGCGCGCACTTTCAGCATAGCGAAGCGCTTCTGGGTAAGCATTTTTCTCGAGGTATACCTGCGAGATCGTCATCTGCATGCGCCATACATTGTCGACATCTTCATTGCCGAAGCGCTCTACGTAGTCAACTAAAGGTGCTACGGCTAGGGCTGCGTGCGTTTTGTTGCGCTTCATTTGGTCGTGCAACGCTTCGAATTCGATGATAGCGACATTGTAGTGGGCTGCACGTAGGGCTTCGTCCTTGCCACTCAAAATGCGGTTTCTAAGGACTAAGGCTTCTCGGTCGTGCATCTCACCTTCACTTAGCAGGAAGCGATACTTCTCGAGTTGAAAGAAGTTATCTTTGTCGTTCTTAAGGCCTTTTTCAAGGATCGACACGATGTCATCACGGTGCCCAAGCTCGCGCGCCTTCTGATAGAGGTCGCGTAGCTCAGCGTGGGTGAGGCGCTGCTTCCCTAAATCCTTGATCGATGCGTCATGATCGCGGAAGCTGCTGACTTTTGCCAGTAGCTGGCGCCCAAATTTCTCTCCACCACCCTTTTGGTAGCCCATCTCTCCGATGCGCTTACCTTTGGAGTCTGTAAGAACGAGATTGGGGAAGCCTTGGACGTTATACTTGTCCTTAAGTTGCTGATTTTGACGCGCTAGCTGGGGATCGAGAGGTTTGTGCATGGGGAAGTCTAGTTCTACAAAAATCACGCGGTCGGCTGTCATATGGCCAAATTCTGAGGTATGCAGCACTTCTTGTTCGAGGCGCTTGCACCATGTGCACCAGTCGCTTCCAGTGAAGAATAGTGCGATAGGTCGGCCGGTGGCTTCGGACTGTTTGACGGCTTCTTCATAGCTGGTGAGCCATTGAATTTGGCCACGTTCGCTATGAGCGTTGGAGCTGATACCAGGAGACGGATCTGCAGCGTAGCAGGCGTTGCTCATTAAGGCTAAAGTCGCTAAGATAACTCTTAAGTCTTTCATTAAATGCTCCAATGTTCTCATATTTCAAGACACTTTACAGTAGTAAAGACCTTGTAACAGTACAATTTATCAGCTGATCATCATACACGAATCGAGCAAATAATGCAATTTTACCCCCCAACAGTTGTTCTTAGGCATCGTAAGGAAAACTTAAAGAAGTGCAGCCTCCGCGGCCTTGAAAGTCGCGACGATTTCATCTTCTATACATACCCTAAAGACACTGTTCCTCAGCTCAACGACTACATCTATTTGGTGATGGATGGAGCTCCCGAGGTATCTAGTGCTGACGCACACAGGGGGCTGTTTATCCTTGACGGAACATGGCGTTATGCCGAAGTAATGGCACGGCAGATCCAGCAGCAGACCACCCACTGTGTGCGGCGGACCTTGCCAAAGCACTTTCGCACAGCATACCCACGTAAACAAGAGGACTGCGCCAATCCAGAGCAGGGGCTAGCTTCGGTGGAGGCCGCTTATATTGCCTATCACATGATGGGTAGAGCGACCGATGGCCTTCTGGATAAGTACCATTGGCGCGAGGCGTTTCTCTCGGCAAACTTTGAACCAAATAGTTGACAATTAACACTTTTGACGATAGACTTATAGCGTTTTCAAGGACCCTATGGGTTCTTTTTTGTTATCATTTTCCTGCGAGTTTTTTTAAGTGGTTGAGCAATTCTTTTCCTTATTAAATGTCCTAGACGACCAGTTGTGGAATTTCATTGGATTCCCCTTGGTCTTTTTTTTGGGGCTGCTCGTCACTATCAAAGCGCGCTGTGTCCAGGTACGCCGCTTTCCTTTTGCCGTACGCAACTTTGTTCGCTTCCTTAAAACTAGCACTGCTGACGCCGAGGGAGTGCATCCTATCAAAGCCTTCTTCGCTTGTGTGGGGGGCTGCATTGGTATTGGGAATGTTGTCGCGATATGTACAGCCGTGCAAATCGGAGGACCAGGAGCACTCTTTTGGGTATGGGTGACGGCACTTTTTGGGATGATCCTCAAATATTCTGAGCTGTACCTAGGAATGCGTTTCCGCGTTCACAATCCTGCAGGTGGGTACAGCGGCGGTCCGATGTATTTCTTGAAGCACGCCTTCAAGTGGTCGTGGATTCCGATAGCTGTTTCGCTGTTGCTGTGTGTCTATGGGGTAGAGATCTACCAATTTCGTGTGGCTACAAGCAGTATCTCGATAAACTTTGGCCTTAACCACCTAGTGGTGACATTTCTGCTTCTTGGTCTGGTGATTTATGCTGGACGTGGCGGTGTTGCCCGTGTGGGTGCTATCTCAAGTTTGATGATTCCCGTCTTCTTCGTGATCTATTTCGTGATGGGGCTATGGGTGCTTTACCAGCATGCGGGCGCAATACCTGGTGTGTTGTATGATGTCTTTGTTTATGCCTTTACCCCTCATGCTGCCGTAGGAGGAACTATCGGCGGTTTGCTAGTCACCGTGACTCAAGGTATTCGTCGCGGCTGCTATACAACTGATGTTGGGGTGGGGTATGCCTCGGTGATTCATAGCGAGAGCTCCAACACCGACAACAGGCGACAGGCTGCGCTTGCGATCATGGACATCTTCCTCGATACATTCTTAATATGTACGATGTCTATCCTACTGATACTTGTGACAGGGGTGTGGGATAAGCCTATAGAAGCAAGTCTCCTTGTGCAGACAGCTTTGGGTATGCACTTCCCCCACATGGACATTTTCATGCCGACATTTTTGACGTTGTTGGGCTTTTCGACGATTACAGCATATTTCTGTGTGGGCCTTAAGTGCGCCGAGTTTTTAGGGCCTAAATGGGGACGCAAGATCTTCTATGTCTATGCTGTGGTGGCGCTTTTTCTCTTTTCTTTCGTAGACACATCCGAAGCTCTTGTGGTGATGTCTATTACGCAGGTGATGCTTATCTTGTTTAACCTCACGGGCATCTATTTGCTACGTGACAAGGTTAACTTCAACCTCTCAGACTAAGTTTCTTGCCAGAGTGCTTGGCAACATCCGCCAGGAAGAAGAACCACAGAGTGACAGACTCGACTTGTGACATTTTTGTCATAAGAAAACGTAGGTTAACATCTTAGGTCACCCTATCAACACGTAATTATCTAAGACACTACCATTTCCCTCATGAGGCCCAACGGGCCGTCTTATGATAGCCCCACCCGAGAGGGCTCAGGGTGTTTTTTTACCTGACCCCACCCTCACGGGTGGGGCTATCGTAAGCTGGCCCTTCGGGCCTTATGAGGGAAGTTTGAGTGCCTCACATGATCACGTGTTGCTCGGGAAACCTAAGATGTTAACCTGCTGCTTTTATGATAGATATGTTGAAAATCGAGACAGAGCCCGCTTACTTTGTAGAAAGGGACCTATTGAGTTCTTCAAAGACGGCCGGCCATGCTTCATCGGGAATATGCGCCCCTAGATGCTGCACCACAGCTTTTCCAAGTACAGCACCATAGCGTGCGCACTCCGAAAGAGGCCGCCCATTCAGATGGCCATGCAGGAAGCCACTAGCGAAGTAGTCTCCAGCCCCAGTAGTATCTACGGCGGGAACAGGTTCGCTGGGATACGCGTGGATACTGTCGGAGGAACCTACTAAACATCCACGCCTACCCAATAGCAGGACGGCAATTTTGCAGAGCTCACTAAGGACCTGGCATCCATGGGAAGGGCTGCGCATACCCAAAGCGGTGATCTCCTCACGATTGCAGAAGATGATGTCGACATAGTTCTCGACCAGGTACAAAATTTTATGCCAATGCTGTTTGGCGATTTCGTGGCTGGCGAGGTCCACAGACACCTCTGCGCCGACTTCTTTGGCTAGCTGCATCGCCCGTTCCGTAAGTCCATCGTTTAGCAGGGAATACCCTTCAATGTGGACTAGCTTCGCTCCTAAGAAGTGCTCGGCCGTAAGCTGTTCTGGAGTGAGCTCCGTGTCGGCACCAGGCACAGCGCGGAAGGTACGTCGCCCGTCGGGTGTTACCAGGCACAGAACCTGTCGTGTGGGGCTATTTTGTACGAAAAAGCGTGTGGCGATCGTGTGTTTTTCGAGATGCTTGCGGAAGTAGTCTCCATTAGCGTCGCTCCCAATAGCGCCGAGATGTCCACAGGTATGACCTAACTTTGATAGGCCTTGAGCCGTGTTAGCGGCACTGCCTCCTGGAGTGAGTGTTGGGGGGGTATTTGCCTTTGAAAGCAGCTCGTTAAGGCGATCTTGATTGATCTCTTGCATGCCCCAGCGGCCGCGCCGCAATCCTTTAACGAAGTCGTGATCTACCTGCAAGACATAGTCGATTACAGGAGCGCCGACAGTGATTACTTCGGGAGACGCTGATGGCTGTAGGCTCATGCCGCTTCCTTGGTTTGTGTTGTGGTAAGCACCTTCAACACATACTTGCGGTTAGTATAAAGGTACTCTATCCCGGAGCATACCGTATATACGGCTGCGACGCCAACAGTGAGTGTAGACCACATGCGTAAGTCACTAGCACTTAGATAGCCAAGAGAATGAGGGATCATAAGTCCTACGACGATAAAGGCAGCGACAGCCTGGACGACGGCTTTGATTTTACCACTCGTGCGCGCTGCCAACGTAAAGCCTTTGAGAGCGCATACAGTTCGTAGCGTGCTGATGACGCTGTCGCGACACATGAACACAAAGATCAAAGAAATCGGAAGATTCACAGGAGCTTGAGTGAAGGTTAAAAATACAGAGATGCGACTGATGCTATCGGCCATGGGATCTAGGACTTTGCCGAGGTCTGTCACCTGATTGTAACGGCGAGCTAAATAGCCATCTCCAAGGTCTGAGAGCTCAGAGATGCCGAGCAATACAAGCAAGACGTAGGGCAATCCGGCACTGCTGATTCCAAAGAGAGGATGCTCTAGATAGACAAACAGAAAGATTGGTGTCAGGAAAATACGCAGTAGCGTGACGGAGGTCGCAATGTTCAATGTAATATCTCACCGTTCATTGGTTTACAATAGTTTACCAGTAACAACAATAAGCAACAAGGAGCATGGTATAGCTAAAAATATTCATTAGACATCGCCGGCAAAGTTTTCTGCTGTACCCACACTCACTACCATCAGACCGAAAAAAAACTCACCACAGAACCCACAGAGATGGGGCTTACTTCTTAGGTCTTAGCTCACGGCTAGCGCCTCCTAAACCCTGGAAATAGAGAGGGTGGGCTAGTGAAAGAAAAGCAGAAAAGGGTTGATGAGTCTCTCTGTGGGCTCTGTGATCTCTGTGGTAGATTCTTCTTCCATGTCCACACACTCCCATCAGATAGAAAAAACTCACCAAAGAGCCCACAGAGATCACAGAGATGAAGATCGGTTCTTAGGGCCTAGCCTACGTCTATAGTTGCCAAACTCCGAAAGGAGGAAGGATGGGCTAGTGAAAAAAAAGTAAAAAGCATTAAGGAGTTTCTCTGTGGGCCCTGTGTGCTCGGTGGTAAATTCTTCTCCCGTATCCACACACACTCCCAGCTAGATTCCTGACTGTGGCATTCTTTGGCTATTGGTGGGCTTAGCCTATTGGCACTGGCTCGGACCTGGAGAGGGCGTCCTCATACAGTTGGATGTATTCGCTGGCGCGCTGGCTCCAGCTGTGATCTTGGCGCATGCCACGAACAACGGTTTGATGCCATATTTGAGGCCGCTCACGCCAGCAGGCGATGGCACGGTCTAGTGCCCAATTAACGCCTTCGGGTGTGGCGTGTTCAAAAGTGAATCCATTACGGAGTTCTTCGGTCACTTGCGCCGTTTCTATGTCGAAGACTGTATCGGCAAGCCCCCCTACCAAACGTACAAGGGGTACGGTGCCATAGTGCAGGGCGATCATCTGGGTGAGTCCACAGGGCTCAAAAAGTGAGGGAATTAAAAGCATGTCGGAGCCGGCGTATATTTGGTGCGCGAGTTCCTCGCTGCTACGCAACACCAGATGTACATGTGGATCTTCAGCGAACTCGCTGCGAAGCTCCTCAAATTGGGCTTGTAAGCTAGCGTCGGGACTAGAGCCCAGCAATACAAATTGTCCGCCGAGCTCGCGGGTGCGATAGAGAGCGTGCTTCATGAGCTCGACACCCTTCTGTGGCACAAGGCGTGACACACAGCTGACGATAGGACGAGGGCATTCTTCCAAATTCAAGCGTGCCCGCAGCGCAGTCTTAGCGGCATCTTTGCCTGTGGTGTCGTGGGTCTCTAGGTCTTCCACAGTATAGTGGTGGGTGAGGTGGCTGTCGTCTGCGGGATTCCAGTAGGTGTAGTCGATGCCATTGAGAATACCGCGAAACTTTTCGTGGTGCCTGTTGATGGTATTCTCCAGGCCACGTCCCTCACTAGGGCTGCGCACCTCTTCAGAGTAGGTCGGAGAGACGGTGGTGAAGGCGTCGCTGTAGACGATGCCGCCTTTAACTAAATTGATGGCCTCAGGCCATGTGTTGTCGCCCATTTTATCGGGGCTTTGGTAGATGTGCCCTTCCACACCCGCTCTATTTAAGTTGTCGACGGAGCAGCGTCCCTGGTAGTCGAGGTTATGGAGCGTAAGGACAACCTTGGCGTGTGACAGCGTTGAGTCATGAAATTGATCACGTAGCAGCGGTCCCACCAACGCCGTAGGCCAGTCGTGGCAGTGCAAAACATCGGGACGGATATCTAAAAAATGCAGCGCTTCCAAAGCCGCCTTGGAGAAATAAATGAAGCGGTCGATGTCGTCACTGGCGCCGTAGACGACGCCACGGTTAAAGTAGGCCATCGGCGCGTAATCGCCAATAAGTAGTACAGGTAAGCCATTAACGGTGCCTTTCCACACTTCAAAGGCGCGGTTTTCTCCCTCGTAGAAACAGGTGAATGCTCCTACGACCTTCTCCATGTTCTCGACGTGACGGCGCAGCAGACAGTCGTAGTTCGGGAGAAGAAAGGTCACCTGGTGCCCGCGTGACTGGGTTTCGCGCGCTAGGCCCAGCACCATGTCGGCGAGGCCTCCCACTTTAGCTACGGGAGCGAGCTCGGAGGCGATATGTACGATATGCATGAATCTTCGCAGGCTATTGAGTTAGAGAATCTAACTCTAAAAAAGCATATGTGGGCGTTTCTTCGCAACAGAGATAGGAGCGACTACTAGACGCCTGCCGCGTCGAGTTCTTCTCCTTCGTCGTCGTCATCATACACGGCAGGAAGCACTGCGTCTTTGTCTTGTTTAGGAGGAGTTAATAGACGTAGCATCTGATGGACTTCAGGGAGGAACTTATTTGCATCATCTATGACAGCTTTAAGGTCCTCGCGTCGATCGTTTGGTTCCTGCCAAGGTGCCACAGCTACATCGGCATCTTTTGGTATGATGCTATCAAGAGTTCTTAGGTGAGCCTGCGCTTCGCGCTTGAGCGCAGCTATTGCAGTAGCGTCACGATGCAGCAATTCTAGAGCATCAAGGTGTCTTTTTCGTGCTTGGGCCGCGGCATCTTTTAAGCCCACATTATGTTCATCCGCACTGAGATCGCCTAGAGCTTGCAGCCAAAGCGCGTGAGAACCACCATCATCTTTAGTAATAGCCTCAGTATGTTGGTGGGCTTTTGTGAGCAGCTCCTGATAACGCTGCTCATACTGTTCTAGTCTCTTGACGTACTCCGCATAGTCGGCCTGAGCTCTCTCGTTGTCCCAAAGGCCTGCACCACCCATCATCTCGATGATGGCTTCAACAGTCGCGTTGTTGCTGGCGGCTTGTTGGTTCATGTTTGAGAGCGTAGCAAGCCATTCGTTCTTTTGCTTATTCTTGAGCACGTCTTCGCCGGCCTCATTCACTCCAAAACCGCCGTCAGCAGCATTCCGTTCAAGGAGCGACTGTAGTTGTGCCCGATTGCTCTCCATGCGTGCATGCAAGGTCTGCATGAGCGCTAGCTCGCTTTCATATTTCTGCTGATGCTGTCGATGAATGTCTTCTACTTTCTTGAGCTGGCTACTTGCTTGGCTATGCTGCTCACTCAAGGCGCGGTACTCCTGCCTGAGCCTATTCACTGTAGGCACGTCCGCAGCGGCACCCTTATCTACTTCTGTATCCAGTGCGGCTTTTTTAGCATCCCGCGCTTGAAGTGTCTGCGCTGCAGCCTGCTGCGCCTGTTGGAGCTTGTAAGTATAAGACTGCTGACCCGGGATGACATAGCCCGTAAGGCCCCCACGCAAGCCGTCGAGTCTCGATACGGCTGACGATTCGTCTAAAAACTCCTTAAAGCCTTCCGAAGGAATCAAACCCGGGCGGCTAAGGTGCATGGCACTACTCATCCAACCACGATGCGCCAGAAAGTCCTC
>JAJFMA010000253.1 GCA_021772415.1 Chlamydiota bacterium
TCGTCCAGATGGCGCGTTCGATCGTGAAATCGATACACGACGACAAAGTCCACAAGATGCGCGCAGCAGCGGGCCGATAGAAATAATAGATTTATTGAGCAGGAGCCAACTATGGCTGTCACACGATACGACTTAGAAAAAATACAGGCAGAGCAGCGCAGCCCAGATAAGCTAGGCTTCGAGATGGGCGTCGACCCTCTTGTGGGCTTGGACATGGATCCCGTCGCCACAGCGAAAGAAGACGCGAAAAAGATTAGTCCTCCGGCTCCTTGGGCGTTTGACACACTGAATATGGATCCCAACACGCTACTGCAGAAGCCTTCACAAATTGATGTGCTGGCCCCTAAAGCTGCACAGAAAGATCTAAGTGGCTGGGGAGGTATGGATACAATTACCTCGGCTAAGAGCGAGCCTACACCCGCTTATGTGCCGCCGCTGGCGACATCGGACGCCTCGCGTGGCCCTTCGGCTTCGTGGCTAAATATGATTGGAGGCACCTACAACGCCGCCGTCAACACAGTTTATAGCCTTTGGTCTGCCAAAGACGCAAAACCCGCAAAGGTTGAAAGCAAGCCGCAGGTTGCGGAAGCGGACTCCACTGGCGTCGCTGGCTGGGTTCAGGAACTATATACCAAGCTCCTCGACGGCTTTGCGCAGATGGGAACAAGCGTTTGGTACCTCGTTGCCGGAGCTCAGCAAGCTTTTGACAATGGCGAGAGAAGCTACGTCATCCCGGAGACAAACCCCGACGGCACAGCAAATGTCTTTGCGGGACGTGAGATCACTCCCCACGACTTGAAGGAGCTCGCGCGTTTTCAGGAAGACAGCAAAGAGCTCATGGACCTGCTTTCCAAGCTTGAAGGCAAAGTCGGCATCGAGATGCTCATGATATTGCTCATGAAAACTCTTGCCAAGGACAAGGAAGAGGAATTCGAATACCTCCAAGCTAAGCTACAGAAGACCTATCGCGAGCTCGACTTCGAAACCAAGGCGCGTTTTGAAAAGGTAGAAGAGCTCAGCAAAAAAATTAAAGACAATCACTGGTACGAATGGTTCCAGGAGGCGACAGCACATAGCACCCTAGCGATGACAGGTGTCATCCTCCTTCCCGCCGCAGCGACTGCTGGTGGCTGGGGCGTCTTCGCTGTGATAGGCGCGATAGCCCTAGGAACGGCAGGACTGCTAGACAGCAAAATCGGCGTCTACAGCGGTATGGCTAACGCCTGGTCGAAGACGATCGGAGAAGATAGCCAGCAAGCGCGCGCGAGCTACCACAAAACAATTAAAGACGGCATGCGTTGGGTCAGCGCCGCTGCATCGCTTGCCGTACCTATGTTTGGTATTCAGGTCGGCGGAGCAGGCACCCTATGGAGCTTTGGTGGCACTTTAGGAGGCACTCTCACTAATGCCGTCAACCAAGCTTCGGGACATTTAGGGGCCTTGCCACGTGTTGGGGCAGCCATCGGAAACGCCTTCACCACATATGGAGGCGCCGCAGCCACAGCATTAGGCAACGCAGCCCCTTGGCTCCAAAACACAATGAATACCATACCAGGTCTGCAGCACCCCTTTATCACAAAGGTGCTCCCCCATGCAGCGATCATGCTTGGATGGATCTCGAAATACATCGGCACCTATTGCAAAACATCCTCTCAGGTGACGACAGGAGAAATGCGCGGAGACATCGATTTCCGTAGCGACAAAATTAAGATGAAAGAGCAGAGCATCGACAGCACCCTGAAGGCACTGAACAAGGCGTTTAAGAACGGCGTTTCCGACCTCTACAAGCGATTCTCCGACATACTACAGCGCAATGCCGATCTCGCACGACAAGTTATACGAAGAAATTAAGAAAGCAAAAACAAAGGACAACACAATGTTTGTTTCACCCCAACACCCACAAGGGTTCGGTAAAGAGCCCACAGCAGGTCATTATGCACCTACCGAAGACGTCAAGTTCACCGATGTAGAGACACGCATCGGTGAAGTCACAAAGGCCTTAGACGAAGCGACAGACATCAAAAACATTTTGATCTTGCTGTTTCAACTCGCTCAGCTTCGTGATCATAAGCAGAAGGCTAACACCCGTGAAATTGCGGACAAAGACACCCACAGCATCCTCGACCTGGGTAAGGAAATAAAAAAATCTTACAACGACTATCACAGTGTGGTCCCGGTCTTGGGAAACTGGTGCCCACATGTCACCAACAGCAGAATGGTCGCCACCACTCTTGTGACGAATTTGGCATTTGCGGTTGTCTCTCCATTCACAGGGAACCCTCAAGCGTGGTCTCAAATTGGAAACCTAGTTAGCAGTATGTTGCAATCTCCATCACAGCTTCTTCAACAGCAGGAGGAAGCTCTCCGTTCTGTGCTCAATACATTGAAGAGCACGCTAGAAGCAGAGAAGCAACGCCTTGGACAAGAGACACAGCCCGACCAGGCGAAGGCACAGCAGATTGACCAGCTCTTGCAGCAGATCAATGGTGTTATCTCAAAGATCTGGCAATAGGCAATTCTTACAGCAACACCGGATTTTTGATCCGGTGTTTGCTTTTGAACATGCATGAACTGGGGCCACAAGTCGCCCCGATGGGGCTCAGGATGTTTTTTTGCCTTACCCCACCCTCACGGGTGGGGCTACCCTAAGTCAGCCCTTCGGGCCTCATGAGACAGACAAGTGCTGTCCATTGCGTCCATCCGGTCCATCTCGTCCACTGCGTCCATCAGCTGACAGATTCTACAGGACCTTTTGAACGTAGACCCACGCCTTGCCCCAGGTGAAAGGAGCTTCGAAGGCGTCGACATGTTCGTAGAGCACTTTCTCACAAAAGTCATTGAGGGGGTAGCTGACGGTGACAACCGTTGTGCCTTGTGGCAGGAACGCAAGCTTCTTTGCCACCTTAGCGACGAACTCATCTTCTAGGCATGTGCCATATAGATACACGACGGTAGCGTCGTTCATTTTGCTTTTGAAGAAGTCTTCACAGCGAAATTGAACACCTTGAAT
>JAJFMA010000254.1 GCA_021772415.1 Chlamydiota bacterium
CACTGTGGTGCCCACATTCCTGTGGGCAATTCAAAGGACACTAACGTATAGCATAAGCTAGTGACCCCAGGCTTCTCATGTTCAATAGCATCTGCCTCATGGAGCCTCGCTAAAAGCCCACAAGAATGTGGGCACCACAAAATATCAAATGCCTTAGTATTTGTGTGTAAAGCTAGCGCTATCAGACTGCTTTTTGTCATCATCGCTATTTCTTTACACTCTCGTTGGGGTTCAAATTCATATTCCACTTTACCCCACCCTCACGGGTGGGGCTTTCGTAAGACGGCCCGTTGGGCCTTATAACCAATAACTTACCAATATCTCTAGTTTAGCGTTTACGGAGCGTTGCCTGGGCTATAACATCTGAGCCCTTCGGGCCCAAAAACCTGACACTCTCTTCGGGGCACATCAGGGAAGCCTAAGAGGCTTAGACAGCCACTAATTCGCGGCGAAGCTTTTGGTTCGGTCTTTAGGTTTTGGGGGTTTGAAGCGGAGAGTTTTCCTCTTGAGAAGAACAGGCCGTCTGACTATAATAATCTCTCGTTCCGAAAATAAGTTCTCTCGAGGGCAAACTAGCTAGTAACTCGCCTTCGACAACAGTTCAATGAGGATACTGTATGACGCAAAGTACTGAACAAGAATTTGGTAAATGGCGATCGTTCTTGTGGCCGATCCATAATTATGAGCTCAAAAAGCTCATTCCGATGCTGATCATGGCATTTTTTATTTCCTTCAACTACACCGTGCTTCGCGACACCAAAGACGGCTTGATCGTCACCAACGCTGGTGCTGAGGCTATTCCGTTTTTGAAGACCTTGGGCACTGTGCCTGCAGCGTTTCTGTTTTTGATTCTTTATTCCAAACTCAGTAACTCCGTTAATCGTGAAACGCTGTTTTACGCGACGATTGCACCATTTGTGGTCTTCTTCGCGCTGTTCGCTACGGTCATCTACCCTCTAAACGACTACTTGCACCTGTCCGATGCAACAGCGGCATCGATCCAGGCGTGGCTTCCAGCGGGCTGGAGTGGCCTAGTGGGATGTATTCAGTACTGGACCTACACCCTCTTCTACATTATGTCTGAGCTGTGGGGTAGCGCGGTATTGAGTCTGCTTTTCTGGGGTTTTGCTAACCAGATCACACGTATCAAAGAGTCAAAGCGTTTCTACAACCTTTTTGGTTTGGGCTTTAACTTCGCGTTGATGTTCTCTGGTCCAATGATTAAGTATTTTGCTGACGTACGTCACAAGCTCCCCGCTGAAGTAGACGCTTGGGGTTATAGCCTCAACTGGCTCATGGGCATGGTCGTTGTTGGCGGCGCTATCATCGTAGCAACCTACTACTGGATGAACCGTAATGTCTTGACTGACCCTCGCTTCTACGATCCAAACGAGAAGAAGAAAGAGAAGAAGAAGCTTAAAATGGGTATTGGCGAAAGCTTGATGTTCATTTTCCGCTCTAAGTATCTTCTTTGCTTGACCGTCATCGTGATGAGCTATGGTGTTGCTATTAACCTCGTTGAGGTGACATGGAAGTCACAGCTTCAGCTTGCCTACCCGACCGAGAACGCCTACACCGCATTTATGGGGAACTTCTCCTTCGTCACCGGTGTTGTCACAGTGTTGATGCTTCTTTTTGTTGGCGGTAACGTTGTGCGTCGCCTCGGCTGGCGTTTTGGTGCGTTGTTCACTCCTGTGATGATCATCATTACGGGCTTGGGCTTCTTCACCTTCGTGCTCTCACCAGAAACCACGATGGGTCTCGCTGTTGAGCTCGGAACCTCGCCGCTTACACTTGCTGTGATGATCGGTGCGATCCAGAACATTCTGAGTAAGTCTTCGAAATACTCACTCTTTGATCCGACTAAAGAGATGACCTATATTCCTTTGGACGCCGAGTCCAAGGTTAAGGGTAAGGCTGCTGTCGACGTCGTCGGTGCTCGCCTAGGAAAGTCTGGTGGTGCATTTATCCAGATCATTCTCTTTACCTTCATTGGTGGTATTTCTGTTGTGACACCCTACATCGCGGTCATTTTGGTTCTGATCGTAGGTGCATGGTTGGCGGCAGTCGTTGCCCTCAATAAGCAGTTCCTTGTTAAGAGTAAGGAACGAGAAGAGGCCGATCGTTTGGAAGACGAAGCTAAGGCATCTGCTGCGGCTTCCTAAGCGACATATTCTTTTAGCTTTAGAAGGAAAAGGCAGGTCTAAAAGGCCTGCCTTTTTTTGTGTCTAATGTGACAAATAATTGTTTTAAAATGCACTTGGGAGTATCCACAAACTGAGAGTCACCAAAGGGGGAGGCGGCCATGGATATTTCTGAAGAATATAGTGTGTATACTTTAGATCAACTACAAGCATACCTACAGAATAGACCTAACATAAATGCTGGTGTAGAACCAGCTCGAGCTCCTATGACTGCCGAGCGCAAGCAAGAAATTGTCTTGGCGGTACTGGGCGGCATGGGACAGGTTCCTACTGTAAGTAAAATTCTCGGTGTACTTCCTGGATTGATGCAGGTGATTCAGGCTGAGGGGCCTGATGCTGAAGCTGAGCAAGCCAAAGACATGATGTGGATTATGGGTGGCATCCTACATACCGCCGCTCTTGGGGAAATATGGGATGGAGAGCTTCCAGAGTGGCATGAGCACCTAGACCTGTTCTATCAGCTTTGTGAACATTTGACTGAAGAGTTAATTCTAGCTCAACGGGGTGACTATCCAGTGATATCTGGAGTACACGACATCACGGTTCCAAATCGTGGGAAGGATGTGTGGATTGAGGCCAACACCATCTTTATCACTCCTTGCTTTACCGACAATCCGATACTTCCCGTCAATGTCACCGCAGCCATTAGACAGTGTACTGCGCGCGCTGAAATGGTTGATGGATTGGACGCTGAAGAAAAGGCGGAGTGGGCACGAGACCTGTTCATTACCGTATTTAGGGGGCTAGGTAGAGGCTACGCCGACCCATCGAATGTTCTGGCGCCTGACATCGCTTTTTACGAAGAGTTTGCAGAAGAAGCAGCTGCCTGCATACGCATGGCAGCGCGCAATGAATACATGTTTCGCTATCAAGTGAGGTTGCGAACAGATTAAGCATAGCGGGACTCCGAAGCGGAGTCCCGCCAATCAAACCGACACGTCATGTACTAACCTGGGGAAGGAAACATGGACGACGATTTTTCACGATTAAGCTTAGATCAGCTAGGGCGCCACCGCGACTCGATGAGCGCTGTGGTAGACACTCCAAAGTCTCCAAAAAAAAATAAAGTGTTTAGTGCGGCTATCAAGCAACAGTACGTTGAGGCTATCATCACAGCAATTCAAGACTATCGTGCCAGTATCGGAGCTATTGTCGCCTACCTTCCGCAGTTGATGGAAGAGGCAGAGAAATTCGGAGGAGGAGGCGCCGATAAGAAAAAGGATGTCTACCAGATTATCGATACTGTTGCTGGATGGGCAAAAAACAAGCGCGCTGATGAGGTGGCTTGGAGCGGTAATCCTCCTCTCTACGCTCTTGTGCAAGAAACGCTCTCTTCCCTCATCGATACTCTTGTTGCTGGAACTAAGAAGCAGCTCCAAGGTATCAATGATCAGTATGGAGCGACATCCGATGTGTTGGACATTGAGAACTGGGCAGCTAGCAATGCCGACGCCATTGGTATTCTCTTCCAAGCAGGCTTTACCGGGCAAGCTGTGATGGATGCCATCGTCCGGGTAATGGTGGCCGTCGATGTTGTCCAAGGGTGGAACGCCGAAAATAAGCTGGAGAATGCCCAGCGGCTGTTTGCTGCTGTCTTGGACAACGGAGAGCAGCGCTTGGATGTCGCTTTGCCAGAAGGTACCAAAGAGACACTTTTGGACTTTGCTCCTACAGCCTTTGAGCTGATATGCAAAGCAACAAACGGAGACTACAATTTTGGCATGCAGACCGCGAATCTTGCAGATCCCACCGATAAGAAAGGCTGCTGCACTTTGAGTTGACAGGCGACTGCTAGAGTATTTGACGTGAATCTTAGCGTCTTAGAATCTTTGCGTCTTTGCGTTTCTTTTCGCCTATCCTCACCAAGCCATATGCCGAACGGCTCGTTGCACACAGGATAGAAGCGCAAAGACGCCAAGATTCCAAGACGCAAAGAAAAGAGGGGGGGCGGGTCACGACCGAACGGGTCGACATATTTGTAACCTAGGACCCGAGTAAAATGGCCGGATAGGGCGCCGCAACCGGGTTTACGGTAGCCCTATATCCTTTCTCTGTGGGCTCATCCTCCTCGGTGGTAATTTTCCCGCTTCTGTCTGGGAAGGGCACAAAATCCTTCCTGGGAAAGGCGCATATTCTCAGTGGACAGAATGGCAATTCCATGTTAGTCTTTTTGTTTACGATCCCTGGGGTCTTAGAGTTTAAACCTAGATCAATACCGGAAGCAGATTACAATGGAAAAGCGAAAGCCTTGGCAGCTATTTGTTAT
>JAJFMA010000255.1 GCA_021772415.1 Chlamydiota bacterium
AGCCAATGAGAATTTAAAAGCTCTATTCGGCTGCGACCACGCCTACGCGCAGCCGCACTCGGGCGCGGACGCGAACCTCGTCGCTTTCTGGGCGATACTTACCCACCGCATCCAAAATCCTGCTATCGAAGCACTTGGAAAGAAAAAACTCGACGACCTCACTGACGACGAATGGGAGCAGGTCCGCCAGTTGCTGGTGAATCAAAAAGTCATGGGGATGTCGTTGAACTCCGGAGGCCACCTCACCCACGGCTACCGCCACAATGTCTCTGCAAAAATGATGCGTGCTGTCACCTACGATGTCGATTTCAAAACGGGTTTCCTTGACTACGACGCCATCGCGGAGCAGGCGCGCAAAGAGAAGCCCACGATTCTGCTGGCGGGCTACTCGGCATATCCTCGCAAGATCAATTTTGCCAAAATGCGGGCTATCGCCGACGAGGTAGGCGCCACATTTATGGTCGACATGGCGCACTTCGCCGGCTTAGTCGCCGGTGGAGCCTTCACCGGAGAGTACAATCCCGTCCCCTACGCACATATTGTGACGTCGACATCCCACAAGACTCTGCGTGGGCCTCGTGGAGGCTTTGTTCTCTGCCAAAATGAATTTGCCGAAGCAGTAGACAAGGGATGTCCTCTTGTTCTCGGTGGCCCCCTGCCTCACGTGATGGCAGCTAAAGCCGTAGCGTTCGCAGAGGCTAAGACTACGGAATTCCAAGACTACGCAAAAAATGTCGTCGTCAACTCTCAAGCTTTTGCCGATGAACTTGTTAGCATTGGAGAACACGTGCTCACTGGAGGGACTGATAATCATCTTATCATCCTCGATGTCTCCAAATTTGGCCTCACTGGCCGCCAAGCCGAGCAGGTTTTGCGCGATGCCCACATCAATGTCAACCGCAACGCTATCCCTAACGACGCCAACGGGCCGTGGTATACATCGGGTGTACGCATGGGGTCGGCCGCTCTTACGACGCTAGGTATGGGACGCGAAGCCTTCAAAGAGATCGCCCATATTCTCGTGGAGCTGCTATCTAACACGCGTCCGGCACTTATCGAGTCGAGCGGCAAGCTCAGCAAGGCCAAATACACCGTTGACGAGGAAGTTCTCGAAAGCAGCCAGCGGCGCGTAGCCGCTCTCCTGCAGAAGCATCCTCTCTACCCGGAGATCCCATTAATCTAATGGGTTCGTATAAGAAACTATGCATGACTCTTGAGAAGAAGATCCTCTATAGAGTATGGTCAGTATAAACAGTTTGTAGCAGGAGATACCCATGCCCGACGACACATGCCACAATGGATCTGGCCGCCTGTCCGACAAGATCAAGACAAAGCTCCTCGATGCTCGCCGCATATTCATGTGCACGGACTTTAACGACGAGAGTGCCAACGACGTCATCAACCAGCTTTGGTACCTTGAACTTTCCGATCCTGGAAAACCTATTCTATTAGTGATCAATAGCCCCGGAGGCGTTGTCGACGCCGGTTTTGCTATTTGGGATCAGATCAGAATGATCAGCTCTCCGGTTACAACTCTCGTAACGGGATTAGCCGCATCGATGGGGTCTGTGCTGAGTCTTGCAGCAGAACCCGGACGCCGCTTTGCAACACCCACTGCGCGTATAATGATTCACGCGCCGCTATTGTCTGGTGTGATGCAGGGTAGGGCTACGGATTTGGAAATTCAAGCTCGTGAGATCCTTAAAACACGCGACCAGCTTATCGACATCTACACCGAAGCCACAGGAAAAAAGCGCGAAGAAATCGAGAAAGCTCTGGACCGCAACACGTGGATGAGCGCCCAAGAAGCCCTCGAATTTGGTCTCATCAACAAAATCGTGAACTCCTTCGACGAAGTCAAGTAGCATGCTCTCACTTCCATTTTCGAAGTGCACGGGCTGCGGTAATGACTTTATCTTCATCGATGGCCGGAGTGAGGGCGGCTTCACTCCGACGCCGGAATGGATTCAACGCGTGTGCCACCGCCACCTGGGCATCGGCGCCGACGGCGTCATAGTCCTTGGTCCCTCGTCAAGCTGCGATGTACGTATGCGCATCTTCAATAGCGATGGCGGCGAAGCAGAAATGTGCGGCAATGCCGCCCGCTGTATTGTGCCTTTTCTCGAGGCTCTCGGGGAAAACAACGCACGCTACACCGTAGAAACTTGCGGGGGCGACATTGCGGTGTGCCGCACAGGCGACAACGTCGCAATGAATCTGCCCCCTCCCAAAGACTTGCGCACCCATATGGAGCTGCAGACACCGCAAGGTGTATTTACCACACACTTCGTTAATACAGGTGTCCCTCACGCCGTCATCTTCGTCAACGACACCCTGATTGCAGACTTTATCGAATGGGCACCACTACTGCGTCACCACGAGGCTTTAGGTCCCCAAGGCGCAAATGTCAACATCGCACAACTTACGCCCTCTGGTCTGCGCTACCGTACCTACGAACGCGGTGTCGAGGCCGAAACGCTCGCCTGTGGCACAGGTGCTACCGCCGTAGCACTCCTAGCCCACCTCATCCACGGCAGCTCAAGCCCCGTGTCGATAGAGACGTCTTTAGGAGACATTATTGTCCTAAATTTCGACTATAGCGACGGAAAATTCAAAGATATTGTGCAAACGGGACCTGCCACACATGTCTTTGATGGTCAACTACCACTAGTGTAGTCCACTTTTCTCTGTATTTTGCCCATTGCTCCATGTATTATAGTTGTTGATATTTAGACGTTACTGTGGTCAAGTTAAGTCTTACCAATCCAAACGGATACAACCCCAAGCTTGTCGATATGCCAACAAAAGCTACGAAAAAGTCCAAACATCCTGTCGCACAAAACCCCCTCATCCTGCGCTGCCACCGACTGATGGAAGCGTTCGCCAAGTCTGACGATGAACGCGACTTCTACCTCGACAGAGTCGAAGGGTTTATCATCTACGTCAACCTCGACAAAGAAACCGACGATCTCATAGCGCTGGAAAAAGAAATCGTTTCAGACCCTGACCGCTACTGCGCCATTCCGAAGCTGACCTTCTACGAAGCCAAGAAAATCATGGAAGGTTTCGTTAACGAAAAGGTCTATGACATCGACACCAAGGAAAAACTTCTCGATATCATCGGCTCCAAAGAAGCACGAGAGCACTTCCTCGAATTCATCTTCGACCACCACACCGAACTCGACAAGTGGCAGCAGTACTACCAGGAGCGCTCCCGAATTCGCATCATCGAGTGGCTACGTAAACACGAGTTTTACTTTGTTTTTGAAGAAGATGTCGACATCAACAAACACACGATGGAACATGTCAAGGAGAGCCTCTTCAAAAAAGATGCAGGCCGCGATGTCATTGCCGCGCGCAAGGTACTCACGTCTAAGGCAAAGACCTACTACTCCAACGAAGCTCTAAATCCGCGTCCAAAACGTGGGCGTCCCCCAAAGCAAACAGCTAAACTCGAGGTAGAACCTCAAGTCTCTGTGGACATCTACACCACCGTCATCGCGTCGGTGCGGCCCTTCCTGTTCGTACCTGACATCAGCCACGCTTCTGCTGCAAGCTTCTCCTCGAAATTCGACAGCGAAGAAGAGCTTATCGCCAGCCGACGCCTTCACACTGACGTCGACCACGACCTGTCCATGGAAAATCTAAATAAAAAACTCGCATCTTTGCGAGACCTCTCCAGCCGCCTAATGGAGCGTGGCCTTTCAGACCCAATGCAAGAACTCGATGACTTCGAACCGGTCCTTGAGATCGAGGAGACTGAAACTCCAGCAACAAAGCCTAAAAAAGCCGCAGCAGCGAAAAAACCCGCGACGAAGGCAGCTCCAGCAAAGAAGGCCGCCGCTCCTAAAAAAGCCGCCGCCAAACCCAAAGCTACCACAAAAAAGGCCGCGGCTCCCAAAAAGGC
>JAJFMA010000256.1 GCA_021772415.1 Chlamydiota bacterium
GATGCCATACGCGACAACCGCATCGATCAGGTCAAGAGAGTCCTGAATCTTGGACTCGATGTGAATGTGCGTTCGCGCGCTAACGAGACCACCGCGGAACTGGCGATCTCAATGGAGGCGCAGGGTCTTCAAGGCTTGGAAGTTCTCAAGATTTTGATCGCTAAGGGGCTCGATGTCAATGCGCGTACTTCTGATGGCGATACGCCTCTGACGTTGGCTCTCAAATACGATCTCAATGCGACCGCCATGACCTTAATGCGTGCAGGAGCCAGTTTGACTAAGGCTGACAAGGATGGCAACACGCCTCTTTTGATTGCCATCGATCGCTATAACGATGACATTTTCGACATCTTGCTTAATCACGACGCTGCGTTGAACAACGCGAACCGCCAGGGGTATCGGCCCATTCACATGGCGCTGAGGCGTGAGCGTCCCGAGCTTGCGAACCAACTGATTCTAAAAGGTGTCGCTCTAGACACTCGTGACGGTGAGCGGATGACTCCCATGCATCTGGCTGCGGAAAGTGGCTACTTTAATGTGGTAGCGCTTTTAGTGGACCGGGGTGTCCCTGTGAACAGGCGTGCGGGCAAGGATTTTGACACTCCCATGCATTTTGCTGGGCGAGGAGGCTGGTACGATATAGTCACGTTTTTGGTCAATCACGGTGCGAGCATCAATATACGTAATGATAAGGGTGAGACGGCCTTCTATGCCAGTGTGGGGCCCACTCAGTATCACACAGATCAGGTGGACTTTCTCATCAAGCGTGGCGCCAATGTTAATGCACGTACAAAGCGAGGGGACACTCCCTTGCACCAGGCGGCGCGTAGCGACAACGCGCAGATCGTTGATCTGCTTGTAAAACGTGGTGCTTCAATTGACCGAGGAGATGTGCTGGGGCGCACAGCTCTCTATGTGGCAGCGGAAAATGCTAGCTATCAGGCTCTCCTCGCTTTGATTGACGAAGGAGCTAATGTAAATTCCAGACCCAGACCTCTTTCTGGGGCTGTTAAAGGGGAAGATCCCGAAGTGATTCGCGTCCTCATAGACTCTGGAGCACATTTATAATGACTGAGAATGGAGGTATATAGGTGAAGAAAGCTATAATTTCGATGCTGCTTGTGGTTTGCTGTGCATCCCCCCTTGCTGCTGATGAGTTTTATGACTACTCTGATACGGAAGTTCAGGAGTATCTAAATGGCTGGGAACGAGGACGTGTTAAGTTCTTGAAGTTACAGTTAGGTAATACTGAACAAGAAGTTGGTGCGGATGCTGCTGGTGGAGGGTCGGAGTATAGACAAGAATATGATCGACTCATTGAGCTAGCTCAAGAGCGTTTGCGCCAAAGCATGGATCCTGAGTACCAGGATTGGGCTGAGCGAGACCGCTTCATTGACAGCCCTGCATGGCTTTCTCCGGACACCGATGCGGGAGTCCCTCATGGCTCTGACTATTGCCGCAGCGTGTACGCTTCTTTTCTTGTTCATTTTGAGGGATACAACGCCTCAGAGATCACTCTTTCCAAGTTTGGGGCGATGGCGCTGGTACCTATTGCGAACCTTCCTAAAGAGTTTCAAGTTTCTATCAGTGAATGGCAGGTGGGGGATCCTATTTTAGTCGAGATTCTTTCTGATATTGAGTGGAAGCCGAAACAGAATCCAGCTAATGAAAAGCCCGGTCCGCGGCGAGGAAAGCCGACGCTGTCCAAAGCTCCAACAAATAGCCGTCAGATTGATGGAGTTAAGTTGACAAACTTGAGGACCAATACAGCAAGAGCTGCCTATTTGCCATGGGCTAAAACAAATAGCGTGGGGCAGGTGCCGTCGTTTTTGAATTTGAGTTCAGCGATGTTGCCAGGAGGTATGGTAACGGCGATGGTACAGCCTATGTACTGGTTGCTTGTACGAGCTCCAGATGTATCTGTGTGGCTAGAAAGTGATTTGGTTAAAATTCCTAATGGACCCACATTCAAGCTACAAACGGATAAGCCTGTGCGTGGAGATTTCGTTGTCGTTTACAACTCCGGCGACCCGGAATATCCTTTTCGCTTCGTTCGCATTGATAAGTCAATGGCAGGTTTGAGTGCCGTTAGCTACCCAGCCCAACTGCTCGATCCTGAAGGGGGTTACTGCGTGTTCGAATGAGTGGGGCCTACCTGATTTCGGTCGCCAGACGCTGTTGACGGTGAAGTTGGATTCCGATGTCTCCGTTGTCGAAGCAACGACAGACGTGAAAGTTCCCGACGGGCTGACCTTTACGCGGAATTCCTCCCAATCGGTATACGGTGACTTTGTGATCATGCAGAACGCTAAAGATTCAGAGTACCCTTTTCGCTTCATTCGCGTGAACGCTGCTGCTGCATCGATTGTGAGCTTTCCTACGCAGCTACTTACTCCGGACGGGGATGTATGTAGTTTCGAGTGGTGAGCCGTTTTACTGCGGCTTTTCCACGCGTCCCATAAAGAGGATCGTGCCGCTGGTTTTATCTACGATCGTGAAGAGGAACGGGTGATCGACGGTCAACTCATAAGGGGTTTTGGGGATGAGTGCCGTACGTGTCATCATGATCACGGCTGTGGCCGCGGCAGCTTCAGTGCCTTCCTCGTCGACATCAACGAAGGTCTTTTGAAAGACGTTGCTGATATGCAAGCTTTCTTGATCCGTCATGCCTGAGAAGTCGGCGCTGTGTTCATTAAAGGCGTTTGTCATTCCCATTTTCTTCAATATGTCCGCTAGTGAGAATGTGCTCTCGATACGAAATTTAGGTAGCGATAGCTTGACGTCGCCCATTTTCCAGGTGTGTGCGTCAGCTAAAAGTTCTCCGTCGTGAATGAGCTCTTTTTCAAGCGCATTAAGGCCTGTAATGGCGTGTGGTAGGTAGATGCGCATGACAAGGGCAGTCTCGTTGTCGGCATCATCAGTAGGGCGGTAGGGGAGTTCGACAGCGGCGTAGTTGTCCGCAACATAATACGGGAAGCGTTTCATGATATGCATCATCTGCACGATAGTCTCGTTGTCTTCAGATAGATGGAATACTTCTGCTTTGGTGTGTTGCTTCTTAAATTGGGCAGCCCACTGCGCTTTCATATAGAGAGCGTTGACGAGTACTAGGCGTGTGAGTGTGTCGACGCCTCCTTTTGGAACTAGGTCCTTGATGCGGTCATGCGTCTTTTCCTCCACCCAGGCATTGATTTTTTGGCGTGCGTTTTCGCTGTCGCTGATGAAGTCGACATGCTCAAGAGCTTCTCCATAGCTCTTCATGAGGCTCTCGAAGTCGGGATTCAGCGCAAGTGTGTCTTCCACCCACACAGAGTTTCCGCTGTATAGGCTTAGGGCATCGTTATTAAGCACGTTAAAGTGGCTTTGCAGGTCTTGCATGCCAAAGTGAAAATCTTCCTGGTCTTCGGGGAAGTGCAAGACATCGATGAACTCCACTTCGGTATCCCCGCGGGCCCCTCCGTACGCCATGGCCATCGCAGCCGTGAAGCTATAGGGTGAGAAAAGTAGGTTTCCAGGTTGTGTCTCTCTTAGCTGTTGATAGAGTGCTAGTGCGGCATCGTTATTGGTGTCGACAGCCAGGTCACAAACTGGCGGCTCTTGGTCGATCACAGTGGGTTTCGAGGGGTGTTGTGGAACTTTCAAGATACACCCCGATCCGGGTGGTGGCTTGTATTTGACAAAGGCCGAAAGTGAGCTAGCGCTCAGTAAGGTGATAATGAGCAGCGATGTGATTTTCGAGAGCATAGATCCTCCTTTGTAGCTTCGCTTATTCTAACATGAATGAACTTAAAATGTTTAGTATTAATGTATTATGTTGAATCGAGGTGAGAGTAGAGCCCTTAAGAGAGTGTCAAGAAATTGGCGTTGATGATGAAATGACCATTATCTCACATGATCTCGCAGATTTTCCGGCGGCCTGAAAGGCCAGCGAGATGTATAGCCTCGGGCGTAGCCCGGGGTAAAGGTAAGAACACGTCCTGAGCCCTGCAGAGAGTGTAAAGAAATAAAGGAGTAAACTCGAAATGCTTCTTAATTCGCTAATGCTTACTTGCGTAGAATCCCTATAGCGCGAGCGCAGCGAGGGCCATGGAGTGCGTGCGCTCCGCGCCACCTTTTAGTGTTCACGTATAACTCTCAGGCTTATTTTAGTGTTCGTGACTCCTTGTTTGGAGATGCGAACAAACCCAAAGGGCATTCTGCCGTGCCACGTCGCCAAAGCAATCATCTACAGATACTCCTCAAAGGCATTTTTCATGTCTACGGACTCCAAAAAGGCGGCGCGGAGCGCACGCACTCCATGGCACTCGAGCACTCGCGCTATCGGTGTATATCATTGATTACTTGAAACCTATGACTTAAACATAAGGCCACGACGATTTCTTTACACACCCATTGGGCCCGATGGGTGTGTTTTCAAGGAGATGATGGAGCTATTTAGCCACCGCGTTGGTAGGTGCCGACGAGTTCTGCTTTGGCGAGTATATGCCCTTCCATAGCTTCCTGTAGACGTTCCTTGCTTGCTCCTTCATCGAGATCAAGGCGGAAATCGAGGGCATAGAGTTTAAAGAAATAGCGGTGAGGGGCTCCTGGTGGAGGGCAAGGACCGCGATAGCGTAGCTCTTTAAAGTGGTTAAGTCCCTGTATAGGCATCGTACATCCTTCAGCTAGCTCAGATGTTTCTCCGGGGATATTCCATGCTATCCAGTGGTCAAAAGTTCCCATAGGGGCGTCGGGGTCGTCGACGATGAGGGCGAGTGTCACGGTTTCTTTGGGCACGTCTCTAAGCTGCAGTGTGGGTGAGATATCTTCTCCATCACAAGTATGTTTTTGTGGGATGGGTTTGTGGTCTTGGAAGGCCGAACTTTCGAGTTTCATTGTCTTTTCTCCTACTCTATTTTACGCAGCGTGTTTGTCCTGTTCAGGAGTTTCGGGTTGGGCAGTGTCTTTAGGATTGATGGTGAGTTCGAGTTTTTTAAGAATGCCCCAGAAGCCTGCCTGGTGGCCGGCGACGAGTTCGACTTTAATTTTAGTGGAGCGATCTTGTTGAAGAAATTGGACATCTTCGACGATTTTCCCCGTCAGCTCTTCGGGCATGGCGTAGTCGCTGTTATTTTTGAGGATTTCTTTAAGGCGCATGTCGAGTGCGTGGTGTCGGCGTTCAAGGTTACTCACCAAGCTTCCGATATCTTGATCAGTGAGTTTCTCTTCGCTGTCTTGAATTCTTTTGCAAAAGGTAGCGAGTTCGACATTCGTCGACCAAAGAATTTGCGCAATCTGGAGTTCGTTATCCGTGCCCATGTAGGTATCCGTAGATGGCGTAAGTTATTAAAACCTACTGTTTTAATATGTCTTTATAGTTAAATTTTATCTTACATTGGATTTTAGAACAAGCCCGTCGAATAGACATATGTAATGCGTGCATATTCACGGGGTAGCGTCGGAATGGGGCCAGACCCCTAAGACTTATCCATTTTCAAGCTCTCTGTAGTACTAGGCGACCTCGCCTAAGCCGTCTCCCTGGAGGCGACGACGCTGCTCATCATCAAGACGTCCGCGATAGCTGTCACCGCGATCCTCCGTAATTGATTCGCGCTTGCTCTTGCGGCGTCCTCCGGTGAAACACTCGGTGAGTGAGTCCACAAATTTGAAGACGCCGACATTGATAATTTTTAGGTGGTCTCGGTGACGCATCGAGTAGAAGGCCCGGTCAAGAGCTTGGCGATCTTTGCCTTTAGCGCTTCCGCTGACGATTTTGTGTCTCCAGTCTGTGTGACTCCATTTTTTGGGACGCCTGCCATAGTGCTTTTTCGTCATATCAAACATGTGTTTGGAAACCGTCGCTTCTTCCAATCCCGCGACTTTGAGGTCTTTAGCATGTTTCTCTTCGTTTTCCATACAGTCCATGAAGTAGTGGTCAAACTCCGCAGTTTTCACGCGGTTCTTACCCTGCTGCATACGGACAATCTGACGAGCGAGGAAGCCTCCACCATAGCGCAAGGTGAGGCTGGCACTCATCACGACGCCAGCAGCGACCAGTATAGGTAACCCTGTACCACCTGCCAGAGACGTAACAAAGCCCGTCACGGCAAGCCCTGTGGCGGTGAGAGTAAGTACATCCGAGACACCGTTGATGTACTCTTGAACCTTCTTCACTTTAGCCTTTTCTTGGATGTGGGGGATGATTTTGTCCTGCATGCGCATAGCGCTGTTAAAAGTGACTTTGCGTGCTTTAAAATGCGATAGAACGACCTGCACATTTGGGTTGGTCTGATCAAGGCTCTCAAGTCGTCCAATCCAATGGTCGAACATCTGGTACATGCCCTTCTCTATTTGGTGTCTTTCATGTTTGAGTTGGCGAATCTGTTCTTTGTTAAGACCTCCCTGGAGTAGCTGTTTATCTATTTGGCGAATACGAATGTCGGCGCTTTCTGGCTCTGCTTGGTATACCGTTATGATGAGTTGATTTCGTTCTATTTGCAGCTTGGCGGCAGACGCCGCATCGAGATTTCCCGCTTGCAGGCGCTGATCGATTTGCTGAATGCGTCCCCTAGTATTCTGTGCGACGGAGCGATAGTAGAGCATTTCATTTTTGAGTCCTGCCACTGATGGATCATTCATCTCTGGAAGCTCCCAGATGGTTCTGGGATCTAGAGCCTTCCATATAGCTTCGGGTATCGCTTGGTCAGCGAGCTGCGCCGATTGCTTCAGATCTTTGCGGCAATCACGCAGGTTCAGTACCGTGTTAGCCATACCTACCGCAGTCAATCCAGCGGAGATGGGCGCTGTTACAAGCCCTGCGACAGGGGCTATAACACCGAAGGTCTCCGTTCCAATTTCAAGAATCTGCATCAGGGTCGCTAAACCAAAGATAACGTTACAGGTAGAGGCTGTTGTTGCTACTGCGCTCCAGGCTGTCCACTTTACGTCCTCACCTACGGGAATTTTTTCGATTTCCTCTTCCAAGGGTTGCAAAGCTTCGCGGATATCGGCTTCTTCCTGTTGAATCTCTGTGGTATAGTCATCGCTGCCATGGAGCTGTTCTATCTCTTCGAGCCTTTTGTGTCCGGCGTCTGCAAGAGTGCTAAGGGTCTTTCTAGTGTACAAGTCAGCGCAGAGGTCTTTAGTGCGCACACCAAGCCCCGCTATGTCTAGTCCCCAGACAATCCACGTGAAGGGATTGATTGCGACGGTATCGGGTAAGGTAGCTCCTCTGGCCTCGCCAGCATTTTTGGTGATAGTAGCGCCCCAGGCCTTGCCTAGTCCTCCGGTGATTTTGGCTTTAACTCTGCCTTTCTTGCCGCGCTGGGCTTTGTTTTCGCTGTGGATTTCAGTGGTGAGGTTCTCAATTTTCTTTTCTAGCCCGCGTAGTTCCTGGAGCATTTGGAGACGATCGCGTGCAGAAATAGATTTGCCGTTGTGCTGTTTACCGCTTTTGATCCTCACACGAAGACTGTTGGCCGTAACTTTAAGAGACTTGCGTTCTGCCTTCAATACATCCCGCTGTTGCCGCGCTGTGCGTCGCTTTTGCTTAGCCTGCTCCTTTGAAGTGAGCTCTACAGCTCTGCCTGGGCCACCGGAGGTGATCTTCTGTTCATGCAAGGCTCCCATAGGCGTGCCTACATGGGATTTAGGCTGATGGGTCCTGTGCGGATCACTCCTGCTGGTGTCAATTCCACTACCGCTCCCGTTGTCGGCATCAAGGTGTGCATCAGGTTTGTATGACTCAGGCGGAATGTAGCCTGGGTATCTGTCTGAATGATAATCCGTCATTTGCTTAACCTCTTCATATTAGCCTTGCACCGCCTTAGGATCACGCCCCCCCGAGGAGCCCCCAATTAATCTGTCTAAGGGCTTCGTTAGGTGTCTCAAGAATCTTGCACTGTCGTGGTACGAGATCTTCTCGCGTGCCATTGTGAAGGCTTTGCGGTCTTTACCTTTTTCAACGTCTGTAACAAGGGACGTTGCCCATTCCTTTGGCCCCCACTCTTTGGGTAGGGCCTGGTAGTGTTTTTTCATGACACCAAACATCATGTACGACGTAGTTGTTTGCTCGAGCCCTGCAGCTTGTATCTCGTCCCAGTGCTCTGTTTCATATTTCATGCGATCGAGCACCGCAGCATCGAAATTCTCGGATTTAATATTGGAGTCGCCTCTCTGCATCTGCCTGATTTTTCGAGTAAGGAAGCCTCCGCCGTAACGGACCCCTACACTTGCAAATCCTAGGCCGGCCCCCACAAGGAGCAAGGATGCTCCGGAACCTCCCAGAACCGTTGTAACAAAACCTACGGCAGCAAACGCCGTTCCGACGGCGGCAAGCCCATCGGCAGCGGCGTGCACCCACTCGCCGACAACTTTATCTTGAGCTCTCTGCCGGATGTAGGGGCCGATCGTCTGTTCAAACGCGAGGGCGTTGTCCGCCATCCCTTGGCGTAGATCTAGATCTTTGATAAGTGCGTCAAATTGGTCTTCTAGTCCAGGATAGTGTGCCTTCATCGCCACGACTTCTTGTCTAAAGGCTTGGTGCTCGCGCATGGCGAAATGCATTAGTTGGTCTCGACGGGCTTTGGCGTAGGGGATCTGCTCAGATGGGAGGTCTCCTCGGATCAGTGCATTATCAATTTCCCACATCTCCTTACGTGCGTTAATAACCGCCAGGTTATGGCTGCGGAAGGCATTTTCGAGAACGGGGCGCACGCTAGGATTCTGTGCCACACGCGAATGCCCAACAAAGGTCAGCGAAAGAGCATTTTGACGCATGTTGCGCATGCCGCCCTGATCTAGTCCTTGGGCAAAGCGAACGTCCTTTTTGGCATCCTTCATGTTTTCGTATGTGGTCGCTATCCCCAAGGTTGTAAGCACAGCACTGAGAGGTATCGTCACAACACCGGCGGCGATACCAACAGTGGAGACGGCGTTATTGGCTCCCATAAGCAAGGG
>JAJFMA010000257.1 GCA_021772415.1 Chlamydiota bacterium
TGTTCCAAGGAAGTTACGGTAGCTAGACTTGAGCCAATAGGAACGTTAGCGCTGCTGCTGCTAGTACCTAGGAGGTTGAACAGAGCAGCACCCTTATCAACTGGGTCATCGATTTCCATCACTTCGTTCACTCATATAATAGAACAGAACATCAAATAATACAGATTTGGATAATATATTTCAATAACACCTATATTAATATGAAAATACTAATACTGTTAATTACTAGGCTATTATATTTTATTATTAACTTAGGCATTACTTAAGAGGGAACATAATGAATATTTCATCATATGTTTTTAATGAAAAATGGGCTCAATGGGCTCAATGGGCTCAAATTTTGGGTCGTCTTGACTGGTCTGTCAAGCTTACGACATCCCCACCCGTGAGGGAGGGGCTATCATAAGGCGCCCCGTTGGGCCTCATGAGAAAGCAGACGGGTGAGAGTTTCGAAGGCGACGAGGGGTCCTACCACATATGCGAAGAAAGCGGCGTTCGCATCGTGGGACCAATGCTCGGAGTCGCGTGGTAGGTAACATGCCAAACCACTGAGCAGCGCCATAACTGGGATGATAGGGAAGCCCTCAGTTCTTGTTTGGAGGCGCTGTTCCTTCGGGATGCAGCGGTTGCCGACGCCGGCAATAGCTCCGATGAGTGTAAGCCATGGGGAGACTAGCATCATCGTTCCGGTCGCCACAACATGGTATTTGTTATCGAGAAGGGCCTGCTTAACTTTGCTGGGAAATTCCACAAACGGGGCGAGCATATGTTGACCAACGGTATCCCAGTCTACGCAACCATTTTTATCAGTGCGAGCATCACGTAGTGGAGTTGGATTCATATTCCCTTACCCGGTTGTGTGTTACGTTGCGTGCACCATTTTTTTTGGGTCAACGACCTCATCGAATTGTGCTTCCGAGAGAAACTCTAATTTCAAGGCAGCTTCTTTTAGGGTGATGCCTTCCTCATGCGCTTTACGTGCTATCTTCGATGCTTTGTCGTATCCGATCACAGGATTGAGAGCTGTCACAAGCATGAGGGAGCGGTTTAGATGATCCTCAATCACATCGTTGCGGGCGCGTAGGCCTCGGATGCAGCGCTCTTCGAAGCTGAGCATCGCATCGGAGAGCAAGTGGGCGGCCTGCAGAAGATTGTAGATCATCATAGGGCGGAAGACATTGAGCTCAAAATTTCCTTGCGAGCCGGCGAAGCCAACGGCGGCGTCATTACCCATGACATGGGCGCATACCATGGTGAGCGCCTCGCACTGTGTGGGGTTGACCTTTCCAGGCATAATCGAGGAGCCTGGCTCATTGGCGGGAAGTTCGAGCTCTCCGATACCGCTGCGTGGGCCGGAACCCATCCAGCGGATGTCGTTAGCAATCTTGAGCAGGCTAACAGCGAGACGTCGCAGGGCTCCCGACGCTTCAACGAGGGAGTCGCTACATGCCAGCGCTTCGAATTTGTTGGGAGCGGTGACAAATGCATGCCCGGTGTACTCACTGATGACTTCGGCGATGCGCTGTGCAAAACCTCTGGGGCAGTTGATGCCTGTCCCCACGGCAGTACCTCCCGCAGCGAGCTCTTGCAAGTGAGGTAGGCTATTTTGTATGGCTACTATCCCGTGGTCGAGTTGGCTGACATATCCGGAAAATTCCTGACCTAGGGTCAAGGGCGTCGCATCCATAAGATGTGTGCGACCAATTTTCACAGTATCGGCAAATTCTTGGGCTTTGGCATCTAGAGAGTCACGCAGTGTTCGAATACTTGGAATAAGTCGATCGACGAGTGCCTGTGTGGCTGCAATATTCGTTGCTGTGGGGAAAACATCGTTTGAGGACTGCGACTTATTGACGTCGTCATTAGGGTGGATAGGGTCTTTGGACCCTAGCTCGCCACCAAGCTTCTCTATGGCTCTGTTGGCGATGACCTCGTTGACATTCATGTTGGTTTGGGTGCCAGACCCCGTCTGCCAAACAACAAGAGGAAAATGGTCGTCGTGTTTTCCATCGAGAATCTCATCGCATACCGCTGCAATGACATCGCGCTTATCTTCAGGGAGTAGGCCTAGCTCAAAATTTGTTTGCGCCGCCGCCTTCTTAACGAAGGCGAGGGCGCGCACAACTTCAAGGGGAACGCGCTGCCCACCGATGGGAAAGTTCAAATACGAGCGCTGTGTCTGCGCACCATAGTATTTATCTGCCGGTACCGGCACTTCTCCGAGGCTGTCGCGTTCCACTCGTGTTGCCATTGTGACCTCACATAATTAGTAGTGAGAAAACGAAGGCAAAAAGTGCGAAGGACTCAATCACCCCAATGGCAGCAAAGCACTTACCAAAAACTGCAGGCTGCTTGGCAGAAGCCTGGATGCCAGCAGCAGCGACTTTACCTTGGTAGATTGCCGACGTCATGATGGCGAGGCCACATGAGAGGCCAATACCGATTCCTGATAGAGGACTTAGCGACCCATCCTGGATGGCGCGACTCATCAGTAGCATAAGAATGAAGCCATAAATGACCTGCGATGAAGGTGTCGCGGACATTCCGATAAACTTACCGTGTCCCTCCTCCACGCGACTCATGACAGCGTGAGATGCTAGGCCTGCGATGCCGCAGCCGATACTGCTTCCTATTGCCGCAAGCCCTAGGGCTAGTGCGGGTCCGATCATGCTAAAATCCATGGTTTTCTCCTAAACTCCTGACATCTTCATTGTGATTCTTCTTGCGTTGCCGCCTGTCCTGGAGGCAACGAGATTTTTAAACGCTTTAACGGTTTAAACAAGCGTCCGCCACCTTCGAATGAGTAGTGATACCACTCAAGGAAGTTGAGACGAAGGCCGTGGATGACGCCTCCAGCGATCGCGAGCACCATATTGATGCTGTGCCCTACGATAACGAGGATAGCGCCGAGGACAACGGGAAGACCCATAGCCATCTCGTTGACAGTTACACTCACGATAGCGCTGGCCAGGCCGAGGGCGTAGAGGCGCAAGTACGAGAGGATATCACCAAAGACCTGTATGGCATTGGTGATTTCAATAAGTCCCAGCAGCCTGTTTTGGATAAGGGAAAGCACTACCGCTGTGGGAAGGCCGATACCTATCAGGTCGATCCCTACTTCGGCGGCAGCTTTCACGTCGACACCCCCCACATATTGTACCCATGTAATGGCACCGAGGTAGTCGGGAAAATAGAGGAAGGCTCCAGCAAGGAATAGAATCCACCCTATTCCCGCCCAATTTCTTCCGAGGTAGCGCATGAACGACAGGGTTACGTGGACAATTCCAATAAACAGGGCAATCTCTAAGAGAATCTGATCGGAGAACTTATCGAGGATTTCAAACTCAAAACCACCGGCCTTCATGGGTTTTGCCTGCGACAGCACCTGCTCGGATGTCTGCGCTTGTGCAAGGTCAGGGTACTTTTCTTGCCAGGCTTGTATAACCCCGTCATCGTGGCTTAGGTGGTACTCTGCCTTCTTGTGGGCAAGCCAGTTCACCAGCGATACAGACCGGGCGGGGTGGTCGGGCGCGATCTTGACTCCAAAAAATGAGTTAGTAAGAAGCCCCCACCCTATACACGACACTGCCAGTATAGTAACAAGGTTGATAACACGGCGCCCCGCGTCAGGGGCCTTGCTAAATTTCTTGCGTAGGTAGAGGGCAACAGCTAAAAAGACAAGTCCGTAGCCTCCGTCTCCTACGATAATAGAGAAGAACAGCGCAAAAAAACACAGCACCCACATCGATGGGTCCTTATCTGTATGCCCTGGGGTGTCATAAATGTGAACAAGGTCCTCACCAATACGATGAGCGCCCTCGTTCTCGAGGTAAGTGGGAATGGCATCTTGATCTTCAATAGCAACTTCTTCGGCATGCACAGGCATCTCTTCAAGAAGTCCATGTAGGGCCTTGCGCTTGTTTTTTGGCACCCATCCCTCTACAGAGAATAAGGTATCGTCCAAGTCTGTGTCAGCCTGTATCTGTGCGTGGTCAAGGTTGTATGCGTTGAGTTCGACCTTAAGGGACTCATGTAAGAAGTTGTAGTACTTGGCATAGACCTTAAGGGCCTCTTCCGATACAGCTTGCTGCTGATACACTGTCGCCAAGCGCTCTTTAAGCTGTGATAAGGACTTCTCGATTTTCATTTCGATGAGCCCCTGATAGCGCTTAGGCTCTGTGTGAACACCTACGAAATAGTCTAAGCCTGACTCGCTGCCGACGTGAATAAGCTCAGTTGTGTCGGCATGTTCCTCTGCAGTTCCGTGCCCAGCGCAGTAGAACTGGATATTGCGCCCACCTTCCGCTTCAAGATAATCCAAATCTTGTACGTCGAAGTCTCCGAAGACTTGGATGCGAGATATCTCCATCTTAAGGATACGCTCTTCTTCCTCGCAGCGCTCAACATCTTCATGCAGGGAGATGATTTGATCGACGATGAAGTCCGTCTGGTCAAAGCGGTATAGCTCCTCTTGCTCGCCTGTGGGCAAGCCACGCACGACTTTAATGGCTGTGAGAATGCGCTCAATGACCTCAGGGGTCTGCTTGTACGCCGCTTTAGTGGGTTCAATAAAGTGGATGATACCCGTCTTTTGAGCTTTGCCAAAAAAGCGCTCACGATCCCGATCCAGACCTATAAAGAGGAATTTCTTGACGTCAACGCGCACGGGTGACCTCCTCTTTAGCTTGCTTTGCAGCCTCAATCTTATTCTTCGCTACCTTAGCTCGTCCGACAGCAGCAAGCTCTTGGTCACCGAGAAAAACGCGAATTTTTTTAATATTGGCTTTTCCCCGAGGGATCAGTACTTTTTCAAATAGATTCACGCGGATAGACACTTCACGTAGTTCATGTTCAATAGCTGTCTTTTTTTCCTGTGCCACAGTGATTTGGGCACGTCCCTCTGCGCAGGCACGCAGTTGGAACACCATGCCGTCGATCCAAGGAGGAGTGTCCATAAGGCTATATGTGAGTTTTTCAAAACGCGTTCCTATGTAGTTAGGAACTTCCACGCCTGCCATGTTTTCGTACTCTTTTTCTACCTCCACAACACGCGCGCAGCTGCCTGGATCAACGCTAGTATGTTCCGATAGTAGGGCTGCCGACACTTCGGTCTTTTCACGCTTGTCCTGAAGCTCTTCTTCCAGACGCTGAATCTCCAAACGTGTTTTGTTGACCTCAGCTTGCAGCATCGCTTTTTTTAGCTGCAGTGTAGGCAGATAGCGCTGCAGCTGCGCTAGTCGCTGCTGCTGTGCCCTAAGCTCATTTTTTGTCAGCTTTAACTCTGCCATAAGTCTATGCAGACTCCCCAGTAGTTACATAGCTTCCATTAGGCCAAAACTTCTCGACCATGGATTCCTTCACTCCGACCTGATCAGGCTCAAAGCTGTCAGCTAGGAGCTTCCAGCCCTGATCTAGAGCCTCTTCCAAAGGCTTATTCACTTCGAGGTTCATCATATGCTGCTCAAAAGCACTACCAAATTTAATGAGCTGCTCATCCCAACGCGAGAGCTTAAAGCCCATCCCTTGGCGCTCACGGGCTTTTTTCGAGTCAGCATAGAGACGAATCATGGCGTTGGCGACCTCTCCGTGGTCCTCACGTGTCACCTTTCCAATAACAAGCTGTTTAAGACGCGATAGCGATCCAAACGGATCGATGACGCCGTTATGGAGGTAGAACTGCCCTTCTGTGATGTAGCCGGTGTTATCCGGAACAGGGTGTGTGACATCGTCTCCAGGCATTGTGGTGACGCTGATGATGGTAATCGAGCCACTGCCTTTAATAAGAACGGCTTTTTCATAACGCGATGCTAGATCGGAATAGAGGGAGCCTGGATATCCTCGATTCGAGGGCACCTGGTCCATGGTGATGGCGATTTCCTTAATAGCGTCAGCAAAAGCCGTCATATCTGTAAGTAGTACCAGAACGTCCTTGCCTTCGATAGCAAAGCGCTCGGCACACGCGAGAGCCATATCAGGTACAAGCAGGCACTCCACAGCAGGGTCCGTGGCTCTGTGAATAAACATAGCCGTTTTGTCAGACGAGCCCCATTCTTCGGCGTTGTCGATAAATGCCTGGTAGTCCTTGAATGTGAGCCCCATGCCACCAATAACGACAACGTCAGCATCGGTTTGGTTGGCGATACGCATCAACACAGCATTGTAAGGCTCCCCAGCAACGGAAAAAATAGGGATCTTCTGCGACTTCACCAAGCAGTTAAAGACATCAATCATCGGAATATTCGTCCTGACCAGGTCATGAGGGACGATGCGCTTGGTAGGATTAAACGAAGGCTGCCCTATTCCCACTTCCTCTCCGCGTATCTCAGGCCCTCCATCGATAGGATTGCCAGATCCACTGATGCGTCTGCCTAGGAGATCTTCTCCGTAGGTCGCCTGCATCTGTCGCTTTAGGAACGTGACTCGGTCTCCAGTGGAGATCCCACGCGTATTTTCAAACACCTGGAGAGTAACTTTCTCTCCATCAATACGCAGAACCGACGCAAACACACTCCGGCCGTCATTGAGGTCAATGCGTGCTAGCTCACCTAAGTACACTCCGTCAGCGATAACGGTGATCAGGTTGCCTCGCATGTCTACGATACGATCGTACACCTTCTTCATTTCTCGTCCTTGTCTTCCTGCTATTAGATCTTTTCAGCTGTATCTACCAGCTCTTCGATGCGCTCCATGGCCCTGTCGTACTTGTCACTTTCAAAAGCCATAAAGTTCATGTTGCGGATCTCATTTTGCAACTTGAGAAAATACTGTCTTGCCAGCTCATGGGTCTTAAATTTGAAGCGGGTATCGAAGATTTTGTTTATGAGCCTGAACAGTGGAATCTGCCTCTCTAAGGGTGCATAGGCATCCTCAACATCGAAGGCGTTCTGTTGGAGATAACAGAAGTCGTACAGTTCCGCCTTCAGGAAAACAACCATATCTTCGATGGCGGTGCCTTCCTCGCCCACAACCTCCATCCGTTTACCAATTTCGCTACCTTCACGAAGGATTCGATCGGCTTTTTTAACCATCCCACCCCAACCGGGCAGTTTGCTATCGAGCTCCTTTCCCACTTGGTCGACATATTTTGACCACGATATGAGAGGATCAATAGCAGGATAGCGGCGCGCGTCAGAGCGTTCACGAGACAGTCCAAGGAAAGCTCCCACAACGGACAGAGTCGCTTGTGTGACAGGCTCCTCAAAGTTACCTCCAGCTGGTGATACCGCCCCTCCTGCCGTCACAGATCCACGTTTGCCATCCTTGAGAGCGATCACACCGGAACGCTCGTAGAAGTCCGCAATACGTGATGCTAAGTACGCCGGGAATGCTTCTTCTCCAGGAATCTCTTCTAGGCGCCCAGACATTTCACGCAAGGCCTGAGCCCAACGTGATGTGGAGTCAGCGAGCAATAGGACATCGAGTCCCATCTGTCTGTAGTATTCTGCAAGGGTCATCCCCATGTATATCGAGGACTCTCGTGCGGCGACAGGCATCGACGAAGTATTACAGATAATCGCTGTCCGTGTCATGAGCGATTCATTGGTGTGTGGGTCGACGAGGTGAGGAAACTCACGAAGAATTTCGACAACCTCACCGGCGCGTTCACCACACGCGACGACGATGACGATATCCACGGCGGAAAACTTGGACAGATGGTGTTGCAGAACAGTTTTACCGGCTCCGAAGGGACCTGGAGAGCAGAAAGTCCCCCCTTTCATCACAGGAAACTGTGTATCTACAATACGCAGTCCACTGGTCATCATATGTGTCGGCTTGACCTTAGTGCCAGCGGCTAGTGCTGCCTTAATGGGCCATCGCTGGACCATAGTGAAAGAATGTTCCGTTCCAGTCTCGTCTGTAGCTTTAGCGACGACAGTGTCAATACCGTAAGCTCCGGGTCCGATCACCCACGAGATTGTGTAGCGCCCATAGTGAGAGAAGGGCACCATAATACGGTGAGTGAAACGGCTCTCTCGAGTCGTTCCTATGGTATCTCCACGCGATAGTACCTCGCCCACTTTTGCGACGGGTTCATACTCCCAATGTTTACTGCGGTCTAGGGACGGCAAGTACACTCCACGAGGAAGAAAGAGGCCAGAGGTGTCAGCGATTTTTTCGAGGGGATTTTGCAGGCCGTCAAAAATCGACGTCAACAACCCGGGTCCTAGTTCGGCTTCGAGAAGATCACCGGTAAACTGCACAGGTGAGTTTAGGCGCACACCTCGAGTATCTTCGTACACCTGAATTTTTGCTGTATCCCCGACGATTTCAATAACCTCAGCTTTGAGGTGGCTGTCTTCCACTTCGACAGTAGCCACTTCACCTTGGCGAATATTCCCTTCGAACTCCACCTGTAGCAGGTTACCAAAAGCACGCACGACGCGGCCATGAGCGTGTTTTTTTTCTTCTTTAGACGTAGCTGTTGCCGTCATGATCCTTCCTTCACAATACTGTCAATGACTTCAAGACCCTGTTTTTGGTCTAATTCAGCCCATTTTTCCGCGATGATAAGTTGCACTGTATAACCCAAGATACGCTGACTAGAGAACATATCCGTCCCGAGTAAACTTTCTACCTTTGCAAAACGGTATTCACACATTTTTTTGTGCAAGTCGATGGGTACATCGCCGTGGTTAGCAAAGAGTTCTTTTAGGTCCTTATACCTCCCTGGAGGCTCATAGTGATCGGCGTCTTTCTGTGCCAAAAGCTGGTGGACAACTGAGTCATGAGGATCTTCATGTTGAAGCTCACTCGCTAAATTACGTCCCAGCTGCTTAGCTCGAAAACCAGTAAACACGAGACGCCAATCACGATCAAATAGAAGGTACTCGCGCAAAAATCCCGTTGCTGCCGCAATTTCATGAGAAAAATAGGCGCCTACAAGAGCGGGGAAATTGGCTACACGGTCGCGGTTACGGTCGTGTTCATCTACAAATTCGTATACATAGTCGGGGAAGCCGTCTCTGGTGAGAAGGGCTTCGTCGAGGCCATTCTCATCATAGTTTCCGTACACATTGAGCTCACTTCCCAGCTTTTCGTCGAGTTTACGGTGCTGCCACAGAAGCCGCAAATTCTGGAGGTCGTAATAACGACGTACTACCGTAGGCTCTGCATAGTCGCGGTCGCGCAAATTGACTTTGAGGAAGAATCTGAACTCTTCAAAGTTCATTTCTATGGGCTCCCCAATGTGCACAGGGGGCAACGCGCTGGCAAGAAAGTAGTAATTTGTCATGCGTTTCGTCTATCCAACAAAAAACAGTTTACGGAAATCTTCGCGAAGAAAACCCGTTAACAGCTCACGGATGGCCTCATCCGACAGGTCTATGGTCATTTTTTTGTCGCGCAGCTTCACTTGGGCTCCTCCGGCAAAACTTCCCACTTCTATTGCCTTGTCCTTAAGTGTCTTTAAGACACCCTCAGCTAAAAGCTTACTGACTTTTTTAGAATCAATAGACTTGGGAACAATGGCCACAAGGTCGGCATCTAAGCCCTCTTTACCAAGAGCCGATACAATAGCATCGATGAAACTTGCCACCACAGCAGGTGAATTTGTGACACCTTCCACAAGGCTAAATAGCTGCTCGTTGAATAGGCGGCTTTCAATGGTTTGCTTTAAAGACTCCATACTCTGCTTAGCCGCCTGAGCCAGCGAGCCCTCAAAAACATGGCGTTCCTGTTCGATGCTTTTACGTGCCTCAGCAATTAACGCCGCAGCTTCCGCTTCTGCGTCACGAAGGATACGGTCGCGTTTAGCTTGAGCGTCCTCAATAATCGTACTTGCTTCTACCTTAGCGGGCTCCAAGGTCTCGCTCCGTAAGGCGTCGCAGATCTGCCTAATTTTGTCCTTGCCTTTGTCGAGAGTCTTCATGCAGCAACCTTTAAATCGTTAAACCAAAGTGTTCATTCAAATGGTCCCAATACAGTTCAACGTGCAGTCTAGAGCATATCTCTGTTTGTGTGAAGAGCCAAGATAACAAATGCCTACTCTTTTGCGGAAAATGACGTGCCTATGAGATACCTATAAGACACCAAATAGCGAGGTTGCGAAATGCAGTGGAGAGCACACCTAGGACCGATAATTCTTTCATTGTGTTGCGTTGCGGCATTCGTCAATGCCGATCCGGTTCCGGAGAAAGTTAAGGCTTTGATGTTTACACCTCCAGAAGGTTGGGGCTACGCCGACCCTGGGAAGCTTCCTCCGAGCGTCAAAGTGATGGTTCTTGGTAAGAGCGGAGGACGTTTTCCACCTTCAATCAATTTAGGTACCGAGCCCTACACAGGAACGCTTAAGGAGTACCTTAGGATCGTCAAGGCCATTAATGACTCGCAGAACTCGGAGTGGAAAAGCCTCGGGTCCATTCACACAAAGGCGGGTAGAGCCAGTCTATCACAGGTAGATATGTCCACAAGTTGGGGACCCGTACGTCTGATGCATGTCATCTTGGTGCGCGAAGGCACTGCATATATTATGACGTCTGCAGCAGCACGCGACGAATTTCCACGCTTCTACAAGCAGTTCTTCAACTCGATGCGCTCTCTGCGTTTCGATGAAGTTTCTCCCGATGAAATCACGGACTTCACTGCTTTGCGTAGTAAAGAAGGTGGGGTGAGCTCAGGGTAATTGAGAGCCCGGCACATCGCACAAGAACAAGTAGATAAAGCCCGAATAATGGACTCTATCTGTTAGTCCACATTTTCCGTCTCCACGGAGACGTTTCACAACACTGTGTGTTTGAATAATTTAACACCTTGCAGTTTTTGAGCACGGCCGAGCGCAAATACAGATCCTAAAAAAGATTTGCGTTAAAATTTTTGCTGTGCGATACCTAACCTTCATACAAGCATGCTGTGAGTGTGCGCAAAAGGACCTACTGAATTTCAAATGCCAAGGAGAAATCCCATGAAGAAGGGACTCAAACGCTTTTTATTTGGCTTAACAACAGCCGCAATGATTTTCACAACTACTGGCAACGACCTACAGGCGACTCTTCCTGGTGCTGGCTTCGGGTACATGGATGGCGTTTCTGCCTCAAACATTACGCCTGAGATGGCATTTTTGGGGCTGTTGATCTTGTCGATCATCATCGTGAGCCTACAAAATGATAGCGGTGGTTCAACTCAACACGCCCACACCGGCTAAGCCTACAGGGGCTCTCTGGCCTCTTAGTCACAAGTTTAGGGATAGCCCTTAGTCGGGCTATCCCTTTTTATTTACGAAACTGCGACTTTCAAATGTTGCTGAGTCGCTGTTAAATATTTGCTATAAAATTCTCTCTTATGCCATGTTGACCCATCAACCTGGCCCTGCCAGAGTACCGGCAAAACGAGCAAAAGCTTGGGAGCAATTTCATGAAACGGCTGAATAAAGTTCTAGCGACTATGATAGCGGGTACCATGCTAGTGGCAAGTCAGCCTTGTGTTGGCGCGCCGGCAATGAATGCTAGAACCACCTATCCGCACAACGACGGTAGCGAGTTCGATGGGCAAGCTTATGCAGCAAGTCGCTATGTGCCTTCACTCCGCCCCCAAGTGGTTATTGGAATTTTGACACTTACTGGAATCATTGTTCTTGTCCTTCAGAATAATCAAAGCGGTTCTGGCCACTCACACAGTTAGACCTAAGATAGAGTGTTAGCCTGTTATGTTATCGAGTCTGATAAAAGCCATTTTTTGCTGCATTGCGGTATCTTTACTACTACATGCACCGATCTCCAGCCCTCTGTTCGGATGGAAATACTGTGAAACTGTGGGTGGATGCGGTTACCAACAATGCAAGAGCTGCCCAGTTTTGGCACCTGCCGTTTTGTTTGCTGCGATTACTCTTGGTGCAATCATTGCGATTGCTATCAAGGCGGAAAAGGAAGATGCGCACACCAGTCACACGCACACACATAGCTAACTTACTCATGATTCGCTGTCTTCGCTCCGCATTCTTCCTTTCTGCTGCGCTCCTTGTCTTATCAGGATGTGGGAATTACGTCCCCACATGCTGCGTCCACCGCTGGCGCTATGAGGAAACTCTTCCCTGCTGTGTCGTACATCGATCTTCTCGGGCGTACCTTGCCGCTGAGCAGCCGTGTGGGAGTCTTTCGCTGGATCTTATACGCGACTGCTGTGAGCTACGTATGTATGTCAGCACACGCTGCTACTGTCTCTCGTATTTGGACTGCTGTGATGACGAAATCGACATCGCTCTCGAAGTAGCGGGTTACCAGTACAAATACCGTGCAGAGCTTTTCCGAGGTGGGCAGAGAGCTCGTCTTCCTGATGAAGCTACAATGCTGATCGTTGAAGCTCTGCTTCAGGGAGAACCTGTGTGCCTTCAAGCAGGCATCCACCGCATGACTGTCACGCCGGCATGCTTTGGTGAGGTGTACCAGTGTCTAGAGAGCGCCTGTATCTGACTTCTCCCCCAGGTTACCACTACCCAAACAAGTAGTCCTACTCTTATCTGAATACAGAACAACACAAACTGGCTCTTAATAGCGCCCTTTCCCCTCTTCCGTGCTCCGTAAAGGGTGTAAAGAAATAGAGGAGCAAGTTCGGAACTCTTCTTAATTCGCTAATGTTTAACTACGTAGATTCCCGATAGCGCGAGCGCAGCGAGGGCCATGGAGTGCGTGCGCTCCGCGCCGCCTTTTGGTGTTCACGTATAACTCTCAGGCTTATTTTAGTGTTCGTGACTCCTTATTTGGAAATGCGAACGATTCCAAAGAGCTTTCTGCCGTGCAGCGTCGCCCAAATAATCATCGACAGATACTTCTGAAGGCGCTTTTCGTATCAACGAACTCCACAAAGGCGGCGCGGAGCGCCGCACTCCATGGCACTCGAGGACTCGCGCTATCGGTGTATACTATTGGTTGCTTGGAGCTTATGACTTAAACATAAGGTCGCGACGATTTCTTTACACTCTTGGCGGGGCCCAAATCCATATTCCACTTCACCCCACCCGTGAGGGTGGGGCTTACTTGACAGAGACAAGTGCGGCTTCGACAGCGTCAAGAATCTGATCGGCGGCGACGAACTGTCCCCGCACCTGGCGCCCGTCTGCGGGATACTTCAGCAGTCTGCGATAGTACGTACCGAGGATATATCGTAGTTCTAGCAGGCGAGAGCGCTGTGTTTCGACGAATGCCTCTCTTTCACTCTCGATCGCTAGTGTGGGCAACGTATCCTCACAGCGATCTAGAATTCCTTGGAAAGTGTGCGTAACTTCTTCGGCGAAGATGTCCACGTCCGCCATGTGTTTTTCGAGATGCCCTTTTACTAGCCACCCCAAAATCTTCGCAATTTGCGTTCTCAGCCGAGCAACAACAGCATCATGATCCTCCTGCCTTAGCATAGGATTAATCAGATCACGGTGAACGCAAAACAGCTGTGAAAATTGAGCGTTATCATGCAGCAGGTGGTACTTCTTATCCGTTTTGAGAGCTCGCGAAAGAACGTTAGTGATAAAGGGGATGGTCTCGGGATACATTGCATTGAGCTCATCAAAGCGACGCAATGCCTCCACAAGACGGTCCACATGGGACGCCATGACATGTCGTGAGTTGAGAGGTTGCCCCATCATACGAAGAATTCCTTCGATCTCACTATGGGCCGGAGTTTTATCTAACGGCTGGAATCCTGAGCTTATATCAGCTTTTGCAACAGCTTCAAGGAAGCTCTGATATTGAACGGCGAGCCCCTCCACGCTTAGTTCTAGCCTAAGAAGGCTGCGACAGATTGTGGGTTCTGGTCCAACCACCCACTCGGCAAAACCCCAACGAGAACGTACGTATGGGTTGGGATCAGTCCGCAACAAAAACTCGCGGTAACGTGCAAGAGCAGATCCTAAGGTCGTCAGCTCCTTACGTGTCCCAACAAGCTCTCCATGGATCTCTGACTTGGCGCTTTCAAAATGGCTTTGGCTACCGCCAGAGACGAGTTTTAGTGCCCGACTGGCGTCAAAAAGGCTATCGTGAAGAAGACTGTAATAGGCACGATACATCCCTAAAGCCTCCTCAGAGGCCACCCTAGGCTTAAGTGCACGTGTGAGGTCCTGGAGAAGGATGGCTTTTTCTTTAGCATCAACTTCCCAAATCTTAAGAATGCGGTAGATAAGTAGAAATTGCTCCTGACTCTCCGGAGACAAATTGCGCAGCAGAGCAAAGGACTCGAACTTCTTTAGCGACTGCTCGGCTTGCGCTCCTAGTTTCACATACTCAGCATAACGTGACTGCCAACCGCCGTAGCGCGTTTGAAGAAATCGTTGGCTTTTCCGCAAATTGGGCAGTAGCTGGCGGTCGAGAAGAAAAGACCCTACTCTTTGAAGCGACTGCGGAAGCCAGCCCAATGTTGCTCCGCGAGCCTTGGAGGAGCAGCGCCAGAGACTGTTCTCGAGAAGAATGACAGCGTCGGTATGGCTAGACATCTTTTCTCGGAATAGGACTTCTAATCCATCTACAACCTGGGAAAGTTCGTACGTCCACTCATCGATACCTACCTGATCAAGCTGTTGAAAGAGCTGGGAGACCCCGCCCTCAAGGATTTCGAGGTACCTCCAAAGGGCTTCATTCCAGGTGTGCTGTAGAGTTCGATATGCGTCCAATGACGAGGTGCTTGCCACCGCATCCGTGACTTCTTGAAGGCGCTCCGCTAATGGCGCATCAAGATCTTCTGACGGCACGTCAAGACCAAGCGATTGGTAAATGGCATCGGTGAGCTCTCTCTCACGTTCACCGAGAAATGCCGTCAGCTGCTCGATCAGTTCATGGTCAATGACTGTGATGCCGCGGAAATCCGTCGACGTGAGGCTCATGCCTTAACTCCTTAATCCCGCGAGCGAATTATTCTTTATTTCGGTGATGCGTGATTCGTGTCGCTACCTGCTCGCATCCTTGATTATCCTGCGCGGCAGAAAAAAGGCAAAGCCATTTATGACAATTAGTCGGAAAGCTCAGATTTTTAGTCAGGTAGAGGAGGAAATTCCCAAGCAGAGACAGGTCTGGCTGCTAAAAAAACGGGTGATCCAGGGCTTGACCAGCAGAAATCCGGTGTTTCGGATCCACGGTAAGCAATGTTTCAAGTAGATCCATGAAGTCAGAACACTCCTTCGGGGTCCACCATCCATTGTTAATTTTGATAAAGGAGCTCAGCTTTAGCGATTGTTCCTCGGTGTATGATTTATTGTGTTCGAGAGCATACTCGGGTTTGATGGTATACCTCATCAGGCGCTCGTCCCGATCGAAGTACATATCAAAGCAGTCCTTTGGAGAACGTTCCACAAAGCTATTTGGGAATTCACCACCGGCGTAAGACATCTGTAGCGCAAGGAGCTCAGCTTCTGATTCAGCTGGGAACAGGGAAGATCCCGTGTACAGAAGATAAAGTAGACAACCGACACTCCAGATATCCACACTTGGGGTCAGCGGCTGGCGCAAGACCACCTCAGGAGCACGGTTATGCATACATTGACCAAGAAACCAAGGAGTACTGCCATCGCCGCGGCAAATTTGGGTACGCCCCAGGTCCGCAACTTTGATGCCAGTGGGAAACCTGGCTCCATACAGAATATTCTCGACTTTGATGTCAGCGTGAATAACAGGTGCCTTCTCCCCATCCTGTCCGGTCATCTCGGAGAGACGTTTCAAAGAAAACAGAATTTGGTGGGCGACCCACCGTACTTCAGTAGGAGAAAAAGGAGATTCCGGCCTGAGCCTAAGACGACTCTGGAGTAGGGTGGACAAGTCGCCATCCATTTTCTGCATTACAAGACCACTACACTTGGCCCCATCGTCACACTCCACAGCTTCCCCTACTAAGGCACTAAGCCTATGCCTGGGGTCGATATCGAAAAAATTTCGAGCATCAGTAAGTAGCACGCGCATGAGAGAATCGCTTCTATATAGGTACGTAAGTAGCGTCCACTCGCGCTCAGGCACATTTATGCGAGTCAGCAGAGCCTTCGAGGACTGCGCTTCCCTATCACCAGAACTGATCACATTTATCTTAATCGCTACAGCCCGCCACTGTTCACGGATGTCGAGTGCTTGAAGAACTGTTCCATCGGATCCGCAGCCCAGTCTGTGGCCTGTCATCAGGTAGCGCCCATTCAAGATTTCGATCCTGTTACTAGAGTGCCTAGACCATCTACTGCTTGGGTTGATCGAGTGAATGGTACACTCAAGCGCCCTATCTTTAACAAATTTATACTTCACAGACGTCACTTGGCGACCATCTTCCTGCCAAAAGGAAAATCTGCTAACGGGAAAACTTGAAGGGTATCGAAGGCTGAGTGTGTATTCGGGTCCGCCATAGGGATCGGGACAAACCGTGTCCGTGAAACACAACGAAAGGTCGCGTGTAGGGGCAAGTTGTGTTGCCTGATGCTCTTCTGCAATCTCACGGATGCACTGCTGCATATCTCTACAAAACGCATTATAACGGGGCGCTCCGCTTACACCTAAATTTGCAGCGCCATAAAAGCTATTATCCAATTCAAACACCAAAACTATAATAAGTTATTAGGTATTGTACTGTTTTAGTAATATAATATCAAATAGCTTTCACTTAACAGTATAGTTAATTAAAAAAGACTATACTCTTTTTGCAAAAAGAGGGGGTGCTGCAAGGCCTTTCCAGCATCTAGTCGCTTCTCTGGATCTATAGTAAGTATTTTTCTAAGTAGGTCATAAAACTGTAACGTTTCCTGTTCCGGCCAGTGAGGTGCCGTTCTAAAGCGCTTGAAGGGTTCTAGCACCCCATTTAAACCAACGTTCGGCTCGCATCGATCACGCACTGACTTGACTGGAACGTACTTTCTTTTTCTTCTATTCCATCTAAAGTATGCGCTTTTCGCCTTCCGCGAACTCTTAGAAATCATAGTTGGGCTGAATTCCCCGCATACAGACATCTGGAGCGCAAGAAGCTCTTGGGGGTGCCCGCACGGAAATAGTGGCAATCCTGAAAAAAGTTCAAAAAGAATACACCCAACACTCCACACGTCGATAGCTGGAGTCAAACTATGTTGAAGGACAGTCTCGGGCGCCCGGTACCACAGTGTTTGCAACAGCGGAACACGAAGTCCTCTCTCGGGCCAGTTTTGTGCCAGCCCGAAATCAGCAACTTTTATGGAGAAAGGAGCGCTATCGCCACCAACATGAAGAATGTTGGCAGGCTTCAAATCCGCGTGGATCTTACGAGCAGAAGCCATCGTATCGACAAAATAGAGAAGCTGCCTACCCACAAAACGCAACTCTTCAAGGGTGAACGGCATATTTTTATTCGCTCGCTTGCGCATATAAACCGTAGATGCGAGAGACGGGCCTAGTTTTTCCATTACTAGACAATGCGTTGTATCGGGGCCTTCAATGGGCGCCATATCCCTTACACGGGCTGTGTCACAATCGGGGCGAAGGTAAAATTCATCAATGAAATGCGGTACAAAGGGTTTTAACAAAAGCCAGCCGCTCACAGTACGTAAGGTGCGCGCCTCATCGGCATTATCCTTCGCATATCTACGGTGGGTTCGTAAACGCGTCGCAGCAGTCAAGTTCTCGCCATCAAATACACCTGTGTTAAACTTTAGCGCTACAGGTCTCCACGGACCGTTTGGGTCTCTTCCTGTGTCATAGCCTTCCACTACGACACCTGTAGCCCCCGATCCTAGGCTCTTCTGCGCTCTTACGAGATAGCGCCCTTGCCCAACACTTCCATACCTCCGGGAACGGGTCCGAGGACGTCCATGAGTATCCGTATATTCCGATATCACCTCCCATCTTCCATCTCGAAAGCGGATTTTACGCAGAGTGTCACCCTTTCGCATTGCCGGCCACTGATCCAACTGAGAAGAGCGTATGTGTTGAGCGACGGGAGGCTGTAAAGCGGCAGAACTGGAACTTGGAGTTGGGACTTGTAACGTAGTCGGTGCAAGCGTGCTAGCACCGATTTGATCGACTGTAGACGAAGACAGCGATGAATGGCCATCTAGACCCAAAAACGCAGCGGGAGATACAGCAAATAAACTCGCCGCCCCCTCCCTTTCATTGAGATAGAACGATTCCATATAAACCACCATAAAATAATCAAGAAATAACAATATAAAACACAAGAAACTATAAATCAAACAAACAGACATAACACGCAAGAGGAAAAGCCATTGATGGAGTACTCCGAAGATGCTAGCATGGGAGCCTACGAGTGGAAAATCCCCTCATTTGCGTACACATTCACGGAGCAGGTCACCTAATGGTACAAAAAGGACATCATCTAAGTTTTGCATGCACCCACTGCGATGCACCTGTGGGTTTCTCGGTATTGGATTTGGAGACCCCCGACGCTCCGATCACATGCGAAGGCTGTGAACAAATTTACTCGTTCGATGACGAAACGCTCAAGCGCCAGCTGCGCAAATTCGAAGCTTTGTGCCGCCAGATTGTGGATTCAGAGGAAATTCTGTCAGATGTCAGCGTAGGTATTGACGTCGACGGCAGGCAGGTGCAGGTTCCGTATAAGTTGTTGCTTACACGCTTTAACTCTGTGTTGGAGATGACAGTCGGAGACCAGCCCATCACTATTGAATTTCGCCTAGAAGCCCTTCAGGACCATCCAGCAGCCACTGCAGCAAAATAACGGGAGCGATCTATGAACAAATTACAGCAGCTCAAAGCGATGACTACCGTAGTGGCGGACACTGGTGACTTCGAGGCGATGTCCTTGTATAAGCCTCAGGATGCGACAACAAACCCGTCTCTAATACTAGCTGCAGCGCAGATGCCCCAATACGAGGAACTCGTCAAGGAGGCCGTTGCCTTTGCTAAAGGCCACGCCAAAGCAGAGATCGATCAACACTCGCTGGTCATCGACAGGCTACTGGTGAACTTTGGACGAGAGATCCTCAAAATCATTCCAGGACGCGTATCCACGGAAGTCGATGCACGCCTTTCATTTGATGTTGAAGGTAGCATAGACAGAGCACATGCCATCATTGCCATGTATGAATCACTGGGGGTTGACCGCAAGCGCATCCTCATCAAGCTGGCATCGACGTGGGAAGGTATTCTCGCTGCAAAGGTCTTGGAAAAGGAAGGCATCCACTGCAACATGACGCTGATGTTCTCGCTGCACCAAGCCGTAGCCTGCGCTGAGGCCGGTGCCACACTGATTTCTCCGTTCGTAGGACGTATTTTAGATTGGTATGTGAAGGCAGGCAAAGTGGACATGAACCACTACGTACCTGCTCAAGATCCCGGTGTCGAATCCGTGACGACTATCTACAACTACTACAAAAAATTCGGCTACTCCACACAGGTGATGGGAGCAAGCTTCCGTAATGCCGAGCAGATTTTGCATCTTGCCGGCTGCGACCTTCTAACTATATCTCCTGGACTACTCGAAGAGCTGCACACAGCTACAGGTATGGTGCCGCAAGTATTGCACCCTGAACGTGCCCAACAGTCCGACATCGAAAAAATTGATATCGACGAAAAGAGCTTCCGCTACCACCTCAATGAAGATGCGATGGCAACGGAAAAGCTCTCTGAAGGTATACGTAAGTTCGCCGCCGATACCTTCAAGCTCGAAAACTTGATGGTCGAACGCTTCGGGCTGTAAATTGCTCCTAGCGCAAAACGGAGCTCTTGCTGTCTTTACACCTCTACAGTTTCTTTTATAGGGAATCGGATAGGCCTAAAACTTATCCTATTCCCCGGCAGCCCAACACTACTGAGTAATCGTGAAAAATTACAAAAGATAGGTTGCTAAATCAAAACAACCGGAAAAACGATCAAAAAGAAATTCCAAAGTTGACTTAATATAAAACAATAAAATAAAATTTCCTTTGCGAAAGTAACAACAACTACACCATACAACAAACTAAGAGGACATCAATGGATACATCTCTTAACACACACCACAACCTTGATCTACATGTAGAAGACATGCTCATGGGGTGCAAGCAAATCTCCGAGTCCAATGCAGGTAACAACGCCGCTTCTCCGAAGACAGAACTGGGACATCGCTTCTTAACCTACCTTCGCGGAGAGTTCAAGGA
>JAJFMA010000258.1 GCA_021772415.1 Chlamydiota bacterium
CCGCCTTTACTCTCCTGCACGAGGATCGTTGCGATGGTGACTGCGCATAGCAGGAGGAATAGTACGAGAACGAAGTAGTATAAAATACCCATAATTAGCTTTCCGACACGATAGGGTGGGTGTTGTTGATAATTTGGAGGAGGCCATCGGCCTCGAGAGCTGCGCCACCGATGAGAAGTCCATCGATATCGGCTTGGGCCATCAGGCCTGCAGCGTTAGCGGGTTTTGCGGAGCCTCCGTACTGGATAACGACCTTGTTGGCGGCGTCCTGGTTCCAGAGTTCAGCGAGAGTTTTACGAATGAATGCGTGAGCTTCTTGCGCCATCTCTGGGGTAGCGGTCTCTCCGGTGCCGATGGCCCAAACGGGCTCATAGGCAACGATTACCGTGGTCAATTGCTCGGCGGTGATACCCTTGAGGCTCTGTTCGATCTGCTGCTTAAGGGTCCGCTCGGTGGCGCCGCTTTTGCGTTGTTCGAGGGTTTCGCCGATACATACGATGGGGCGGATTCCGCTGTCTATAGCGCGGTGGAGCTTCCTGTTGATGAAGGCATCGTCTTCACCGAAGACATGTCTGCGCTCTGAGTGCCCAAGAACAACAAACTGTGCGCCGGCAGCTTTGAGCATATTGGCGGAGATTTCTCCGGTGAACGCCCCTTTTTCGGCGTCGTGCATATTCTGAGCCCCGACGACAACGGACGTACCGGCGGCGGCAGAGGCTGCGGCTTCTAGGGATGTCGCGGGTACAGCGAGGAATACTAGCTCGTTGGGAGCTAGCTCGACCTGCTTGCTAAGCTGCTGGATGTAGGCGCGCGCCTGCTCAGAAGTTTTGTGCATCTTCCAGTTGGCGGCGATAACGATCTGTCTACTCATAGCGATCTTCCCTGGTGCAGTAAAAAAAAGCATACCTCGAAACAGGGGTGAATTTCAAGGAAAAGCGACGTTATTGCAGGGCGCGAGCAGATTGGGCTTTAATGGCCGGGCTTTCGCTTCCTTCGAAGCGGCGCATGCGGCCGAGGAAAAAATGGAGACGGTCTCCGTCGGAAGGGTGGTAGTCGGTCTCTTTGAAGACTCTGGAGCTAAGCGACTCGATAGCATCGCCGTTGTGTGCGTCTTTGATGATATCGATAAGGATATCTTTTTTATAGAGGCGGACATTGCCGGCACAGTAGCGCTGCGAGCTGGCGGCGATGGCATCGGCTTCATGCTCCCATTGTTTACGGACGTAGGCGACGGTTTTGCGCATGATATGGTCGGTGAAGGCCGTCCGCACAAACAGGGCCGCGCCGGCGCCGCATAGCAGCGAGAGGGACAGGTCCAAGCCTCCGGTAAAGCTACGGAAAAATAGGCACAGCCCCGTCGCAGCAACAAATGCGGCGATGGGAAGTCCTATCCCAACGAGAGTGCGCAGAAATTTGCTTAGGCGACCGCCTTTGCGTGGATTGAGGTGGCGTGCGTGGACATGCCCGAACTCGTGGGCCATCTCGGCTTCGAACTCCACCTGGCTCATGAGGTTGCCGTAGCGGCTAGCGAGCTTGCGTAATTTGTTGCGAGGTAGTTTCTTGGAGAAGCGCTCGGTGTAGTCGACCATCTCCTCGACGTGGTCCGGGCTATTGTCGATAAAGCGCGACCATGTTGCCCACTCGCTGCGGTCGAAGCCGCTGCTTTTTTTGAGTTTGGTCTCCCCTTCAAAGACCATACGCGACAAGTATTCTACAGGAATGACGATCGTTGGGGAGCCCCTGTGCCAGATCGCGACTGACGTCTGCATCCCCTGCTTGCGTTGGACGGCAAAGCGTACGCCTTTGGGGTGTGAGACCCCTAGGTTGACGCCGACGTTACGCCACAGCTTCTTTACTCTGGTGAGCTTAGTACGCTCTTCGGGATCCAGGTCCTCTTCGGCAGCAAGGGAGCTCTCCCACTCGGGCCCAAGGTGGCTGACCTCATCCTCGTCGGGAAAAGGCTCGTCTAGGCGGGCAAAAAAGTGGGTAGCTAGCCAATTTACGAGGAACATAAGTCACTAATAGTCAAATTATTTGTCTTATTATAACACAGCAAACCCCTCAACAGCAAGATCTTTCGATATAAATTCCAAATTATTTTTACTGTGATTTTATGACACGAGGCTCGTGGGGTTATCAACAGAATTTTACCGCCGACCGCGCCGACGAGGACGGGACAGACGCCGACAGGCCCATTACACCTAATATTCTGTCAGTACATGGAGTCTTCCATGGCGCTAATGATAAAGACTACATTCAGCGCCAAAAAAACATCTACAATTTGATAGAACTTGAAGTTCTGCGAGCCTGTCGGCGTCTGTCCCGTCCTGGTCGGCGCGGTCGGCGGTAAATTTCTGTCGTGACCCGCCAACACCTCAAGCCCGCACTCACTGCCACTCACCGCCACTCACTACTTGCCAGGATTGTGGATAGCCTCTATCGTTGACGGCACGTCGAGGAAGGGAGATCCGCCACGTTATGGATACGGCAAGTTCAAATTCTCAGGGCCAGGACCAGGATACGCAGACCCCTACGTTGACGGTGAGTCAGCTGACGCAAGCGATCAAGCTGAGCTTGGAGGCGACCTTTCCCGTCATCGGTGTTCAGGGGGAGATCAGCAATTTCAAGCGTCAGGCTTCGGGCCACCTTTATTTTAGCTTGAAGGACCGCAATGCGCAGATCTCCGCGGTGATGTTTCGTGGCGATGCCTCGCGCCTAAAGCAGCTTCCTCGCGATGGCGACGAGGTGACGGTGCGTGGGGAGATCAACGTCTACCCTCCTAGGGGCAGTTACCAGATTGTTGTCCGCGACCTCCAGCTCGCTGGTATTGGACAGTTACTTGCTAAGCTTGAGCAACTTAAAGAGAAGCTTCGCGGCCTTGGTTGGTTTGAAGCCGAGCACAAGAAGCCCTTACCCCACACCCCTAAGCGCATAGGCGTCGTCACCAGCCCTACGGGAGCTGCCGTGCAGGACATCTTGAATGTCCTCAACCGCCGCCATGGAGGCTTCCAGTTTCTGTTGGCACCCGCTAAGGTCCAGGGCGCTGGTGCTGCCGAGGAAGTTGCGCGTGCCATCGAGTTCATGAACCACCACCAGCTTGTCGACGTCATGATTGTTGGGCGTGGAGGCGGAAGCATCGAAGACCTTTGGGCCTTCAACGAAGAAATCGTGGCGAAGGCGATTTTCGAGAGTAAGATCCCTATCATCAGCGCCGTAGGCCATGAGACTGACACTACCCTAGCGGATTTTGTCGCTGACGTTCGTGCGCCGACACCGTCTGCGGCCGCCGAGATGGTGATTGCCGAGCGCGAGCAGCAGCTAAAGTATCTTCAGCAGGCCGCCCAGCACCTACGGGGGCGTCTCACGCAGCAGCTGGAGGCGTACCGCCAGCGGCTACGCGATGTGATGCGCCACCCCATGCTGTCGGTGCCATCACAGCTGATGGGCCTCTGGGTTCAGCGCCTTGATGAGCTGCGCGACCAGACCGACAGAGCCATGCGTCAGCGTTTGCAGAGTTTAAGTCAGCTGGTCGATGGGCGCCGTCGCCAGCTATCGTCGCTGCAGCCCACAGTACAGCTAAAGCACTATCAATCTCGCTTGCAGACACTTACAAAACATCTCGACCAGAGCTTCACCCAGCAGCATAGCCTACGTGTGCAGCGCCTTAAAGCCGTCGCCGACGCATTGCGTTGCAGCGACCCCAAAGCCCTTCTGGGGCGCGGCTATAGCATCCTCTTTAATGAAAAAGATGGTTCAATTATAAACTCGGTACGAGGCTTCGAGCCCAAAGACAGCGTACGCGTCATGGTCGCTGATGGAGAAGCCCGAGCTACAATCACGGAGATATCCCCCAGTGACAAACACGACACCCCCTAACAAAGAAGTGGCTTTTGAAGAGGCTTTCACCCGCCTCGAAGCCATCTTGGAGCGTATGAACTCAGGAAAAAGCAGCCTCGACGAGTCGCTCAAGCTCTTTGAAGAAGCCGACGGCCTCATCGCGCAGTGCAGCAAACGCCTCGTCGATGCCGAGAAACGTGTGGAAACGCTCATCCAGCAGCGTGGCGGCAGCTTCGCCACCGACGCCGATGGCAATGCCACCACACAGCCCTTTAATTTAGACAGCTAAAATCCGCCACTACCGACAAGGATGGCCAATGCAGACGCCTCTTCTCGACACGATCGCCAGCCCCGAAGACCTTAGAGCCCTCGATCCCGACCAGCTGCAGCAGCTGGCGCAGGAGATCCGCCACGACATCATCGAGGTCATGTCGGTGAATGGAGGCCACCTAGCCTCGAGCTTAGGTGCCGTCGAGCTGGTTCTTGC
>JAJFMA010000259.1 GCA_021772415.1 Chlamydiota bacterium
ATGACCACTTGCCAAAGCTACCAACCATACGCCGAAGCCCCCCCATATCGCTGCCAAGGCGGCATTTTTAGATGTGTTGGGCCAGTAGAGAGCAGCCGTTACGGGCACGAACACGCTCACAAAAAGTGTGGTTCCCGAATGCACAATGAGGCGAAAGATACTCCATCCACTGCCAGCAACGATAACGGCAACACATAGAAGCACGACACTGGCATATTGCACACTGCGAATGCGGCCCTTTTCTGTTTTGGCTGGAGCTATATTTTGCAGGATATCGCGGCTAAGAATAGACGCTCCAGCAAGAAGGTAGCTGTCGGCCGTGCTCATCACTGCCGAAACTAATCCCAGCGAGAAAAGTAGCAATACGAGAGGGCTAAAATGCTCGATGGCAAGACGAGGAATGAGCTGGTCTGGAGCTTCAAGGCCCGGAAGTAGCTGCCTACCTACAAGGCCAAGCATCACAGGAACCATTCCAAGGGCACAATAGAACAGACCCGCCAAAAGAGTGCTCTTACGCGCAACGGACTCGTCACGACATGCAAGTATGCGCTGGATAAGATCTTGTCCCACGATGGCACCGAGCCCCGTCACAAGGATCTGTCCTGCACGCGCGAGCGCGTCAACACCGCCAACACTATGTGGTAAGATGTTTTGAAACTCCGACGATACAAGTGCGTAAAGCTGTGGTGGGGTGATCCCGCTGCCCCAAATGAGAGGGAGAAGGAGGGCAAGTGCTAGGATGATAAACAGCACCTGCACAACGTCCGTCAAAGCGACCGCCCACATCCCCCCGGCGAAGGTATAGATAGCGACAACAGTAGCACCGAGCGCCATTCCAAGACTGGGGTCTAAGCCTGTAAAAAGATGAATCACATAGCCCATAGCAACCATTTGCGCAGCGAGGGTACCGACATACGAGGGGATCATCAGTATAGAAGCGGACACTTCCGGACCGGAACCATAGACCTTACCAAGAATCTCCGTCACTGTCATCGCCCCAGTGCGTCTAAGGCGTATAGCATAGAACACCCCCGCGATAACGAGTGCGACTGAGCAACCGAAGGGGTCGGCAAGGACGGCGCCAACGCCGTCGCTATAGACAGCACCTGCAACGCCCATGAGCGACCCCGCACCAAACCACGTCGCCAAAATTGTGGGGACGGCAATCCATACAGACAGGCGTCGTCCTGCGACGACGAAATCTACCACGGTGTGGATGCGTCGGCGAACGATGTAACCTGCTCCAAGCATCAAGCTAAGATATATGCCGAGAAATAGGAGCAGGTGCTGGGTTGTCATTGAGCTATCGTCTCACTGGATTGATAAGGACGTCGGTTTCTATAACAGGGAAAGTTTAATTCTTCCGGCAAACCAATTCAAGAGAAACTTGCACCTTAAAGTATTTCGAAATCCGAAACTAATTACAATAAACTTGCAATAAATCATGAATTATTATAAACTGACGTTACATTTTCTAAAGGTTTATTATAATGAAAAAATCGATTATCTGCATTTTTCTCGGACTCGTCTTTACCGCTTCCGCTCCAGCAGCTGAACTGGTGCGCGCAGCCTTTGATTTAGGTTCTAGCTCCACGAAATTTCAGATTGCCCGAGTCGACACAACAACAGGTGAGATATTAGAAGACCTCACTCCTAGCCACATCGACCGGCGTTGGGACACTGGGATGAACCATGACCTAGCTGCGAGCGATAACAACTCGTTCAGTAAAGACGCTATCACTCGGCAATGGTCTATCCTCCGCCATCTCAAGGAAATCGCAGTGGTTTATGGAGCAGAGGAGTTTTCTGGTGTTGCAACGGCCGCATTTAGAAGTGCGAGTAACGGGGCAGCATTTCTTGCGTTAGTCACTGAAAAGTTAGGAATTCATATTCATCTAATCTCCCAAGAGGAAGAAGGCACACTGGGCATGACAACCGTAGCTGCAAAAACACAGCAGCCTATTGAAGGTCTTACAGTATGGGATCAAGGTGGCGGTAGCTTTCAGATTTCCACGACATTGGGCACCGATTCGTATGTCTATCAAGCACCTCTCGGAGTACATAGCGTAAATAAAGCCTTATATACACTCATCTTGGGTATCCCCTACGAAAAGCGTGAAGACGTGGCGCCGTCCATCAAACCCAAGCATGTGACGTTGCTATTAAGGCATCTTCGCGGGGCTCTTCCTGAAAAGCCCGAGTGGATGGAGACAATGCAGGATGAAGTGGAACAAACGGTAATCGGCATAGGTGCCTCTGGAATGAGTGTATTTTCTTTAGTGTGCGAACTCACTGGAAGTGACGGTTTCACACGAAACGATGTTGCGCTAGCTCTAACGGAGGCCATTCAGAGGGCAGCGACTGACGATTTACAAGATGTTGACGAGCCAGAGCTTGTCATTGCCAAACTTGCTCTTGTTCTTGCGGTCATGGACAAACTAAACATCGACAGTGCTGTTTATGAACCGGTGGACGACGGAGCTACATCAGGAATTCTGGCAACACAACGCTACTGGACGCCGGCACCAAAGACACAAGAGCTGTTGTTAGATCGCCCAAACTACAGAAGATCTCTTTCGATCGCCAATTTTAAATAAAAATAATTATTTAACTATAAGACTTTTAAATACTAACGATATTGCGATTACCCTTTTCGGGCATTGATTATGAATAAAAAAACTATTCTCGGATTAATATTCACATTCGCCATTACCTTTGGATCCCTCTCGGCAGAGATTGAACGTCGCGCTGCCTTCGACCTCGGCTCTGGAAGCATCAAAATTGCTGTAGCAGACGTGGACACCGACAGTAACAGCATCGTCCAATATATTTGGGAGCACAAAGTCGAAGTACCGATGAACGCATATCTCAAAGAGAACGGAGGAATTGAGCTCCCTGAGGAAGCCTATAGCCATGCCCTTTCGAAAATTTTTGAGCTCAAAACAAAAGCTACTAGCCTGGGGGCCACCGACTACACTGGCGTTGCGACAGCGGTCTATAGAGAGGCTCTAAATGGCGACGATGTCATCCAACAGCTGACATACGACACCGACATCGAAATCAAAATCATCTCACAAGCCGACGAGGGTTATCTCGGCTTTGCCACGGCAGCAGAAGTCAGCAACACCCCAAAAGAGCACCTAATATGCTGGGACGTTGGAGGCGGCAGCTTTCAAATTTCTGCACTAGTGGACGGAGAAATCAAGGTCTACAAAGCAGCCATTGGAGGCGTAACAGCGAAGCAAATCCTTATGGAGCATGCCCAAGGACGTATTTTCAGCCGACTTAGCTCCCCCAACCCAGTCGACCACTGGGAAATGAGTCTATATGTTGGGCTTTTGACAGCAAAACTAGCCGACGCTCCGGCGTGGCTTACAGAAAAGCTAATGCAAGAAGACGTCAGGATTGTAGGGATAGGCGGCGACAAGAGCATGTTCTCGATAGCCACACAGCTCATAGGTCGAGGCAGCATCGACGTTACCGACGTTCTAGACTACCTCTATGCCTTTGTAGGTTTCACAGATGCTGAGCTCGACAAAGAGTTCAAAGAACCCGGCATGGTGGTAGCAAATATTGGGCTAATGTACTCCACAATGTCCAAGTTAGGCATCAACGAAGTAAGCTACGCTCCCGTGACGGGTAGCACCACCGGCATTCTAACCATACCTCGGCTATGGATTCATGACGCATCAAGTGAGAACAACGACACACTTGCCGTGCAGCCAGACAGGGATAACGAAAGCGGTTATAATTTCAACGGACTTATGAGAACTGTCGAAAACCTGTGGAAAAAACTACATCTTGGCAAGCATCCAAGAGCCCACAACATGTCATAGAAAAGCACCCACCCCCTTATTCGGGAACACCGCCACGAAGACGTAAATAGTGGCGTACGTTGTAGTCTTGAAGGGAAATAGGACGTAGATATGTGCCGACATATTCACGGTTCCACCACCCTTTTTCTCCAGGTTTCGTGAACGTGTATTCGTACAGCTCCGCGCGTATATATCGTGGAGGAGCATCTAAGAAGGGGTTGTGACGCATCAGCCTAAGGACATCGTGGTCCCCGCGTAGCAACTTAGCTATCAGAAAAGCAAACCACGGATAGTAGTTGTGGCTGCCCATAGCAGCGAACCACATCAGCCAATCCAGACGCATGTGATAAGGTGCGACGATAGGTGGACACTGATCTACTGGCCCAGGCTTCCCTTTGAACGTGTAATCCTTCCAATCCGCCATTGCGTCGGGATGCATGCTATTGGTCCCCTGAATGATAATCTCCAGGCGGCGCTTGGTGATGCTTCCAAATGCTCCATACGTGTTGACTAAATGCAGTGAGTCGAAACTGGCATTCATACGCTGGCGTGGAGAGAACAAGTTGATGGCGGGCTCGATACTTAGGACGATTACTGTAACTGTCACAATGAGCAGCACAACCAGGTAGAGGATCGGGGTTGCACCTACTGTGGGCAAAGCAAAGGAAATGGGACTTCCCAAGAAAGCGTCGTTAAAACATGGAATGCACAGCACCAGAGTCAGCCAGTTTAGCCAGGAGAGATTACCGCTAAAAATCAACGTCAGCTGAAACAATGCCGATAACATCCCGGCGCCTGCCGCGACGTTTCCCCCTGCGAAATAGCCCCATGGCACAATAAGTTCCACGAAGTGCGTGTATAAAACACAGCCCTTGTGAAACCAGCCAGGCATCCTATGGAAGTACCAACTCAATGGATTGGGCATAGGCTGCGTCTGATAGTGGTAATGTAGACATGTTAGATCCCACCAGCAGCGGTCCCCGCGGAGTTTGATCATACCTGCGCCAAACATCACACGAAAAAGCAGCCAACGCAACATCCAGATCACCACCTTGGGTGTGGGGATGTCGGCAGGGCCAAGGAAAATTGCCAGCAGGCCGGCTTCAAGTAGGAGCGTCTCCCATCCGAAACTGTAAAATGTCTGTCCCACATTGACGTACGAAAGATAGAGCAGCCACAGCAGAAACCAAGTGGCAATGTGAACGGAGAAACCGAAGCGATCCGATCCACTACTTAATGCAAACGCCGCGAGTGCAAACCCAAGCCAGCCCATCGCACTCGTAAAGCGATCGGAGCTATTGAGCCAGAAAATCGAGGGAGCCTGACGAAAGGTGACCCTCTCCAAAAACAGCCGCACAGGGAGGATGCCTCGTTCCCCACACAGAGCACGAAACTGTGTGATGACGACAGCGAAGCCGACACAGTAGATGAAGGCCAGCGCCCTCAAAAAGCAAAAACGTGTGATCTCAAAGGTTTCCACAATCCAAGATATGCCAGGGAAGGCGTCGGCATGCAAGCATCATCAATTCAAAACAAGTGAAGGTGAAGGGGCCGGACCCTGCGATTCACGCGATTCTAAGATCTTTAGGCCTTCTTGGATTGAATCTCGGAAAACCAGGGCCTCCATGGTTTTTCGAATTTGGGAATCGGCCACGGGAGAAGAAAAAATAACTGATGGGCAGGATGGGAATGGAAGAAAATTCGGGCACGCACACGGGCACGCACACGGGCACGGGGAAGAAACGGGCACGCACCAGAACACGGCTTAGGCTTAGGCTATGTAAAGGGGTCGGACCCTGCGATTCGTGCGATTCTAAGATCTTTAGGCCTTCGTGGACTGAATCTCGGAAATCCATGGAGGTCATGGTTTTTCGAATTTGGGAATCGGGCGCGGGGGGAGAAAAAATAACTGATGGGCAGGACGGGAATGGAAGAAAATTCGGGCACGCACACGGGCACGCACACGGGCACGGGGAAGAAACGTACACGCACCAGAACACGGC
>JAJFMA010000260.1 GCA_021772415.1 Chlamydiota bacterium
TATGTCACCCAGTCGGGACAGCCGCGACTAAGCAAGATGTCGGGCAGTAGAAAAACGGTACTCCAGAAAAGCGTTTGATGACACACCAACGCAAGATACAGACGCCGTAGCGGCTGTACCTTAAATAAGCGCATTGCAGCAAACAGTGACTCGGAACGTTTAGCAGTCGCTGGACTATGTATTCCCTTAAACATCCAAAACATGCCAGCAGCAACGACAAGAGCCGGTAGCGCTAGTATCGCCGCCGTTCCATCGCCAGCTTGATAAACGTGGTAGTAAACGACCTGGCTGGCGGCGAGTCCACATGACCCGCAGCTAGCAAAAAGGCTCAGAAAAAAGGCTTTGTTCTTGCAACTCAAGCCTCCTACTAACGCGGCGGCGGCGGGATGAAATGCTGCAGACCCAAGGTATGTGCATAGAAGAAGACTCATTACAGCTAAACTGTGGCTTACGTACCCAAGGCATGCATTACCCACACAGAGAACGACCCCGATAACGACGAGGAGCTTGCGGTAGCCTCGATCACCAAGCGCACCGAAGAAGAGCTGACTACTTTCGCCAACGAAAGCACCGACAAAGCAAACACCACCGGCAAGGGCAAGATCCATGCACGCGAGGGTTTTGTGTACGGCAAAAATACCGACCATAAAATCGACCAAAAAATGGCCGACGCACAAGCTAACGAACAGTAATATTCTTTTCATATAAATTATGCTATTTAAAGTTTATACGAATATTTTAACAAAATACTTATTATAATGAAACAAAAATAAAACATCTTTTAACGTTGTTTAATTTAAAAGAAGAAGATAGAATGCTCTCCCTAAGAATGTATGAAAATTCATCACTAAAGGAGTCATTAAATGACTTGGACGAACCTACTTTCTAAAGGAATTTTAGCGTCAATCCTAGCTGTTGGAAGCTGCACTCCTAGCACACAGGAAATTGTTCAGGACGGACCCCACAAAAACTGGGAACAGCTCGTCGCCGCCAACAACAGTCTAGCCGTCGACCTCTATGGACGTCTTGCAGGCGACACAGACAGCAATCTACTTATTTCCCCGTACAGCGCCGTATCCGCACTTACTCTTGCCTATCAAGGTGCCGACGGCGCCACGCGCGAAGAGATGGCCCGCGTCCTACACCTCCCTTCGGATCAGACGCAAGCAATGAATGGCCTGTTGGCTCTTGGATCAGCTCTAAAAACCAACGGAGGTGACACAGAACTTATCAGCACCAATACGGCGTGGATCGACAACATCGTTCCTCTTTTGCCAGCTTTTGAGCAGGCAATGGGCTCCTCTGGAGAACTTCGCCGTATCGATTTTAGTAATACTCGTGTCGCTGTAACTCAAATCAACAGCGTCGTGGAGCAGGCGACACGTGGAATGATCCGTGATCTACTTAGCGACGATTCTGTCTCTGCCGACACCCAGTTAGCTTTAGTCAATGCGTTATACCTGAAAGCCAAGTGGGAGAAGCCCTTTAAAGCCGAGCAAACGCGGCCACAGGATTTCTATCTTCAGTCCGGTGAAACCGTAGAAACGCAATTTATGCACCAGACCGCGGACTTCCCCCTGTATACTAGCGACAGCTACGACGCCGTCGAGCTGCCCTATAAGCGTAGCGCTCACGATGACACCGCGCTTGTCATGCGCCTCTACCTGCCACACGACGCATCAAAGCTTGGGGTTCTGGAAAAAGAAGTCCTTGGAGAGCAAATTGGGCAGACATCTGTGGCACCGTGGCCACTACGTAAGGTGGATCTATGGATGCCCAAGTTCGAAATGGACTACAGTGCGTCGCTAGCGGACACTTTGAAAAACCTTGGAATGAAGCAAGCTTTCTCAGTAGCTAAAGCCGATTTTTCTAAGATCACCGAACAAGGCAAGCTCGCCATCGACGAAGTGCTCCAGAAGACGAAGGTTAAAGTCGATGAGGCGGGGACAGAAGCTGCAGCCGCAACAGCAGTAGTCATCGCGCGCACATCAGTAGACTTCGAAGAGTACCCCTACTTCTTTGAAGCCGATCATCCATTTTTGTTCACGATTCAGGATAAAAGCACCGGAACGGTCTTATTCATCGGACGCCTCATGCAGCCGTAAAAGATAAGACTCGGGTCCAGATCTCCCTTTCCTCCATTCTTCCCCTCCCTCCTTTCTTGTAACGTTGAAATTTAACAGGAATAGAGGAAAGGGAAGAAGCGGGGGACAACTGCTCAAGTGAACAATTTACCTCGCCTCTTTCTCCCCCCTTTTTTCGCGGCTTCGCTTACTTCCCTTAGAGAGTGTAACGAAATCCCCAAACGTTCCTTTTTTGAAGCCCGAAGGGCTGACAAGATGTATAGCCCTGGGTAAAACCCGGGGTAGGCATAAATAGGATTTTGAGCCCTGCGAGGGCGACAGATAAACGCATACATATGCCGCCCCTGCGAGAGTGTAAAGAAATAGGGCCGCGCAGGGGGTCTGGCCTGATAAAGTGACACTTCCCGTTCGGGATTACAAAGATTGTTCCAAAATCATCGCTGCTTTGCAGGGGACAGGTATTGAGAAGTGTCACTTTGTCAGGCCTGCGCGCAGCCAGCGAAGCTACCCCACTTTGAACTCAGCTGGTCGCTATTTCTTTACACTCTCTGCAGGGCTCAAAATCCTCTTGTACGCCTACCACGGGCTTGCGCCCTAGGCTGTAAAGCTGTCGGGACTTCGCCCCTGAAGATGGGTCCACTTTTTCCTTGTAAACTCGAATAGGGAGAGTAGATTTGCCTACCCCGTGAACATGTACGCAGACGCTCAGGCTCGACCGTCGATATTTCATTTATTAATACTATAAATTCAATGTGTTGTCTCTCATATGGCCCTCTGGGCCTCATGATAGAGTG
>JAJFMA010000027.1 GCA_021772415.1 Chlamydiota bacterium
TCACGAACACTAAAATAGGCCTGTGAGGTATATGTAGACGATAAAAGGCGGCGCGGAGCGCACGCACTCCATGGCCCTCGCTGCGCTCGCGCTATAGGGAATCTACGTAGTTAAGCATTAGCGAATTAAGAAGTGCTTCGAGTTTGTTCCTCTATTTCTTTACACCCTCGCAAGGGTAGCTAGCAACGCTTTACCCCTTCCTTACGAGCAAGCTCTTGAGGTAATGCCCTTCGGGGTGGTAGATACTCACAGGGTGGTCAGGAGCCTGTCGGTGGCGCCCAATGATCTGTGCATTACATTTGGATTCCAGCGCCGCTTGAAAGACTACCTTTTGAAAAAGCTCGTCTTCAACATGGTGGGAGCACGAACATGTCAGCAAAAGGCCTCCCGGCTTGAGACGTTGGAAAGCTAGTCTGTTGATATCTTTGTAGCCACGGCATGCTGCCATCACATCTTTGCGCTTCTTGACGAAGGCTGGAGGATCGAGAATAATCATCGAGTAGGTGTTGGTGTCTTTGCGCAGGAACTCAAAGACATCGTCTTGAATGCTTGTGTGCAGATTGGCAGCTACCGTGTTGCTATTCAAATGCTTTTCTAAAATACTCAGCGCTCCTTCAGAGACATCGACAGATGTCACTTGCGTTGCCCCTCCTGTAAGTGCCGAAAGGCTGAAAGCACCAGAATAGCTAAAGCAGTTGAGCACCGTGTGGTCCTTGGCGATGTCGCGGATCCAGCCGCGCATCGAGCGCTGATCGAGAAAGAAGCCCGTTTTTTGCCCATCCACGATATCTGCGAGGTAGTGGATGCCTTCTTCCATAAATGGAACGACAGCGCGTCCCTCACCTTTGATCCATCCGAATGCTGGTTTTAAGCCTTCTTCTTTGCGAGAAGTCATCGTCGACTTTTCGTAAACCATACTTAGACCTGTAACTTCGCATAAGGTCTCGACAATCTTGTCGCGCAGCAACACGATGCCGCGGGTAGAAATCTGGATTACCAGAGTGTCGTCATACCTGTCGACGACAAGCCCCGGGATGCCGTCGCCTTCGCCATTGATGAGCCGATACCCGTTTGTTGTGGTGCCACCAAAAAGCTGCTGGCGCCACTCCACAGCATTACGGATGTTTTGGCGAAGTGTTTCGTGCGGGTCGGCGTCACCCCAAGCAATCACACGCCCACAGATGCTGCTGCGGTGGTTGAAATAGGCAGTGGCGAGCTGCTTCCCATCGGCATCGAAGACTGGTAGCCTCTCACCTTTGGCCTTTTCAGCACCTTTAGCGATGGCACCAGAAAAAATCCACGGATGGCGACGACGCAGTGCTTTGTCTTTGCCGCGACGTAGTGTGACAGAGTCTTTCACTTGTTATCCTCTCCATGCTGCAATGGCCATGCAGGCCCATCCACCAAGAAAAAGGAGGCCGCCAATAGGAGTGATACTTCCCCAAGTACGTAATCCTGTAAGTGCAAGAAGATAGAGGCTCCCAGAAAAAAAGACTGTTCCAACAGCGAAGAGCCAGCCTGCACAGAGCATGAAAGCATTGCCGTAGTGGGCAACCGCCAAAGCCGCGACAGCAGCGGCAAGAGCGTGGATGAGCTGGTAGCGTGACGCTACATCAAAGGCGTTAAGCATGTCCGGAGATAGCTTGTCCTTGAGAGCATGAGCCCCAAAAGCACCGGCCGCGACACCCAAGAATCCCAGAAGGGCGGCAAAGATAATGAGAATTTTATGTGGCATCCGAGGCTCCTCCAAATTCGATCGTTGATGCAAATAGTACTCAATGTCAGTATTCTAGATGAACCCTTTTTTGGAGTGTACCCATGAGCCAGTCCGATTCGTCACCTCCCGCAAAGACCAGCCGCTTTCCTTTGCCCAAGGGTTTAGAAGGCGCTCCGCTCATCTATAGCGGCTTTCGCTTCGATGTCTGCACCGCTCAGGTACCTCTAGAGAGTGGAGGGACGGCAGAAAGGCAGGTGGTCGTGCACCCAGGCGCTGTGGCAATCTTGCCGCTAATAGAAAAGGATAAGCTTGTCCTTATCCGTAACAGGCGCCATGCCGTAGGAGAGCGACTATGGGAGGTGCCGGCGGGTACTCTTGAGCCCGGCGAGGAGCCCATCGAAACCGCGCGCCGCGAGGTCATCGAAGAGACAGGCTACAAGGCCAACACAATGGAGCCCCTCGTTGACTTCTACACAACTCCAGGGTTTTGCACCGAGAAGATGCATGTCTTTGTCGGGCGTGATCTCGAGCATGTCGGCCAAAATCTCGACGACACCGAAGAGATTGAGGTGCATATATTTGCATGGGACAAAGTCAAAGAGATGCTACGCAAAGGCGCTATCTCCGACGGCAAAACCATGCTAACCCTGCTCTACTACCAGATGTACAGGGTTGAGGGGGTGTCACCTTAACTTGTTTAGTGTCTTTGTAGCTTGCTCCACCTTTCTGCCAACTACAGAGCCTCCGTTGATTAGGAGGTAGTACATGGCAACAGAGGGAAACTGTATGGCAAGCTCGAGTCGCTTCAGTAGCTCCTTTCCTGAAGTTCGATTTCTCTCTAAGGCATTTAGAGATGCTTGTGTGAGGTCGAACACACTTGCAAATTCTCTAGTTGTAAAACCTAGCGACTTTCTAAAAATCGCCACGTCAGATCCAGTAATCATGTGATCAAATTTAGGATGAAAGACAAATGATGACGGCCCCTTTCTACCTATAGTGCTAAGCAGAACTAATGGATCACGCTCTTCGGGGTCAATTTCTAAGGCTTCACAGTATTCTCGAAATGCAGGGTTTTCGCGAGAAGGAATCCGGTCGTCAAGGGACGGAAATAGTTCCGTTGACTCAAAAGATCTCTGAGTTAGAGGGAATTCGGGACCTAAAGGGATGATATTTTTGGCCTTGAAATAACTGCGCTCATATTCGAACACAAACTTACCATGAACTCTAACTAGGCTGCCAGCAAGCATTCTGGTTTTGCTCTTCTCCAAAAAAATGCTTACACCAATGATTTTTAATTGCTGCATAGCTGATCGTTCCTTTCTTTAATCAACTTCAGAAGTGCCTTTCGACGTCCTTCGCTTACATGTCCGTGTTGGATAATATCCTCGATTGCTTCCAATGAAACGGCCTTTTTGAATCTATTGACGACATCGCCGTAGCCAAGGCGTATCCAATCCTGTACATAGTCTCTCATTGTGGGCTCGTTAGATGTTCGAGTGTAGATTGCTCCCCGTGGCTGCAGGTCGGCCCCTAGTAAAGCGGAGAGTTCGACTGCAATGGCAGATGGATTGTCATAGAATGGGGATAGGCGCATCCCCTTAGAAGTCTGAATGAGTCCCAAATTCCGTCCATGACGATCATTGTTACCAATTAAAGAATCCGCCAGTGTTAAATATACAAATTTCTCTTGCTCCGTTCGTCGGCCTGTTTGATCTCCAATAACTTTTACGAGCGATTCGCAGTTATAGTTTTCCTCAGATTTGATGAAGTGGTAGATGTGGACAAGAGAAGCGGTTGTTAGCTCTGACATAAAATTTTTGGTCACAAAACAAAGTTCATCTTCCGGAAAGCGAATCA
>JAJFMA010000261.1 GCA_021772415.1 Chlamydiota bacterium
CGCGAAAAAGCTCTGCAAATTGGCCATAACCTAGGGGTCTAAGGCCAATTTGCAGAGCCGCAGAAAGATGGGATCGTTACGCGCAGGTGCGCTAGCCTTTCGAGTATTACTTCGAGTTGGCTTTAGCTTTGTCGGCTTTCATCTTGCGTAGTACAGGGCCAATACCGACCTTGTCAATCGTACGCAGAGCAGCAGCGGAAAGTCGGAGACGGATGAAACGCTTTTCTTCCGGATTCCAGATTCTTTTCCACATCAAATTGGGCTGGAAACGACGTTTCGTTTTACCAGTGATGTTAAGGCCAATGCCTTTCTTTTTCTTTGCAATACCGCGGATAGAGTACTTATTTCCTCTAACGGGCTTCTTGCCGGTAACGGCACATACTTTTGCCATGATAGTGCTCCAAGCAGTCACATTGTCACTTTGATAGCAAAAGAATAGCAACAACATCGTTAATGTGCAAGGAGTTTAGGCCCAGAAGTCAGCTGAATATCAACTTTTCCGTTGAGCATTCTGTCGACGCTGCTGACGTAATTGATGTGGAGCGCTCACCTGCGTGAACATCGAGAATACAGAGGACACAGGTGGGCAAATGGGGAAATTCCGCGTATAAAAAGACGGACCAAATGCGTGTCAACCTAGCGTATTAGGTCGATAGATTACCTCTCTGTGTCCTCTGTGTCCTCTGTGTTCTCGAGGTTGGGCTTGGTGTCCCATTGCATCATTAGGGTCAAGAATGAAGGACGCCTACTTCAGAGGAAGCCATTCGTCGTTTACGTTGAATCGCTTATAAATGTGGCGGTGGCGCTCGGATTCGACGATAGTGTCGTCGTTGCTGCCCTCTTGTTTTTGAGCCATCTTCGTTTTGAAAAGGTCGAGTTTGAAGAGGAGCTTGTCGATGGTTTTCAAATCTTCGTCGGTAATTTCTTTACTGTCTTTGCCGAGAAGTTCCTTGATGGCACTGCGCTTGAGTTTGAGCTTTTTGAAGATGTTACGGTCCTGCTTCCAGAGCCACTTTAGGGTGAGTCTTAGCTTAAGTTGCTTCTGTCTGCGTTCCTGTTCGGGGGTGAGCTTCTTCTGCGCCCAACGCGTTTCTTCATCGGGAGTAAACGAGAGGGTACTATCGGCATCTTCATCGTCCAAAAGGTCCTGCATCGCTTTAGCTTTTTCAGCGAGTTCATCGACCTTCATGTCGTGTATGCCTTTTCCCTCTAGATCTTCGACTTTAGACCAGTTTGTTCTAGCCATGATATGAACCTAAATAGCGAAATAACACTCTATTATTATAATAACATAAATTTTATTATCTATCAATTTATCAAAACTCATTTGTCGCTGCAGTGTTGCGTAAATTTTTTTATTTATTTATAATGAGCGAAGGGTATTCTGTCTGTCTAGTACAGGCTATAGAGAGGAAGTAATGGAAGAGATCGAGGTAGATCTGGCAGTCATTGGCTCGGGGCCCGCAGGGCAAAAAGCTGCAATTCAAGCAGCTAAGCTTGGAGGTTCCGTAGCAGTGATTGAAAAGGATGCCGATCCTGGCGGTGCCTGCCTCTATTCTGGGACTATACCTTCCAAGTCTTTGAGAGAAGCTATTTTAGATCTGACCGGCTTCTACGAGCACAGCTACTATGGCAAGGAGACCGAGCCTAAAGAAGTCTCCATCAACGACCTTAACTACCGTTTGGCGCAGGTCATCGCACAGGAAAAGTCGATGATCACGCGTCAGTTCAAGAAGAACGGGATACGGCTACTCCATGGTGCTGCGCGCTTTGAGAACCCCCATATGCTTATCGTTGTAGACGAGGAATTTCGTCTCTGCTTTCAGGTTACCGCTAAAAAGGTGCTGATTGCTTCGGGGTCTAAGCCGCGCAACCCTATCCAGGTTCCCTTCGATGACGAGGTCATTTTAGATTCTACGCGTCTACTATCCATCGACACACTGCCTGAGGAGATGCTCGTTCTCGGTGGAGGCATCATCGGTTCAGAGTACGCCAGTTTCTTTGCTGCCCTTGGAACGGAAGTGACCATCGTTGATAAACGAGACCGCGTCTTGCCCCTTCTTGATGCCGAGATCGGGCGGCACCTGCAGACGGCCCTAACGGGCATCGGCATGAAGTTCATGGGGCGCAAGAAGCCTGAACTTATCGAGCGTCGCGGTGATCGCGCTTTTGTGCGTTTTGAGGATGGTACGACGGCAGAAAGTGATGTGTTGCTGTTTGCTTTGGGTCGTGTGGCAAATGTCGATGCTTTGCACATTGAAAACGCAGGGCTTTCTGTCAACGACTGGGGATTTATCCCTGTCAATGCGCTCTTTCAAACCGCTCTACCGCACATTTATGCCGTCGGTGATGTGATCGGAGGTCCTGCTCTGGCGTCGACAAGCATGGAGCAGGGGCGTCTGGCGGCGCGTCATGCTTTTGGTGCCGAGACCCATCACTTCCCTTCGATATACCCTATTGGCATTTACACCATCCCAGAGATATCTAGTTGCGGGTACACCGAAGCGCAGCTTAGGGAGCTCGGTTTTCATTACGAAGTGGGGAGGGCTTTCTACTACGAAATTGCCCGCAGCCACATCTCTGGAAACCATGTAGGGATGTTTAAGATTCTATTCCACTCCGAGACGTTGGAGATTTTAGGTATCCACGTGATAGGACGTGGAGCCACAGAAGTTATCCATATTGGGCAGGTGGCGATGGCGCAGCGTGCACATGTTGACTTCTTCATTGAACAGATATTTAATTACCCCACCTACGCTGAGGGGTACCGCGTTGCGGCCCTTAATGGCTTCAACAAAATTAAGCACCGCCGTTAACAAGGAGTTCCTCCATGACGGGTCCCCACGAGACCAATGGGCAAGGCTTTCCCAAGCACCAAACTGAGTACCAGGAGCGGCAGGCCGAAGAACCAGAAGTCGTTATCCTTGACGGCAACGAAGGCAGCGCTGGCCCGGAGGGGTATTCTGATCTCGCTGACATGGCAAACCTTAAAATCCCGTGGATTATGCGCGTGATTTTTCTTGTTCTCGTAGGTGTTGCAGGGTTCTGGCTGTTTTTTTCAGGGGTATGCTGGCTGCTATGCGGTACTGCTAATGCGGCCTCGGCATTTAAGGTGGAAGATCTAGGCAGGCTCACACGGCGTTTTTGGCGGGGTGTTAAGCGCTCGGCGGCATGCACTCTAGGCTTTGCTGTAAGCGTCTTCAGTCCACCTCTGGGGCTGTCTATCATCATGCTGTATTTCATGCTCCACGAGGAAGGCGACAGCGCCATGGCGCAGATGCTGCGCTCGAACGTCAACAGGTATTCCGCGTAAAGGCCCGTGTCTGTATGGACACCTTGTGTGCCTAATTTGTTCTTTTTCACATCCTCAATAGAATTCAGTGAGTTCCATCATGAGGGAAATCGTAGCATCTTAGATAATCACGTGTTGATTGGGTGACCTAAGATGTTAACCTATTTTTTTTATGATCAAAATGCCGAAAGTCGAGTCTGTGGCTCGGTGGTGAATTCTTCTCCGCAACCGGGGGCCATGATATACAGACACAAAAAAGCCTTGCCCCGTTTAAGCGGGACAAGGCTTTTGTAGCGAGGTGTCAGAATCTTGAATTAGTATCTTTCAAGATTCCTGAATTCCTCGGCTCGGCGGGATTGCTCACTGCGGAAACTAAACCAGCTCCACAATTTCAGCCCCTTGCTAGCGGCGCCAGTGGCCGTAGCGGCTGCACCGACAAAACCAGTCATTGCCGCATTTTGGCCTGCTTCAGTTTGAAGTGCTTGACGCGCTCCAAATCTGGCTAGGAGGCCAGCTCCCGGCACTGGAATGAAGCGTGCGGGGAAGGTAACGGCACTGATTACAGGGCTTGCAATCTGGGCGCCCCAAGCTCCTAGTCGAGCACGCGCTCTTGCTGGGTCATTTGCGATGACACCGGCTACGAGTGTGACAGGCCAGCTGCAAAATGCTCCCAGTGTCGCTAAAGCACCTACTTTAGCAACGGTGGGGCCGTACTCGACAACACCATCGGAGAGAGCTTGAGCACCGGTTCCTGCTGCATTAACGATGGGTCGTGTTCTCCATACCGCAGCATCATAACCTTGACGCACATAGCTACGATCGTCGTAACCCGCGAGGTGGCCGACATCTTGGCCATCGTCGTCCATCATTTCCCATTCAGGGAGCTCTTGATGCTCAAAGCGATGTGCAGCAAGAGCTTCTTTTCCGGCTCCCAGCAAGTTGCGGAAGGCTCCGACGACGATCTGTGTTGGCACAACGACGTAATCGACAGTCTTCTGGTTCATTACTACGTAGTTCACCGCTCGCTTGAATAGGCTTGGAGCCTGTAGGTCAATAGCGACACCAGCAGCTCGTCCAAGGCCTCCGACTGGAGCTCCGGCAACGCCGGCAGCAAAGAGTAGGTCACCCGTTTGCTCGTCCATTGTGTTTCCGGCGCCCATTCCAGCAACAACAGCTCCGCGGGTCCCAAGACCTACGTAGTGAGCTGCAAATGCTGCTCCGGCAGCCGGTCCATAGCGACGGGCTACATCAGCAGCTCGCTCTTGCAGGGATACGTGGCGTGGCCCTTCAGCGTATACTTCTGGAGGAAGCATGCCGTAGTGTTGACCAACTACATTCCAGTAAGATGTTCTAAATGCATCGCTTACAGTGCTGAAAAAACCTTGTACTTTGGTGGCTACAACTTCGTGCTTGTCAGCAACGAAGTTTATGTCGCCTTCAACGACTTTGCCAGCCTTCTGAACACCTGTCTCGAGGTTGTGACCTATGACAGGGATGTGGCGTACAACACCTTCAACGAGGCTTTGTAGGCCGCGTTTGAAGGACAAGACTTCTTGGCGCGTCGGCATTACGTTGATTGCTTCACCAGGCTGCTCCGCGCTGTCGCTGTGTAGCGATGGGTGGATGCCAAGAAAAAGCTTTACGTGTTTGACTACGGTGTTCTCTGCAGGGATCTTTTCGAAGCCCATTGCATCGATTTCCATATCGAGGACTTCTTCGTCGCTTGCGACGTCTTTGTCATCGATATTGTGGAAAGTGGCCACAACTTCGTCTGTGGTTGGACCTTGTCCGCTGACAAGGACAAATGACTCTAGCTCTGCTTCAAGATCAGGATCACTTTCCGGCACCATGAAGAAAGTGGACTCAGTAAGGCTGTCGGCAACATTTGGTAGAGGCTTTGTCTCTAGCTTGACAGCAGGGACGTAGTCCTCATCGACAGTTGCCAGTGCTTTAGAATCCAATACCGTGACAATGGGTGTGTCGGCTTCTTCGGTGGTGTCATCAGCAAGGTTTTCACCAAGGTCAACAACTTCGGTGGTTCCGCCGAACCATCCTGTTAACCAGGTAAAGTAGCCGCTCTGTTCTACGTTCGGCTTAGTCTCGCTTTTAGGTGTCGTCACAACGACAGCCTCTTCGAGATCTAAAGCGACGTTGGGAAGAGGCTTAGTTTCTTGCTTCTTTGGTGTAGCCAGCTCACTGAGTTCGTCTTGAACGTCAGAAGGAGCAACGAAAACTGTTGTGCCTTCGTCTTTCGACAGGCTCTGAAGTTCGCTTTGAAGCTCATCGTCGTCGCTAGGGACAACGAAGAAAGAAGATTCGGTGAGGCTGTCCGCAATGCTGCGGGATTCGGTGTCGCTCTTCTTGCTTGCTACGGGAGCCGTGGCTTCTTTTTCATCTTTTTTTGTAGTCAACACAACTGCTGGCGCGTCCTTTTGGCTCGCTGCCTGCTGTTCTCTCATCATCACAAAGCTCTTCGTGAGATCTTCGATCATTGCTGCTGTCTGGACTTGTGTGAGAGATCCCGGGGGCGTTAGACGCGCCTGGTGGCCGCACGAAGGGGGGCTGCCAAGATCGACCCAGCTGTCGCTTAGAGAGAATGGTTGTGGACTGTATGCCATTACGTCTGTCATGGCTACCCTCGTATTGATAGATTACGTTATTTCACTCGCATCCATTATACCCTAAAGGTGTGAATGGAGTCAAGTGATAAGTCACTCGTTTTGTGTGTCTTGCACAAAATAAAAAATATAAGGCCTGTTTCGCGTTTGCTTCCGCTGTTATGACCTTCCGCGTCCAGTGTATATACCTTCATTGCGTCAGTCAATACAAGCTAGTTTATATAAAGATCTAATAAATGTAAATAAATTTAATTGTATTCTTTTTGTATTTCGCAAACTACAGTAATGTTAACCGTATTATATACGTTGCTTTGAATGATAGAGTGGCGACGCAGTCACGCCTCGGTAGAGGATCTTACTTAATTTCCCTCACGAACCTGTATCAACACTCATCCCATACATCGGGAGTCCAGAGGGACTTGTCCCTTTGGCGGGGGAGGTGTGGAGGGGGCGGAGCCCTCTCCACGAAAACGAGTTCTCAACTTAATCGGATGAGATCTCGAACGTCACGTTGTCGCTGTCGCGCTTGAGGGTGACTGTGCCGCCGCTGGTGATGGAGCCATCGAGGACAGCTTTGGCGAGCATATTGACGATCTTGTGTTGGATTAGGCGTTTTAGTGGACGCGCACCAAAGAGCGGGTCGTAGCCTTGGTTAGCGAGAAGTTCCGTGACTTGGTCGTCCCATTTTAGGGAGATGCGGCGTTCTCCCAGGCGTTTGGCGAGGTCGTGCAGTTGGATTTCGACAATCGCCTGCATGTCGTCGCGATGTAGGGGAAGGAAAGGCAGGATTTCATCGAGCCTGTTAAGGAATTCGGGGCGGAAGTGGTGTTTGATGACGGGATCAAGGAGCTTGAGCAGTCCTTCCTTGTTATCAGGGAGGGTGTTTTGCTCCATCTGCTCAAGGAGTTTATCGGACCCGAGGTTCGACGTCATAATAAAGAGAGCGTGTTTGCAATTGATCCGTCGTCCCTTGCTGTCGGTGAGTCTGCCGTCGTCGAAGACTTGGAGTAGCATATTGAAGACATCGTGGTGGGCTTTCTCGATTTCGTCGAGGAGTACCACAGCGTAGGGGCGGCGCCGTAGCTGCTCGGTGAGCTGTCCGCCCTCTTCGTATCCGACGTATCCTGGAGGTGCTCCGATGAGTTTTGCGACGCTGTGTCTTTCCATGTACTCTGACATGTCCAGGCGTATCATCGCTTCCTCTTGGTCGAAGAGCTGCTCAGCGAGAGCTTTGGCAAGCTCGGTTTTTCCAACGCCGGTGGGGCCTAGGAATAAAAACGCTCCCATTGGCCTTCCCGGGTCGCTGAGGCCCGAGCGCGAACGACGGATGGCTTCGCTGACGGACTCTATTGCCATCTTCTGTCCGATGACTCTTTTGCCGATTTCCTCCTCAAGATGTAGGAGCTTTTCGGCTTCGCCTTCCATCATTTTGGAGACGGGGATGTTCGTCCACTTGGAAACAATTTCGGCAATGAGAGGCTCGTCGACTTCCTCTTGAAGGAGGCGATGTTCCTTGTTTTGGAGACGCTTTTCCGCCTCCTCGATCTCTTCTTGGATTTTTGGGACGTCTTGGTAGCGCAGCTGTGCGACTTTGTCGTACTCGGAGCGGCGCTCGGCTTCTTCTTCTTGAAAGCGCAGCTGTTCGTAGGTGTTTTTCTTTTCTTTGAGCTCTTCGATCAGCTTTTTCTCCTGATCCCACTGCTGCTTTAAGGTGGCGAGTTCTTCTTTCTGCTCGGCGATCTGCTTTTCGAGTTTCTCTCCGGCCTCGCGCGCTGCGGGGCTGTCTTCGCGTCGCAGGCCTTCCTGCTCAACGATAAGTGCTGCGAGGGCGCGCTCCTTGGTGTCGATGGGGAGGGGGCGGCTGCCGATCTGCATGCGGATGAGGCTGGCGGCTTCATCGATGAGGTCGATGGCTTTGTCTGGCAGGAACCTGTCAGTAATATAGCGTTGGCTTAAGAACACGGCGGCGTGCAAAGCGCTTTCAGTGATTCTGACGCCATGAAAAATTTCGTATTTTTCCCGGAGGCCTCGCAAGATAGCGATCGCTTCCTGTTCGCTAGGCTCTGATACCGTCACAGGCTGGAAGCGACGCTCTAGCGCGGCGTCTTTTTCGATGTGTTTGCGGTATTCGTTGAGTGTTGTCGCCCCAATACAGTGTAGTGCTCCGCGTGCTAAGGCGGGTTTCAGTAAGTTCGCGGCGTCCATCGCCCCTTCAGTGGCTCCGGCGCCGATAAGTGTGTGGACCTCATCGATAAACAGGATGATCTGGCCGTCACTCTTTTCAATGTCATTAAGTATTCCTTTCAGTCTCTCCTCGAACTCTCCACGGAATTTGGTTCCTGCAACCAAACTTCCCATGTCCAAAGAGACGATCTCTTTGCCCTTCAACGCATCGGGGACGTCTTCATGGATGATGCGCTGCGCCAAGCCCTCGGCGATAGCCGTTTTACCGACGCCAGGCTCTCCCAAAAGCAGGGGGTTATTTTTTGTGCGGCGGCTCAACACCTGAATGACCCGGCGCACCTCTTCGTCACGCCCAATGACAGGGTCGAGCTTGCCTTCACGCGCTAGTGCAGTCAGGTTTTTGCAGTACTTCTCCAAGGTCTGAAGGCTAGACTCGGCACTAGCAGAATCCATGTGGCGGTCTCCACGGATTTTGCGGATCTGCTCCTCGACATCCTTTAATGACAGACTATAACGTTTTTTCCACGAGGCAAAGGGATCCCCGCCCCCCTTCCAATACGAGAGCAAGAAGTGGTCACTGCTAATATAACTGTCGCCCCACTGCTGCGCGATCGATTGCGCCTCCCCAATGCGCTGTTGTAAACTTACTCCCGCATTGGGCTGCTGCGCATCTCCAGAAAATGTAGGGGTGCGCCCTAAACTCTCGCCGACTTCATGCGTCAACGCATCAGGTTGGGTCTGCAAATTACTCAATATAGACGCAAAATATCCCTGCGGATCCGACAAAAATGCCGACAAAAGATGATTCTCTGTCACCTCCGTGTTCTTACGTGTCGCCGCATCCGTGAACGCCTGCTGTAAAGCTCCTGACACAGCATCCGTGAAGTTGGGTTGTCCTGCCATGTAAGACCTCCTCTCCTTTTTCTTTTCTTAGCACTCTTCATTATAGAGTGCTAAGTTAAAGATGTCAAGGGGGCCTCAAGTTTTTTCTTTGTGGAGAGGGCTCCGCCCCCTCCACACCTCCCCCGCCAAAGGGACAAGTCCCTCTGGACTCCCGATGTATGGGGTGTGTGTAGTTGTAGCGTTGTGGGGTTTAAGTAAGATCGCCCACCGGGGCGTGACTGCGTCACGCCCCGGTGGGCGATCACTTCCGTCGTGCCGACTGCGTCGCCACTCTATCATTCAGAATAACACTCTTAATGACAGAGCGTTGACGCAGTCAACGTGACGTAATTGATCAGCTGTCGACCGGTGACGCAGTCACCTGTCGACAGCTGATCTACTACAATCCCCACAACGCTACAACTACACACACCCCATACATCGGGAGTCCAGAGGGACTTGTCCCTTTGGCGGGGGAGGTGTGGAGGGGGCGGA
>JAJFMA010000262.1 GCA_021772415.1 Chlamydiota bacterium
ATAAATCGCTATTTGCGTCTCTAGAGCGGATTCGTTATGCTAGCGCCCAAATGGAAGAGACATGCGCAAATATTTCATAACAGGCTTAGTGACACTCCTGCCTCTAGTGGTAACGCTAGCGGTGGTGACGTTTGTCTTTAATTTGTTGACGGGCCCCTTTCTTGGAGGAGTTACCGCCACGCTGGAAACCTTAGGCATCATGGATGGCTCGGTGTTCTCTAGGCAGACGGCGCGTATCATCTGCCAGGTTGTGATCCTGATTCTTCTGTTTGTCTTCACAGTATTGCTTGGAGCTCTCACACGCTGGTTCTTCATTCATTCGCTGCTTCACTGGGGAGAGCGCATCGTCCAACGCATCCCATTCATTCGTTCTGTCTATAAGGCATGCAAGGATGTCATCAAAGCAATTTTCACTTCGGAGACAGCAGCATTCAAACAAGTTGTCATGGTGCCCTACCCCGATCCAGCTAGCTATGCGTTGGGGCTGGTCACCCGCGAAGGCCTTCGCGGTCTCCACACTAAGTACGACGGGGAGCTTGTCGCGGTATTTGTGCCGACGACACCGAATCCCACATCTGGCTTTTTAGTGATGTACCACCCTGAAGATCTCATCTATCTGGACATGAAGGTCGAAGAAGCGTTCAAGTACATCATTTCATGCGGGGTTATCACAACCCCGTTTTCTTATGCTCCACCAAAGACCAAGCCATCTGGTAACACAGTTGCAGAGCCAGGAGGCGTCACAGCATGAGGAAGCACTTTTTAACTGGCTTAGCAATTTTACTTCCTGTAGTCCTCACTACAGTGATAGTCAGCTGGCTGGTGAATTTTCTAACAAAACCTTTTATTGGCTTTGTTGCACCCATCCTAGAGAGCATGGATCTGTTGGATAAGCCCTTCCTGTTTCTCAATCCGAAGGAGCTACTTCTCTATAGCAGCCGCATCCTCATTCTGATGATGCTATTTCTCATCTGTATAGGAATTGGCTTTTTGACGCGTCTTTATTTCCTCAAGCAACTCATTCGTTTGGGCGACTGGTTTCTCCACCGCATCCCTCTGGTTAACAAGGTATACAAAGCATCCAAGGACGTGGTCACTACGATATTCGAAGACCACACCACGGCCTTCCAAAAGGTAGCTTTAGTCCCCTATCCGCACAGCAAGAGTTACTGTTTAGGTTTGATCACCAGTGAAAGCCTTCCGAAGGGCAGCACATATGAAAAACAAGACACCGTCTCTGTGTTTGTCCCTGGCGCTCCAAATCCTACTATCGGGTTTATGATTCTCTTTAGACCCGAGCAGATCATACCTGTGGACATGAAGGTCGAAGACGCCTTGCGGACCATAGTGTCCTGTGGAGCTCTAGCCACGGAAGAAATGGACAAGCTCGCTGCTGCAGATGCCCAAAAACAGTCGACATGAAGCGCCACCCTGCTTATTATCGTGGGTCACCCCAGGACATTCACTATGCCAAACACACAGAATCCGACATCTAAATCTCAAGTTACTTTTTGGCAGGTTAACGACGCACAAAGCAAGCTAACGTGCGTGTGCCAGCTCATCTATCGCCACTTCCAGCAGGCTCAGCGTCAGTTGATCACTGTTCCTTCGCAGGCAGCTGCCGAATATCTCGATAAGGTGCTATGGCGCTATCCTCCTGAAGCCTTTATTCCCCATGCGATCAGTACAACGCCCGTTCCGGCGGCTATTGTCATCACCACCGCAAGTGAGAACCTTAACAACGCTACGGTGCTCATCAATCTGTGTCCAACACCGAGCCCGTTAGTGCACAACGTAGCCCTCGTGCACGAGCTATTAGACTGCTCAGATCCCTCTAAACAGCAGGCATCGCGTCAGCGTTTCGCCGCCTACCAAGAGCAAGGTCATAATGTCAGTTCACAAAACTGGGTCGGATAAAACGTAATTATTTAGATTTCTTGCTTGCCTTGCGAGCTAGGCAATACAAGGGATCGAGGTCGTTTGCGTCTTCGGGAAGGGCTTCAGCAAGCGCTTTCATCTTAATACTGATAGCGATACTCACCAAAAAGCCAAGACCGATGATCGTCGCAGGAATCGAGCAAGCTCTAAAGATGGCAAATGTAAAATCCATCCATTCACTGCAACTGCCTACTAGGCACGCACCTAAAGAAAAAATAATTGCCAGCAGCGGCTGAATCGCCATCAGCAGTAGCGCCAACAGTGCAAGAAAGCACACTCCTAACGCCACAAGACGCGCTATCCCCAGCCAGTGAAAGAGCACATCGGGTTCAACACTCTGCTTGCTAGGAGCGTCCCGTCGAGGCGTCGCACGAGCACTAACAATCATGGAGTCCCCAAAAGGCATCGAAGGCACCTGAGTCATTACAGAAGCCAATTCATCCTCGCCGTCGCCTTCCTCACCTTCTTTTTTCTTCTTCGAAGGTCCACCGTCAGAAGGGCCGTAGTATCTGGCTTCACCGATTGAGTTACGTACTTCCATCTCTAGACTTCTTTTCGTGGCTTTATTGATAAATTTAATAACGTAGAAAGTGATTCTCTGTCAAGGCTTTGAAAAACTTAGCTCTGTTAGCAGCTTGCGTTAAGTAGAAGAAGCAGGCGCTAGCATATATGATTCGAAGGCCTGAAGGACCAGAAAGATGTATAACCTCGGGCCAACGCCCGGGAAGACGTAAAAAAGATATTGAGCCCTGCAGAGAGTGTCAGGAAACTACAGCGTGCTATTCATCCGAAGAGCCCGAAGGGCTCAGATATTGTAGCCCAGGGCTCAGATATTGTAGCCCAGGGCTCAGCCCTGGGGTGTAACATCTGAGCCCTTCGGGCTCAAAAAAATGCACATTATTGAGGTTTCCTGACACTTGCTATGGGGCTAAAACCCAGGCTGTCCAAGATGCCAACCAGGTTTATGCAGAGCCACAGAGGGCTATTGTCACTCATTCAAATAGAGATAACTCGGGATCTGACTTAGATGCGGGCCATGAGTGCTTGCGGCGAACGGGGATCTTGCTCTGCGGCACGAAGTTTATCCGCGAGGACGATCACCTGTCGGTGCAGCCAGTAACCAACACCCGATAGTGCGAGTCCTGCAAAGCCTGGGATCAAGCTCACACGTAGGATAGTCGCCGAAAACTCGATCCATTCTTGAGCTCCATTAGCGAAGCACGCGCCCATCGTAAAGATAGGGAGTAGCAGTGGCTGCAAAGCCATGATACCGAAGGTGAAAAGAGACAAGACACCCAAGCCGATGCACAAGAAGCGAGCAAGCTGATACCCTTTGAGTACCTGCCGAGGATCGGTCTCTTGTTTCACAGCTGCACGATGATCGCGACGTGGCAAAGGACTTCCTATAAGCAACGAATCTCCGAACGGCATGTGTGTGGGCCGCTTGGTGATGACCTGGTCGACTTCCTCGGCACCGGTTTGTGGTGCCGCTGAAGGAGCCCCCATGGGTCCCTGATATCCGCCTGTAGAGAAATTGTTTGTACTTACGTCCAAAGCTTCACCTTAGGTGCCATAATTGTTTCCCCCCAAGGGTAATCTAAACCGACATTTTTGTCAATAATTTTTTAAAATATTAATTTATAATATATGCAATCGGAATTCTAAAAAACAATAATCGTACGTATGTATCGGTATAGTAGTTTTATAAAATTTGACATATGTCTACTGAACGCCTGCTTGACCTCACTTTCTGTTCCCAAGCATATGGGCATTTCCTGGCGTATACCGCACCAAAACGGCAAAGTAGGCGTCCCTGATATACAGAAATGTGCTATAAAACCTGTCGACCAAAACTCATGAGGAATAGCGGATGAAACTCTATATGCTTGCTTCAGGTCACGTAAAAAAAGCTCTTCTGGCGCTTGCTCTTGCAACGGCACCTTTGCTTACTGCTGCAGCCTTCGGCTCCGTCCTCGTGTCTCATGTGGATCACATTAGTGTCAGCGTCAACAACCTTCATCAAGCACGCTGGTTCTATGGTGAGGTTTTACAGCTTGAAGAAGTCGAAAGACCCGCGGGACTTACGGCCGCCGGCGCTTGGTTTCGAGTGGGAGATATTGCGCTACATATCGTCGTAGAAGATAGCTCTGCCACCGTTAGCGACGAGCACTTCTCCCTTTGGGCCCCCGATGTCTACCGCACAGCTCAAGTGCTCGAAGATGCCGGATTTGCCGTACTATGGGACGACCTCACCCGGGAACGTTACGACCATTTTTTCACCCGCGATCCCTCTGGAAACCTAATCGAGTTCCAGGGATTTGACCACAGCCCTTAGCTATGAAAAGCCGCAGCATTTTTCATGTCGACATGGACGCCTTCTTCGCGTCAGTTGAGATTTTGCGTAATCCTTCGCTACGTGGGCAACCTGTGATTGTAGGCGGCCAAGCCGATCGACGTGGAGTTGTCTCTACTTGCAGCTACGAAGCGCGCACTTTTGGCGTGCATTCGGCAATGTCGATGGGTGAGGCCCTGCGCCGCTGCCCTCAGGCCATCGTCGTCCCGGTCGATCACGCATTATACCGCAGCTATTCTCAGAAAGTGATGACGTGCCTAAAAGCGATAACGACGCTGGTGGAACCTGTGAGTATTGACGAGGCCTATCTCGATGTCACCGCGCAGGTAGAGGCAGGAAGCACCCCTCTGGCACTAGGACAACAAGTACGCGAAGGTGTTTTTGAAGCCACCGGCCTCACCTGTTCTGTAGGTGCTGCTAGCAATAAGCTTGTCGCAAAGATAGCCTCTTCGACCCACAAGCCCGACCAACTTTTTTGGATCCCTACCGGACTAGAAGCCGAGTTTCTTGCCCCGCAGGCCATCGAAGTCATCCCCGGAATAGGTGCTAAAACTGCTGCCCGTCTGCACGACGCACGTATCCACACGGTTGCGGACCTCCAAAGCATAGACATGGCAGAGCTCGTTGAGCGCTACGGTGCCCAAGGCTACCGCATGGCACTGGCATGTCAGGGAATCGACCATAGAGACGTAGTATCCGAGCGAGGGCCAGCAAAATCTTTAGCTGCCGAAACCACTTTTGAGCAAGATTGCGCAGACATTGCAATACTACAGAGCACCCTTAGTGCCCTTGTACAGAAAGCGTGTACACGCCTACTTAAACACGGGCTGCGTACTCATACCGTATGTTTGAAACTGCGCTACAGCAATTTTCACACGCTCACCCGCTCGCACATGCTCGACACTCACAGCAACGACATGCTGTTAATCGAACGTGAACTCCAAACACTCCTCTCACGCACCTACGACGAACAACAGGCCATAAGACTTATTGGCATGTCGCTAGAAAAGCTCACCGACGGATACTGGCAGCCTTTGCTGTGGGAGCGCCTTTAGCCGGATCAAGAGAAGAAACCATGGAGGCACATACTCGACTTTCGACGTTTTACAAGCGGCCATTGCCCAGATGAGAAAATCGTGAATAGCTTCTTTCCTTATAGGTCTGTCTTAACTGAGTGAAGAAGAATATTTATCAGTAACTTAACATATCGATGAACGTCTAAGAGTGTAACATGTATTTTGTCTGGTTCTGAGGCCCGACGGGCCAGCTTATGATAGCCCCTCCCGTGAGGGTGGGGCTATCATAATAAGCTGACCCTTCGGGCCTCATGAGGGAAATGATAGTGTCTTAGATAATTACGTATTGATCGGGTGACCTAAGATGTTAACCTACTTTTTCTTATGATCAAAATGCCGAATGTCGAGTCTGTACCTCTGTGATAGGTCCTGTTTGACAATTACCGTTAGTGGAGCTGTGGACGTTTGTGTGCAGAGCGGTGACATGCTATAATCTCGCTCCTGTTGGAGAGAGTTTCTAGATGTTTCGTAAGTTTCTAAGAATCATACTCAAAGCTACTTTAGCGCTGGTGACCATACTTGTGCTGCTCGTTGCTGCCCTAACGGTAGCTCTACGGATTGAGTCAGTACGCGACGCTATCGTCGAGTGGGGCTACGAGGAATTCACTGATGCCACAGGCTGGGGGATCGAGGTTCTACATATCAAAGATCTCTCTCTCACTAGACTCTCTCTTCAGGAAATCACCCTCGTTTCCCCTGATGGCGCCAGTGCATACGTACATACGATGGACTTATCGTTTGTCCCCTGGCAGCTGCTTTTAGGGAGAGCACACTTTTCCCATTTCATCGTCGATGGTTTCCACTGGATGCCGACATCATCAAAAACACCCAAAGAAGTAATACTCACTAGGCCAACATTTTTCCCGTGGGCATGGATCATCATCGACATCGCCCACTTCGAGCTCAACAGCACTGAAATCCCCCTTGAGCTTTTGCCAGAGCGCTTAGCTCACATCGAAGGCCAGCAGTTCAACATACTAGGGAGCCTACAATTTAGTGCTAGACATCGCAGTGCTATGATCGAAACACAGGTTATGCCAACGGCGACACCGGACTTGGTGACCTTTTTAGCCGCTTATTTTTCACTCCATCAGGACACTGTGGAAGTGCATACACGCATCTCTGAAGAGCGCGCGGCACTCATTGGCCAGGCACTAGATCTCTCTGAGTCGCTCTGCTTCGAAGCTACCGCCAGCGCCTCTGCTCCCCTCAATGAGCTAGCAGCATCACTAATTTCTGGAGTACCACACGAAGATCTGCTCGTCGATGGGGACCTTCAAGCACAGGTATACTGTGTTGACGACGATGATGAGGATCTTGCATTCGAGCCATGGCCCTTCGAGAACATTTCTCTACTTGGTGACTACCGATGGAGTGGGCGCGGCGGGCTCACCTTTGATCACCTTCAGGTTGTGGCCGAGCACGACGACAAAACGATGACTATGCAGGGCACGTTTGGAGTCGACCACGACTTCGACAGATTCCGCAGTCAGTTTGAAGTCGATATCGACGACCTTACGGTACTAAAGCCCTTGGGTCTTGATATTCGCTCTGGGTCACTCCAGGGCAATGGCATGCTTTCAGGACTTTGGGGAAGTCCTTCCTTTGACATACATGTCGAAGCATCGGAGCCATCGACTGAAGGTGGTTATACCGTGGAGCAACTCAAAATTCATGCCAAAGGGGATGTAACGTCGCAAGACACACACTTCGCCGTGGCTCTTTCGGCGCCTGTAGGTCCCGTCGCTACTAATGCCAACTTTAAGTTTGCGTGGGACTATGGACCCAAAATCCAACTATCCGATATCCAGTGGCACTCTCCAACAACCGCACTACACGGGCAGCTGGACATCATTCTCGGAGACCGCGTGCTCTTGGATGGCACCCTTGAAGGAGACACCGGAGACTTATCGTGGCTCGAACCTTTCGTCGATGCTCAAGTCCACGGCAGCGGCAATATCAAACTCGAGCTCAAAGTCAACGAAGACTCACGCCAGGATCTTGGTGCCACATTCGAACTCAATCAGATCTCCTGGAACAAGACGCACATCGCCCAGTTACACTTTGACGCGCTAATACGCGATGTCTTTTCTCGTCCTACTGGCACAATGGCCCTTCATCTCGACAACGCGACACTTAGCAATAGCCGCATTAAAGAACTTAAGCTGTCTGTAGTTGTACCCGAAGAAAATATCCCATGGTTGTACGAAATTCAGGCTCACGGCAAGTCCAATGGACGATTTCGTCTAACGGGTGATGGGCAATTTGTCGCCTCGCTACAAGAACCAGCCCTCACTGTAGAGCACCTAGACGCACGTCTACAGTCAGAAGCATTGCGACTCGTTAGCCCCTGGATGGCAGTGTGGACAGACAAGGGAATCCAAGTTTCGGACCTGGACCTACAGGTGGGTACAGGTAAGCTAAAAGGTCTGTTTGCTACCAACCCTGTCGGCCCCTCTCTTCATTTTGAAGCAGCGTCCATCCCTATTGACCTGTTTCATCCATGGTTCGAATACCTCCCCCCTTCAGGACTCGTTTCAGGCTCATTTGATGTCGGAGGCAGCTGGAAGGCACCTACAGCACAATTCAGTTTTAGTATCTCGGACATGCATCTGTGGCACAGTGGCCGGCTCGATCCGGCGTTAGCAAAAGCCGAGCTGGAAGGACATTTCGTCAACAATCTCTTCGAAGCTCGGGGTAATGTCACCGGCATCGGCGACAAACCCATTGTACTATCAGCTAAGCTCCCTGTGACCTGGACACTGTATCCATGGGAATTTGATCTTCCAGAAAATGAAACCTTCAGCGTGGAAATAGATGCCCAAGGGGAAGTCTCTTCCTTACTTCAGCTCGTCGTCCCAGACGCCACAAGCTTCACAGGAAGTGCCCATATTGCGCTGGATGTTGCAGGCACCTATGAGCACCCTCTTGTCACAGGCTCTTTAGATCTGCGCAACTGCGTATATGAAGGACTCGACACCGGTAGTGTGTTTCGCAATATCGAAGCCAAGCTCAAAGGCACAGGCCGTGACATCATCCTCACGGAACTTTCAGCTGACGATGGCAAACAAGGCCACCTGTCGGGTCACGGCAAGATCAAGCTAGACACTACCCAAGGCCTCCCCTTTGAGCTCGACCTTAATATCAACAACGCTCTAGTCCTCAGTCGAGACTATTTAGATGTAACGGCGACGGGAAACCTCAAGCTCTTTGGCAGTACCCAAAATGTGGCGCTGGAAGGCACTCTCGATGTCAACACCATGGACATCACCCTCCCCGACGAGCTCCCTACCCCAGCAGCATCTCTCGACATCATCTATGTGCATAAACGCGACCAGGACACAAATCAAACCCATGGCAGCAAGGCTCCAATATCTCGTCCTATTAAGCTCAATGTTGCTGTCAATGTCCCCAACAAAGCCTTTATCCATAGCCGCGAACTCAATTCCGAGTGGCAAGGAGACTTCGTCGTCTCGGGCACTAGCAAGAAGCCACTGATTCACGGTGAACTACAGCTCCTACAGGGAGACTACTGGATTAGCGGTCGCGCCTTCTGGCTCACTAAAGGAAGTATCCGCTTGGATGGAAACTTCGAAAAAAACACCTCCCTATACGTCATTGCCGCACAAAGCTATGACCGCTACACCATCGAAGTTGTCGCCAAAGGTCCCCTCCGATCACCCTCCATAACCTTGCGCTCCAACCCCTACCTCTCCCAACGCGAAATCGCGTCATGGCTTGTCTTCAATAAAGGTCTCGACGAAGCCAGTCCCTTCGAACAGGATGTTGCCGATGAATTTGCCATCGACCTACACTCCAAAAGCTCTCAGAAGGAACCAGGAGTGATGGACCGCCTACGGCACTTTGGTATCGACCGCATAGACCTCTATAGCCAACACGACCCCGACCACCAGGACGTTTCCGTTAACATCGGAAAGTACCTCTCCAAAGACGTCTATGTCTCCGTCAACCGTGGCATCAATACGGACTCAAATCGAGTGAAACTTGAAGCCAATATCATCAGACACGTGAAATTCCACGCCGAACTCAATGACCAAGCTACCAGCCGCCTACAGCTCATGTGGAAGCACGACTACTAAGACCTACACAGCATCCCTTTCCTACTTTGCAGGGGCGACGCCCAGACAGCGAAGCTACCCCATTTGGTAACAGATCAAGGTAGTATTTCTTTACACTCTCAGCGGAACGACTTGCGCCCCCGACTCATGAATCCGGAGAAAAACGTGCTTCGCATTGCTCATGGCATTGGATAAAATGCTCTGTGTCGGTTGAATCCACTGGAGCCACAAGCCGGCCCTAATGGGGCTCAGGGCGCTTTTTCGCTTTACCCCACCCTCACGGGTGGGGCTATCACAAGACGGCCCTTCGGGCCTCATGATGGAACTCACTGCGTTTGATTGAGGATATAAGCGGAACGTGAATTCAAATATTTATTTACAAATGTAGGTTATGACAAGTTCTTCCTCCCCAAGCTATACGGTTGCAGCTTTTCGGGCCTTAAAAAGGAGCTTGGTGCCTATTTCTTCACACTTTCTGGGGGGCCCTAAGCCATGTTCCACCTTAACCCGCCCTTCGGGCCGGTGCTGCAACGAGAATTTTTCATTTTATTTTTATTTATTTCATTTGTTTTTTATATTGCGTTAAATCATCAAAATGATTAAATTAGAGTTTCAGTTAATTGATACAACAGAACACAACGAACACATATCAATAAATAGCTGTAAGATCCATAATGAACCCTACCCCATCTTCATCGTTCGATGAAGGTGGGGTTTCTAGTATCTGTATATTTCTTTTTTGACCCGAATGGACCGCTTATCTACAATGCCGGAACTTATAGGGATGTAGTTGAGCCACTAAATGAAGCGATCCATACTCAATGCTCTTGCCGGTGTCGGTGGATACACGATGTTAATCATCGAGTGTTTCTGGGTATCCATACGTAAACCCCCTTCAATGAACCTAATCCGCAACCAGATGTTCCTCATTGGTGTGAGCTCATTCCCTGTAGTAGCAGCGACAGGTTTTGCTACCGGCATGGTGCTGGCGGCACAGGCGATGTTTCAGCTGGCGGGCTTTGGGGTGAGTGGAGCCACAGGCATCATGGTAACTAAAGCCATGCTAGTGGAGCTAGGCCCTGTGATCACGGCGTTTATGGTCACAGGACGTGTAGGAGCTGCGATGTGCGCAGAGCTGGGCACGATGGCTGTTACCGAACAAATTGATGCTCTTCGTTCGATGACCGTAAACCCCATTCGCTACCTTGTAGCCCCTCGTTTTATTGCGGGAACTCTACTGCTGCCGCTGCTCACACTGTTTAGCTGCATGATGGGAGTCCTCGGAGGCTATTTAGTGGCCGTTCACTATTACATGCTCCCTTCTACCGAGTACCTAGAGCCACTACCCATCCATCTAGAGAATTTTGACCTTCTCATGGGGCTATTTAAGGCGCTGGTGTTCGGTATCGTGATTGTGACGGTGTCGTGCTACAAAGGCATCACCACCTCGGGAGGTGCCAAAGGTGTGGGTAAATCCACAACCAATAGCGTTGTGATCTGCTACACCATCATTTTGGCCCTCAACTTCTTCCTCACGGTGATCCTAAACGCATCCCACGACTTCTTAGTCGAACACTTTGGGCGGTGGCTATGAAGAAGAAACCCATGATCGACGTCAAAAATCTGTGGAAGACCTTCGGTTCACAACCGGTGCTCAAGGGCCTGTCATTACAGGTTTTTCCCGGCGAGACCGTCGTGATTCTCGGACGCTCTGGTGCTGGCAAAAGTGTCACCCTACGCCACATCATGGGCTTGGTCCCTCCCGACGAAGGAACCGTCGAAGTCAACGGCCTCATGATCAACGAAATGACGCAAAAGGAGCGCTTCCACAAGATTAAATACCTTGGAATGCTCTTTCAAAGCGGCGCCCTGTTCGACTCGCTAAGCGTAGGAGAAAACGCCGAGTTTTTCCTCACACAGTTCCCCGACATCAAAACCGGTAAATGGGCATCCAAAAAAGAGCGGCGCCGCCGTGTTGGCGAAGCCCTAGAAATGGTGGGACTGCCGGGCACTGAACATAAAGCTCCGTCGGAGCTCTCCGGGGGTATGCGCCGCCGCGTTGCTCTGGCACGCCTTATTGTCTACCGCCCGACAATCATCCTCTATGACGAGCCTACCGCAGGCCTCGATCCGGTGACTGCTATGCAGATCAACGAAATCATCTGCAACACACAAAAAGAGCTAAATGCCACGAGTATCGTCGTCACCCACGACCTACGCTCTGCTTTGGAAGTCGGCGACAGACTCGCGTATCACCACGACGGACAGATCGTGCAAGTCGCCCCAAAAAATGAGTTCTTCCTCATCGAAGACCCCCGTGTTCAGGCGTTTTTAGAAAACACTGAACTGCCCGACCAGCTTATCAACAGGAGACAGAAACATGCCTGATCAAGTCAAGAACGCCCTCATTGGTGTTTTCGTCATCTCGGCACTGGCAATCTTGGTTTTCTCTATGATGTTTCTTCATCCGCGCGTTGGCGATCAGGAGCAAGTGCTAAAAGTACGTTTCTCCAACATCGACAAAATCAACGTCGGCACCCGCGTCACCTTCGCTGGGCGGCCCGTCGGTGAAGTCATCAGCATCGAGGAGATCGACGCACCACGAACAGAGAAGTACTTTGGCGAATACGTATACACCTACGAGCTTACTCTTGTTGTGGACTCCAACATCACCATATTCAATAGCGACGAGATCAGCTTACGCACCTCAGGACTCCTGGGGGAACGCTCCGTCGCCATCACTCCCCATAAACCTAAGCGCGGGATCCGCCTAAGGCGCGTTCAGTCTGGAGACATTCTCTACGCCACAGAGGCTGGATCGTTGGAGGAAACCTTCGCGGAGTTCAACAACTTCGCTGAACACGCCGAAGAGGCCTTTGACGCCGTGCTGGATATGCTCGAAGACATCAAGCAAAGCAACCTATGGGATAATGTCGGTAAGACCGCAGAGAACCTAAATGACATAACCACAGCACTCAATTCCCCAGATGACTGGGGCGACACGCTAGCGAACTTCCGCTCGTTGTCGGAGAAAGCGAACAGTCTCGCGGATCGCGTCACCACCTCGTGGGATGATATAGACGAAACCTTCGAAAACATGGTAGTTGTCTCCGAGGATTTGGTCACCATCACCGCAGACGGCAAGGAGATCAGCGGCAAAACGGCTAAAGGTGAAGGCACACTAGGGCGTCTTCTTGCTAAAGACGACATGTACCTGAACCTCAATTCCTTGATGAGCAAGGGCAATACACTCATGGATGATATCAACCACTACGGCCTCCTCTTCCAAAACGACGCCCACTGGCAGCGTTTGAGAGCTCGACGCCGCAACATCATGCAGGAGCTGTGCACACCACAGGAATTCCGCAACTTCTTTGAGGACGAGATCAACCAGATCACCACCTCACTATGTCGCGTCCACAACATCATGGACGACACAGCCTGCTGCTGCCCCGGTGGCTCCCTGATGTGCGACCCTGACTTCGTCAAAGTCTTCGCCGAACTCCTGCGCCGCGTCAAAGCTTTGGAAGAAAACGTGGAAATGTATAATCAGCAGATAATAGACGCCCACGAAGAATGCTGCTGCTACTAAGAGAGACTATCCATGCGTCCGATGCCCTATGCGACCATAGAAAAAGGCACGCTCCTCATTGCCACCCCGGAAATTGATTCGGGCATATTTTTCCGTGCCGTCGTCATCGTCTGCGAACATAACCCCAATGGGACCTTTGGGCTTATCATCAACAAAAGCCTAGAAGTTGAGCTCCCCGAAGAGATCATCAACATCTCACAGCTCTCCAACCCCCGTGTGGGGATACGTGCTGGGGGACCCGTCCAAACGAACCAAATGATGCTCGTCCACTCCGAAGCCGACAGCAACCAGCAGATGCTCGAGCTATGTAACAGCGTGTTTCTTGGAGGAGATCTCCAGTTTCTTCAGGAAGTCATCACTGATAACGACGGCCCCGAGGTCCTACTATGCTTCGGCTACTCGGGATGGGGCGCAGGGCAACTAGAGCGCGAATTCCTAGACGGGAGCTGGCTGCTCCAACCTGGAAGTGCAGAGAATATTTTCCGCCACTCTCCGGACGGACTCTGGCGCGACCTACTGCGTGACATGGGAGGCAAGTACGCTGCCATGTCCATGATCCCCGAAGACCTTTCCTTGAATTAAAAAACAGTCGATGACCCACCTGGTTGCGGAAGCCCATAGCGCTGATATGTCCTAGCCTGGGACGAGAGTGTAAATAGATGTCACCAAAGACCATCAATACCATGTCCTATCATGAGGCCCGGAGGACCGTCTTATGATAGCCCCACCCGTGAGGGTGTGGTAACCTGGAACATAAACAGAGTGTCAAGAAATTGGCTTTGATGATGAAATGACCATCATCTCACATGATCTCGCACATTTTCCGGCGGCCTGAAAGGCCAACGAGATGTATAGCCCCGGGCGTAGCCCGGGGTAAAGGTAAAAATACGTCCTGAGCGCTGTAAGTGCGACACAATACACGAAATATGTGTCGCACTTACAGCGCTCCTATGATTGATCTGCCTACCTGGGGCTGCGCCCCAGGCTATACACAGGTTACAGCCCTTCGGGCCTAAAAAAAGGTAACGTTGCACTCCTTCACACTCTCCGCAGGGCTCAAACCCGAGAATTTGAGACTAGATTGAGGTATCACATCGGAGAGATACTAAAAGCGTTTGGGCCATGACAAGGACTACTAGCCTACCACTGCAGGTGGGGGTCCTGGGATTTTGACATCCAATTCGAAGTCGGTAAGACACTGCTGATACACTCGACTTCTCTGCGCATCGTCATCGATCTCAGCATTGATTTTAGTCTGAAGATCGGCCTTGGCATCGCGCACCTTACCGGCATTACGTTGTCGCAGCCTTTCAATATTCGCTTCAAACTGCTCGGGGGAATCGTATTGCGCGGCGATCACTTCAAATTCACTCGCCATTGCCTCGTCCAAATGTCGACGGAGCCATTGGTCCTTTAGCTGCTGCGCAATCAATGCCGTATAGACGCGAACAAAAGTGTCTTTTTCCTCTTGCGTCGGAGCGGGATCTAAGTCACTAGCAGCGATGATACGTGTTACTTCAACTTGAACGGTAGTCCTTAAGGTCTCCGGACGGGCGACAGCCACAAAGACCTCGCGCACATCCTTGGGAACGATAGATAAGTTCGTCGCTTGATTATTTTCCTCCCGCTCATGTAATCCTGTGTTAAGTTGCTCGAGAAGGCGTTGTTGAAGATCCCCAAAAGGCTCAAAACAAGCAGTTGATAGCCCCTCGTGCAACTTTGGAATCTCGGAACTAGTAAGAGACTGCACCAAAATGCCTTTGGCTTCCATGTGCTGGATGTAGGTGTCGCGTTGTCGACGTAGCTCATTGCGGTTTTTCTCAAGCAATTCACGTGCTTGATTTTTCTTCGCCGCTTTCATCGTCGAGCTAAAGGGCCAGATATTGTTCATGAAGGTCATCGCCATTGTCGGAATAGTCACGCCAGCCACCAAACCTACTAGAGCAATGCCACCGATGGCTAAGAGACCCGCGGGATTCAGAAGCAGAATACCTGCTGCCACCACACCAGCGGTGATGACAGGAGGTGCCACAACGATGACACCCACGCGCAGGATGCGTTCCCCCCAACCGGCCATTTTGAAAGCGTTCCACTGGTTAGAGAATGCGCGTCTAATACCACGTAAAACAAGACCTGGTTTAGAAATGGTTCTTCGGGCATTACCCACAAGCTGCATCACTGCGATATTGCGTTGCTCATCAACAATCTCCTGCATACTGGCACCGTTGACGGCACTTAAAATCCCTGTCACAACCTGCAGGTCTTCAGGACGGACACTTCGGACAACCTGCTGCAAGACAACATTAGTGCCTCCCTCTTTAACCCCCGCGACCGCACCACGTGTCAGCAGTCCCACTATTCCGCCCGAGGCAAAGCCCTCAAAAGCTGCTCCTAGCACTGCGGGTGTTGCCGCTGCCACGGGGCCGTACTGCGCAAGGTCAGCAAAAGCCCTCCATTTCGCCGCAGCAGCGTAATTCTCTTCGGTAAGTTCTGGAAGTGCTTCGACATTACGACCGGCTTCACCCTGAAGCGCGCGAACCATGGCACGGGTGCGCACTCCTTTGAGGAGCGTCTGTAAAGCATCATCACCCCCAAGGCGACTCACGGTAACTGCAACATCTGCAAGCATCACCTCAGCAAGCTGAGGATAGTCATCAGCAAATTTTAAGAAGTCACCCACCTGTTGGGTAACAAAGGTCGGGATATCAGCAACAGGCTCCGATGCAAAGCCCTTTAATCCATCCACCCAGTTGTACCCGTGACGAGCAAAGTCCATCTCAACCTTAAGATCTCGTGGAGTTCTATATTGATTGCTGATAAACCCTAACGAAACCATTTCAGTAATACGGTCTGTGGCGTAGTTCTTCAGCTGTTCCATAAACGGCCGTTCGAGCCGTTCTAGGCGCTCATATTTGCCCATTTGTTCGTCAAAACCTACTCCAAGAGCTTCAATTTCGGTTTCTAGGTCAGCCACTTTTCGCTTGAGCTGGTTGACTTCCAAAACCTTTCCAGCGACTTCGGCTTCGTGACGATCGATGTCACGATTTCTCTTTTCAGAGTCGGGCTCTGCTCGTAACGCATCTAGTTGCTGTCTTAAATCTTCTAAATAAGCCTCCTTACCCGCAATGTCCGCTTGAAGGCCGTTGACCTGCTGCCGGCGCTGACCCACTCCCGTGATAATGCGCTGTAGGAACGCTGCTCGTATGGAGATTTTGGTATCCTGACGCGCAGCCAAAGTATCTCTGATGGCATCATCAAGCTGGCGCACCTGGGCCTGCCATGCCTCCTTAACGGCTTCCCCTCCAAGACCTCCCTCTTCTACGCTGTACTTTGACTCTAGGAACTCGTTCGCGTCCAACCGACGTTTTGTCTCTGTGCGCTGCGCCCCCATCACTTCAATGCGGGCATCCATTTCTTTGGCTTCCTTTTTTAGCACAGCGATGCTGTCGCGAAAGCTCTTAAAGGTGCCGTCACCTTCAGGAGCAAGGAGCTTGCCCCAGTCCTTCTTTTCCCACTTGTATTTAGACTCTTTGTCCCCTACAACAACGCTAGAGACACGCGCAGCGGCATCGATAGCACGGCTGAGGAGACTCCCTAATCGTGATCCCTTTCCCATGACGAGCTTGTTAACATCTTGTTGAGCACGCAAGCGTGCCTCAAGCTGCTTAATATTCTTGCTTACAGCTACGATGTCTTTGGACACCTGTTGCCTCTCAGCACGTATAGGCGCCTCTTGCTCTTCTAACGCCGCAAGCTCTGCCTCAGCCACAAGGATAAGCCCACCTGAAAGGCTACCGTCAGCATTCTCTACCAATGGTGCATTGAGCTCATTCACTCTTACATCTTCCAAATAGTCTTCATTGAGTTCTTTACGAAGGTCATCAAGATACACGCCTTTATTGCTGATATCCCCACGCAAGGATGCCAAGCTTTTTTCTAAGCGCGCGAGTCTTCCTTCATGTACGTTAAGGCGGGCATGCTCCCGGACGATCTGCTCCTTAAGATTACTCTCCTTTAATACCGCGACTTCTTTATCCGTAAGAGGGACTCGAACATCCTCGAGCTCACTGGCATTAATGGTAGCGAGAAACACATTCACGACGGCTTCCTGCTGTCGTAAAATCAGAGCATCCTGCCGCTCAACACTAAGCCCTTCCTGGAACCTTCGCACCTTCTTCGGGTCTATCTCGTATTTCTCCAGCAGACGATCGCGCAGCCTCTCCACCTTACGTACGTTAATGGGTTTGGCAGCTTTGCTGTCCGCTCGCATGTTCCTGATATCATCAAAAATACGGTAAACACTTTCCCATCTTGCTGTTTCAACGAGAACGGTCTCGGCCTCTGCTTCATATACTTCCTCTAGAGTTCTTATCTCTTCTCTTTTAGCCGCCAATGTATCTGGATCGTCTTCATACAGAAGCTCGTACTCTTCGCGCGCTCCGCGCACTATCTCCATGCGCACATCAACCAGCAGCCCTTTGATGGCAAGTAATTTCGGTTCGTATTTGCCTTGGTATGCGGGATTATCAGGATGAGCACGTAACTGCGCGTCGATTTTGTAGGCCTTGTTCTCAAGCTGAGCGAGCTTAACCTCGAGCTTCTCCACACGCTTGCGCGTCTTCTTGAGCCGTTTAGCACGAATTTGATTCGCAGTCGGTGGAGGCGGCGCAGCTAGTCCAAGTGACATCCAATTAAAGACTCTACCAACCGCACTCGGCGCATCCTGATCTGCCAGCACTCGCGCAGCTTGTTCCTTTGCTGGAGCGATCGTCTTGATGTCAGCAGCAATTCCATGCAGACCCGCATCCCAAAATGTATTACCTGGAACTCGCGGGCCATCAACACCTGTAGCCATAAATAAACCAACCTAATTAGAGATAATACTACTTGTTATTATACGTTATTTATTAATAAATAATAATCAACTTGAATTAAAATAATTATATTCTAAAATATAACAACTATAAATATATTTAGTTGAACTACTTACGACTTACACTTTATTTTGATGAGTTAAGCACGAAATAGCAAAGACGTCGGATAAACACTCTTCCAGATCAAACTTTCGCTAAATAGGAAGACTCACCCAAATCTATTATTGTTAACGATAGAAGAACTCAGCACAGAGCCCACAGAGATCACAGAACGGCTACTCTCTCAGACGCACACTGCCTGTCAATGCTTGGATCAAGTCTGAACTGTACCCTTTGATCCTTTGTCTGTGGCTCGGTGCCTCGGTGGTTCTTTTTTTTATCACCGGAACACACACGGCACCATTACGATTTGTCAGCTGACACGGGCTCTTCATGCCTAGGTGATGGAGGCTGATGCTGACCAGCCCAGCCTGGAGGCACAGTCCTG
>JAJFMA010000263.1 GCA_021772415.1 Chlamydiota bacterium
GGGCTGTCTTATGATAGCCCCACCCGGGAGGGTGGGGTAAAGCAAAAAAGCACCCTGAGCCCTCTCGGGGCGGCTTGTGACTCAAAAGGATTAAGGTGTTACAAAACACTCTATCCAAAACGATGGGTGAAAGAAAACGTCTTCTTCTTTGGATCCATGAGTCGGGGCCACAAATCGCCCCAAGAGGGGCTCAGATTGATTATATATGGCACCCCACCCTTCCGGGTGGGGCTAACCTAAAATGACCCTTCGGGCCTCATGAAGGAAATCGTAGGGTCTTAGATAATCACGTGTTGATTGGGTGACCTAAGATGTTAACCTACGTTTTCTTATGATCAAAATGCCGAAAGTTGAGTCTGTTGCTCTGTGTTTAAATATTTGGCAGGAGCTGCGAGAGGACTGGGTCTAATGTTGTTGCGTTATCTTGTCCATTGCGTTCACTTCGTCCATTGTTGGATTATATTAGTGGAGGTGTGAACTGTATGCTTTATTTATTGTAGTAAATTCGTTCAACTTATATATTCCTTGTTCTATGGATTATATTTTTGATTTTTTTAAATAACGAATCGATCGGTTGAATATGGAAATATGGGTTGTTTATGGAAAAGCAGAATAGTGATCTAACGAGATATAGATTATCAGACCATGAGCCTCGGAACTATGCCTGCTCGTCTAGTGGCAGTTCAAGTTATGCCTGTTCATCTAGTGGGGGTTCGGATTATGGGAGTTCTTTGTCTGACGCCCGAAGTTTTTTGGGTCGTTCAAGCCCTTCTTCACGTCTTTCACACGCTCCACCTAAACCAGTACGTGGAATAATAACGCAAGCTGAGAAGGACGCTCTCGACAAGGAAGAGGCGGTCTACCGAGCGCAGATGTTAGAGAAGCGAGCCGAGGGTCTTGGTACGCTGAATCTTCTTTGTGACGACACGTTATTGGAGATTCTAAGTTTCCTTACCAAGCCGTCAGACCTTAATAGTTTTGGATCTGCATCGTGGACCTGTCTGGAATTTAGCCGGGATAGAAGTCTATTGCGACCGTTGTTGGCAAAATATATTCCACGTATGTGGAGTGCGTTGAATGCAGATCAAAAGAGGGGTGCTTTGGCAAACCGAGGCGAGCGTTCGTCTTTAATTGATCCCTACGAGTATGTGGGCCCCCTTTGTTACAATGGCAGAGAGGTTTCGGACTTGGGTGTTGATGACACCACGCTAGTGCATTCGGAGTGGTTTTATTGCGGAGAGGAGTATGGTGTACGTGTGTGGAAGCACCAAACAGATGCAGCACCTTATGCGTTTTTTGGGCACACAGATCATGTTTATTGCTGCGCTTTGGGTGACGGTGTCGTTATAACAGGGTCTGCAGACCGTACTCTCAAAGTGTGGGAGTCTACTAGTGGCACGTGTTTGCGCACGTTAGAAGGACATTCGGACATTGTTGTTAATTGCCTACTCGCTTCCGACCGAATTGTCAGCGTCTCCTATGACAGCACTGTGCGTATTTGGGATCTTAGAAGTGGCGCTCCTATCGCTGTGATAGACGTAAGTACGATTAATGCAGACGTCGCCATTGTAGGTGATACCCTCTTCTGTCAGCTCGATCACTCTAGTAACTATGGAGGTTTTAGTTTAGAGACGGGAGAGCGTCTTTTTGAGTTCAACCTTCGTTCTAAGAGGGATTTTGCTGCTTTGCAAGATGCTCTTGTTGTGGCGACACGCTTTAATGGAATACAGCGCTTCAATGCCTCTACGGGTCTGGAGGCGGTTCCACTAAAGATGGTGGGTGACCAAGAGGAGACGTGTTGCGAGACTGAAGGGGACATCATTGTAAGCGGCACCAATCAGGGTACTCTGCGTGTATGGGATCACAAAACTAGTCGACTCCAGCGCTCTTGGCAGGCAGGTCAAGGTTCGTTGAAAGGGTGTCCTGTATCTCAGGGTGTCATATACAGCTTTGGAAAAGATAGTACCGCCTTAAAGGTTTGGGATCTTGCTACGGGAACTCTACTGCAGTCTATGGATTTGGGTCTCCAAATCAAGCGTTGCTATGCACTAGGAACAAGCATCATTGTGAAAACTGAAGCGCATGAGGTGGATGTACGAAGCATCGAAGGGTCCAATGTCTTTGTTTGGTCGAGGGTGTCAGAGGAGCATCCTCACTTGGAGGTGCATCCCACTGCAGAAGAGCGCGTACAGGAAAAGGAGCAAGAAGAAGCTAGGAATGCTATTCGAGCGGTAGCGGCGTTTGAACAGGAGCAGCTACGTCTTAGACATGAGAGGCTTGGAGATCTTGCGGGGTTGACAGATGGCCTAATCATCAGCTGTTTATCTTATCTTGACACTCTCGAGGATGTCCATAGCTTTGGAATGGCCTCTAGAAGTAGTCTCAAGCTTAGTCGACGTGCTGATTTTTGGAAGCGTAAGATGGCGCATGAGCTTCCACAGGTTTGGGAGACGCTTTCTGAGGATGAGAGAAAGGAGGCGTGGGCACAACACCGTTTTCACCAAATGCCTTCAGATCCCTTGGAATATGCGGGTCCTATTCATTACAAGCCTCATCAAATAAGATGTATGGCTGTGGATGATGAGCTGCTTGTTAACGGGGCATATGAAAATGCTGTGCAGGCATGGAACCACCGCGCCGGAGAGAAGTTGCCCACACTTTTTGGTCATGCGGATTGGATACGCGCGTGTGCTATTGGAGACGGTATTATCGCAAGTGGGGGAGGTGACCGCTGTCTCAAAATATGGAACCGTGCCAATGGACAGCTGATACGCACTTTCAGAGGACATGGGGACTCGATACGAAAATGTATCATCGCAGGCAATCGTATTGTGAGTGCGAGTAGGGAGTCTGTGCGTATTTGGGATCGTGATTCCGACGTTGACGCACCCGCTAAAATCGTTCCTTCTACATTCGGACGCAAAGTAAAAGTCGTTG
>JAJFMA010000264.1 GCA_021772415.1 Chlamydiota bacterium
ACGCCACAGAAGGGCGAGAAAAAGCGTCTCGTCGACATGGCCCACAGCAACGCCAAAGCTAGCTACACCCGCGACAAAGACGCTACCGCTGTACGCGAGAAAATGCTTATGGAGCTACAAGAGAGACTACGCCTGCGCAGCTACCCCAGACGCATCGAGTGCTTCGACAATGCCCACATGCAAGGCTCCGAGCCTGTCGCTGCCATGGTGGCGTTTACTGACGGAGAGAAAGACAGTAAACGCTACCGGCTCTACAAGCTCAAAGCCACAGACCCCGGCGACGACTACGGCGCCATGCGTGAGGTACTGGGGCGCCGCTACCGCAAAGCACAAGAGGAAAATAATCTTCCAGATCTCATTGTCGTCGACGGAGGCAAGGGCCAGCTCAACGCCGCCGTCAAAGTGCTTGGAGAGCTAGGCATCGTGACCATAGATGTCATCAGCCTCGCCAAAGAAGAAGGGCGCCACGACAAGGGGATCACCGCAGAAAGGGTTTTTGTCCGTGAAGTCAAAGATGCCGTTGTACTTAAAAAGACGTCGCCAGCGCTATTTCTGCTCCAGAAAATCCGCGACGAAGCCCACAGATCGGCCATTACTTTTCACCGAAAGCAACGTGGCAAACGCACTGTTAAGAGTGCATTGGACGCTGTCCCTGGCATAGGACCCAAGAAGCGCCAGAAGCTCCTCAAGCACTTTGGAAGTGTGAAACGTATTAAAGCCGCCAGTGACGAGGAGATTCTGGAAGTGCAAGGCGTGGGCCAGCAGGATGTCGATGCCTTGCGAAAAGAGCTGGGGGAGACAGCTACTTAAGGCTAGGGTGGTGGTGAGTGTAGGCCTTGGGTATTGTTAACCTACGACAGAATTTACCGCCGACCGCGCCGACAAACGCCGACGGGTTCTGTGGGGTCACAAGCAATTGTATGAAATATCTGGAGTACTAGAGCAAGAAAGAACACAATTCACATCTTTTTCACCATGCCGAAAACATAGCCCTTATTAGACGTGGATTAATCAATCCTAAAGATGCCAAGGCCTGTCGGCGGTGGTCGGCGGGGGTCTGCGCGGTCGGCGGTAAATTCTGTCGTGAATTACACTAACCTAGTGCTTTGAAAAACCTAGGATACGCTCAAGGAGCTTTAAGCCGGCGTCTACCGATGCAAACGCATCTTCTACAACAGCTTGTCGCTCGCGCTCCGTAGAACTTTGCACACGCCGCCATTCACTATCCGTAGACGTCGCCGAAACCTCGCTAGCAACAGGCATTTCCCACGTTGCAGGTGTGCGGTTGGCGACACCTACCATCTGTAGAAATTGTCGTGTTGCGTGATCGACACTATGACGCACAGAATATGAGCGCGCGTATCGGGTCACATTTAGAATGTGCGGGCTTCGGTCACACAGCAGCTGTTCACCGGGGGATAGCCTTTCTGAACTCACGCCTAAAAGCCCCAGCCAGTGCCAAAGTGTCTTAGGCATGTCTTTAAATTTAAGGGTCGCAAGATTCACCTCTCCCTTCCTTGCAGCCAAAAACAAACATGTATGGAAAAGACTCTGTACAACATAACGATGTAACCATTGCACAGCTATCTTTGGACTCACAGCAGCATCCATGGTCTCCATGCATGCCCTCAAGCGCACAAGATGACTACGCGCATCCCTAGCACAGTCTTGTTGAGCCGGCGACATTGTGTGGTCGGCGGTGTAGTCGGCGGTAGGTATTTTCTTCAGTAGAACGGCGATACGAGCTCCAAAATCGCCGTGGCTGGAATGCACACTGTGCGCGCCAGGCGCTGCCGCGGAAAGCTGACTTGAAAGTGCTGTCTCCCACATTGTTACATCAGCATCACTGTAGAGGTCCGGAAGGTTCACTCCCGTCACACGCGCAAACAGACTACAGGCCTGTTGCAGACTAGGCCACAGCATGCCGTAAGCATCAGCAAGTTTTTTGGTGGGGTCAACTCCTCGCTTAGGCTTTCGTATCATTAATTGAGCAGCATCATTCAAAAGGGTCACAGCGTCCCTTTGGCGCTTTGGAATGTTCGCTCTGTTCATCGACAGACTGCGTGCCTTTTGTTCTAGAGCACTTAATCCAACGAGCTTCTGTGCCATTTCAAGAGTCGTGGCATCAACATCTAACGTCCGTAGCATTGCTACGAAATCGTGACGCACAAGTGCATGCACTTGATGCTGCTCTCGAGGCTGATGTCTCTCTAGAACAGCCGCTGACACTAGCTGCTCAACGGCGATAGAAAGGGTGACCAGAAGGCTATGGATATGCTCTGCCTTTTGCACACGCGAATCCACGTACTCAAGTCGCGCCGTTATAGCAAGCAGATCCGCGATGTGTGCCATCGCGTTGTCATAGGCCTGTCGAGCAAATGCGTTGGTCAATCCATCCTGACAACGACGAGCCGCACGCAGCCAGCCTCTTTCGATGCCTTTAGCGACATGACGGATACTACGTGGAGCCTCTGGCAGAGCATCTATACTGTCTTCTTCAATCGTTGTACACGAGGCAGCAGACTCTTCTGGTGCCTGCACGACCTCCTTATCGAATTCTGGAACGGGATCTGTATCATCAATTGGTTCCTCACTCGCGTCGGTTTGTTCCGCGAGCCGCGTTTGACGAACACGTTCCTTATCCCGTGCACGCTGTGCTGCTATACGGCTTCTGGCCGCCTCCTCTTGTAGCTTCTGATCTGCCTGAGCCTTTTCTTGCAGCTCCCTGTGGTACTCACACGTTTCACTGTATGCAGCTTCTGAATAGCGCCAGTATATTCTAGCGTGTTCAAAGGCGCCATACAGCCAAGCGTAGCTGTCATCATATTCACGTAATCCGTCGATGGCTTTATAGATATCGCAACGTAGAGCCCCAATTTTTTGATCATTGATTTTAATCATCAATGCAAAAAGCGGACGCAGCGCCTCCTTAGGATTTGCGCGATGCTGCTCCACAAAGCGATCAAAGGCTGGGCGCACGGCCTCCATTTCACAGGCTCCGTCATACTGCATTGCGAACGGCAAGAGCAAATAAAGATACTGGCGAATGGCCTGCAGATCGCCGGAGCGGCTAGCATAATGCTCCTTTAAACCTTCCATATGCACGCACAAGTCCTCGCATATGGGATAACTCAATGCAAGCATGCGCTGTCTGATGTCTACATCTCCGGGCTGATTCCCAATATAGGTGCAGCGATCAAGATCTATGCGCTTCAGAGCGCTTTTATAATCGCTTATCTGTTCACGTTCCAGAGCGTCGAAGGCATGTATTTTATCCACGACGACCTGCTCAACCTTAGGCATTAGCTGAGCAATACGGCTCCACTCCAACTCCGTATCGGACCGGCATGTCAATATCTCCGTTAGAGCCAGAGTTTTTTGAAAGACGCCGTAAAATAGCCTCTCTATCCGAAAAAACCAGATCTTAGACACAAAGCTATTACACATTGCACTGAGCCGGAGGAAAGCTGAAAACCGTCCATACATAGACCGAATGTTCTGGTCGGGATCCAAATAAGTCGACTCGCCACCGAATGCCGCAAGTCCACCCCCGCCAAAGGCCATCATCTGCTGACTAAAGCACTCAGAAATGTCATCGTCAGCACTGCGAAAACTCATAAATAGTCTCAAAAAAGCACGTTCAACTCTAGCCGCGTTTGTTTCTACGTCTGGCCAATGTGCGTTGGCCAGAGCGACGAGTTTTCTGACGGCATCGAGCTCACCGAATTTCACCGAAACACTCTCGTAGTTCTCTGGGGAACGCTGAATTTGCTCTAGACGTGATAGCAGGCTAAACAAGTCGTGAAGCAATGCGTCTAGTTCAACGCGGCTAATGGCGATGTGAATTTTTCGACGATGTCGTGGCGCTAACTTCGCGTGAAGGGCTTGCCTGCTTTCGGTAGATACAACGTAAATAGTTGCTGCGTTCACGAGTTCCAAAATATGGACAACTATAGAAGTCCAATAGTGGTCTTTATCGGCTTTCATTTGCAGGGTCTGCGTTCTCGGAGCTACTGAAGTAGACCCAGCCCGCACGATACGTAATTCTCCCCGCCGAATAAGGTCTTCCAGGTACTCGCGATCGAGAACCATCCCGGACCCGTCGATTCTTGATAAATCCATATGTCGCAACGTAATTATTTAAAGGTATCGTAATTTTACTTAACTAAGTGAATATAGTCAATAATTAGTATTTAACGAATTATAAAAACTGAACTTAAAATAAACTAATTTCAAAAAACATCCTTTTTTTTTAATAAAGTAATAAAACTCGTGAAATATATAGGTTTAAATGAGACCCAAAGGGTCGAATCACTATAGCCCCACACGGATGGTTCCAGCGGTACTTGTGGACCATGAGTCGACCTTACAGGCCTCCGAAATTTCTTATACTTCACCCCACCCTTCCGGGTGGGGCTACAATAAGTCGACCCGTTGGGCCTCATGACAGTGAGGTATTTAGTCGACTTTTCGAGATTCACCGACGCTACTTATGAAAACTCAATTTTGAAGAGCCCAGATCTTTTTACAAGAGCCTCTCCCTCCTGATTGTGCCCTATATATGGCTACACTTCGAAACGCTTCGTTGGGTCTCATGAAAAGCACTTAGCATACTAGGACGCCCGCTCTAATATCCGTTTAATCAAAGCCAGCCCCGCATCTACGGTAACGAGCGCATCATCAATCATATATTTACGTTGCTTCGACATCCCATTCGCCCCGCCTACAATTTGAAATCCGTCGTCATCGACGGCCTTCGGTTTAACTTGTTCGGGTTTCCATTGTATAGGAGCTTTGTTTGCCATTGTCATGATAGAAAGAAACTGTTGGGTGGCCGCATCATCCCAAGACCTATGTTGGTAATTTTGGGTATAGCGCGTGAGCTGCAGGATGTGGGGGCTCCGATCGCACAGATCACACTCATCTCTTGTGAGGATGCTGTCGTCAATGTTGAACAGACCTATCCAGTACCATAGATTGTGAGGTGGACGATGAACTTCCCTAGCATCGTGAGTCAGTAGCTTTTTCGACAGCGCGGCCCCTATGCACGCGTGGGAGATTGCAAGAGACATGTACCGGTGCAAGGATTTGACGGCTACCTGGATGTTGGTACTCCTGTCCATCGTCTCCAGACAGCAAATCACACGGTGGAGGTGGTCGATGGCATCTTCCATGCTTGGCCTAGCTGGCACTGGCAGCTGTTGCCGTAGTTTTTTTGCTATCGTAATTACATCACGTAGTGCAGCAGAGCGCTGGCCATAGCTACTACTTCGCAGTGTTGGGCTTTGGCCATTGATGGATCTTTTTACTGCTGCTAGCCACCTATCGGAGACCTCCACGTCAACATCGATATGAGATTTACCTGTCACATCTGACATGAGATTCCACGCTAGATTAAGGATAGGTACAATCGACACATAGGTCTCGTCTAGCATCTGTTGAGGCTTAACCGTCTTTATTCCCCGCAGACACCTGCTCGCTTGCGTAATGAGCTTTCGAGGATCTTCATCTCGCAAACGCGCTACTCCTCCATTTTGGTGCAAACTACGCGACCACTGTTCCAACCCGTCATACTTAAGAAGAGCCGAGTATTTTTGAGTGTACTCAGGGCCTAGCAGCTTAAGCATCGCCGTAAAATTGTGGCGTAGCACTTTATACGCTTCCTGCTTGTCAGCAGGGTTACATTTTTCTAGAACAGCAGCTGAAATCAGCTGTTCTATCGATAGAGACAGAGCTTGTAGAATAGTATGGACATGCTCTCCCTTCTCGGCGTGTGTACACAGATGGTCCAAACTCGCTGCCAGGGTACAGATCTGTCGAAAGTGATTGGATGCATTTTGCATAGCGTACTGCGCAAACCTATTCAATAGCCCACTTCGCGCACCACTACTCACAACGTTCCAAGCGCGTAGTAGATGCTGCGAATGGTAGGCTGTGGTATGCGTGCCTTGGTCATCGGCCACGAATACGTCATCATTCAGCTCTGCCTCTTCAATCGACAGCGGCTCTGTATCAGGTATACTCAGTACTTCGTCGTCATCCGAGTCTCGTTGCAGCGCCTCAGTTTTTTTAACCGGCTTCTTCTCTTGTAGGCGACGACGACCTTCGGCGTTTTTGATGAGCTGCTCAACGCGTTGCTTCTCATCAAGGTCGTGGAGGTGTTCACATGCGGCGGCATACGCTTGATCACAGTATTCCCAATAGTCACACCCCAGCAAAAGGGTGCTGTGGGCCGACTTGAATGTATGCTGAAATTCGCGCAGTTTTTTGATGTTTTCATATAATTTGACTCGGGTTTGGCTAGAGCTCGGCGTGCCATCTTTGAGAACTTTTGTAACTAGCCCACGAGTTGTCGCTAACAAGTTGGCACGATTTTCAGTAACATACACATCGAATGCTGCCTTCACCCTATCAAATGACTGCTTCCCCTTATATTGAAGGACGAATGGCAGCATCAGATAGAGGTAGTCCAGCGCCTGGCTAATTTCATCATTGTGCTTTTTGATAGCGGGTTCGAGGCACCTCTGGTGCTCGATGAGTTGTTCACATAGCGGCCGATATAGAGCCAGAACATGACGCCTGTCATCAAAGGCATTGGTTCTATCGGAGATCTTGCGAAGTCTTGTCATGTCAAAGCACTTGAGGGTGTCCTCCATGGGTTCGAGACAGGACTGAAACCGTGTTTGAGAGGCATCGACAAGTGACGTAAATACCTTTTCGGCGTGCACATGCACGTTTTCAGATTGCGTAAAATCCTCGTCCTTTTTGAGTTTAAAATGCATAGTCAACGCGCTAGCGGTCTTTAGCGTGTCCCAGATCATGTTCGTACGTCGAAAGGGAAGCACGCTACCTTCTAAGCCTGTGAAGAGATAGCAAAAACGGATAAGACCACTAAAGCGCCTATACATCTGATAGCTGTTAGTCTCCCAAGTCCCGAGTTCTTCTTTAACATGGAATTGCCCATCGGCACCGCATTGCGTTTTGGACAGAGCGATCTCTTTGAAAAACTCACTCGCCAACTGATCCGGCTGGTAGATCTTAAATAGCTTCCCAAACACAGCATCGACACAGTTGACGGAAGCTTGCATATCGGGGAGGTTACTGCGCGCCCAAATCATCAGCTCTTGAATGGGTTCCAGTTCCGCAACCGTTAAGGGCTTTTCGTCAGAATCCCCAGACACGACAGCTTGCGACAAGCGAGAAACAGCGGAAAACACACTTGATGCCAACACTTCAAACTGATCACGCGACGGATATTGCGAGTGAGTTCCAAGTTGCGCGTAGAGACGCTGCCGATTCTCGCCCTTTTTAACAGCGATGAACCCTGCATTGAGTATCTCTAAGATATATGCCACGCTATGCTGCAGAGGATGCTCAACATCTCGAGCTGCCCAATGACTGGAACATTTGTGAACTTGTTCCTCAGTGACGACAACAAGGTCATCAGGGTTTCCTCCGAGCATCTTTATGACATCATCAAAGAATGCTAGTTTCTGTAAACGATCTAATTCCACATTTTACCGATATTTATTAATTAAAAACAGTAACTAGATAATATGAAAACACAGGGAAATAGTCAATGAAAATGATGTCGGCATTATAGTATTAGGTTCGACCCGGATCTGACGATTTGCACAATTTCGAGGACGAACGGAGATGTTTTTTTTTGGGGGGGGGCAGCCCAATGAAGGTATTAACAAAAGCTATATTGCGTCCAAAATTGTTGATCTTTCATGAGGCCCAACGGACCATCTTATGATAGCCCCACCCGGGAGGGTGGGGTAAAGTAAAAAAGCACCCTGAGCCCCGTTAGGGGCGGCTTGTGGCACCAGCGGTTTTAGGCGACACAGAGCGTTTCATCCAATGCGATGAGAGAAGGAAATCGTCTTCTTCTCCGGATGCATGAGCCGGGGCCACAAGCCGCCCCAAGAGGGGCTCAGATTCATTATATACCTCACCCCACCCTCCCGGGTGGGGCTATCATAAGATGGCCCTTCGGGCCTCATGAGGGAAGTTTAAATGCCTTAGATGATCACGTGTTGAGCGAGCAAGCTAATATATTAACCTTCGGTGCTTTATGCTAAAAATATCGAAAGTCGAGACAGAGTCAGCGGTTCGGACGAGATAAGATAGAAGTATACCTACACCCTTCCTCTACTTACTTCTTACTGCGTGATTTTTTTCCGCCAGGAAAAACAGGACATCCTGTCTTTTCTTATCCGATCTCTGTGGGCTCTGTGGGCTCTGTGATAATGTTTTCTTTACACTGGGGCACCACAAGGGCGGATGATGGACGGGATGGACGGGATGGACGGGATGGACGGGATGGACGGGAAATTTTCAGCTGTTGTTAAGGCATTGTCAAAGACTCTTTTGTCTTCTTGTCCTTACTCGACGATGGCGTGGGAGATTTTGTTACCGAAGAGGAC
>JAJFMA010000265.1 GCA_021772415.1 Chlamydiota bacterium
CTCACAGGTCTATTTTAGTGTTCGTGACTCCTTATTTGGACATGCGAACAATTCCAAAAAGCTTTTTGCTTTGCAACGTCGCCAGAATAGTCATCGACAGATACCTCTGAAAGGCACTTTTTATGTCTACGAACTTCACAAAGGCGGCGCGGAGCGCACGCACTCCATGGCCCTCGCTGCGCTCGCGCTATCGGTGTATATCATTGGTTACTTGAAACGTATGACTTAAACATGAGGTCACGGTGATTACTTTACACTCTCAACGGGGCGGCTTGTGGCCCCGGTTCATGGCTCCGGAGAAGAACGTGTTTCGCATTACTCATGGCATTGAATAAAACGCTCCGTGTCGGTTCAACCCGCTGGGGCCACAAGCCGCCCCTAATGGGGCTCAGGGCGCTTTTTTGCTTTACCCCACCCTCACGGGTGGGGCTATCATAAGGCGGCCCGTTGGGCCTCATGATGGAACTCACTGCGATTGATTGAGGATGCCAAAAAAAACTCTGTTCGAATATCTATTTAAAAATTCTGGGTAATGACAAGGACTGCGTCCTAGGCTAAGCATATGTCGGCGCTACGCGCCTGAAAATAGGTTAGCGCTTATGGGCCGTAGCCCAGGGTGCAGACCAAAAAACATTGTGAGCGCTGTAAGTGCGACACATTGTTTGGGCCTTCTAAGAAGACCATGCCCTCTTAAATCATCTGCAGTGCCAGCGAGATGGCGAACGTTGTGTAGACGGGCCACTTGTATGCGGGCCATCCCAGAAGCTTATGTCCCATATTAACGATCGTCAGTGCTATCAGCGCAGGGTACATCACCTTTAACAGGGGTGCCAGCAGCGTTACGATCGCGGTAAATTCTAGCGTTGACGTCACACAGGTGGCCGCCAGCGTAAGGATAAGTGCATGGATATACGAGACCCTGTGTTTAAAGACATCGCGCTGCACAGCTCCGGCAAACACTGAAGCAAGAGCAATGGTCGTTGTCAAGCAAGTGAGGGCTATGGCGCAACTTGCTACCACACCGGCATAGGGCCCTAATACATGTAAGCTGACGGCACCAAGAAGCTGGTCATTGCGGACATTAGCGAGCTCTGCTCCTAGGCCTGCGGCTACTAAACTAAACGCTAGATATATTGCAGCGAGTAGCCCCGCACCAAGGAGTGTCGCTTGGACGCCATGGCGAAAGAGCATTTTGTGATCACGATCGTCTTCGGATCGCAGGCCCGTCATGACTACAGTCGAGAAGAAAAAAGACGCCAGCAGGTCCATGGTGTTGTAACCTTCCGACAATCCAAAAAGCACCGCTTGTCCCGGCGTGAATGGTGAGCTTGTCGGTGCCACGAAATTGATAAGCCCCAGCACCGCTATGGCAGTCAAACAGATCAGAAGTAGAGGTGTCAGCACCTGTCCAAGGATGTCGACGATGCGGCGGCGGCGGTATGTGCAGACAAAGATCAATAGGCATGACCCCAAGCTGAAGATCGGCAGTGTCAGCGATGGAAACGTCGTCTGCAAGGTCGAATATGCTAGACCTATGCAGCGTGGCATACCACCGAAGGGACCTATAAGTCCCAAGATACACGTGGCTACGAAAGCTCCGGGGAGGCGGCCCATCTTAGAAAAGAAGGCCTTGGGGTCTCCGTCGTATAGCAGCATCGCTAGTAGGCCCGTGAATGGAACAAGGATCGCTGTCAGCAAGAGCCCAAAGATTGCTAGGCTAGTGTGTGACTGTGCGTGTTGCCCGACAACAAGCGGGAAGACGATATTTCCGGCTCCAAAGAACATCGAAAACATGGCAAGTCCCGTCGTAACGGTCTTGGAATGGCGTAATTTTTTTAAATGGGTCCTCATCGAGTGACTCCTAACTCAAAGTGTTACTGTAAAATGAATCTGGGATAGGGGTAGAGGGATATATGCGCCTAGGGCGCAATACGAATGCGGGCGATGAGACCCGAGAAGAATGGAGCTGTTGTGAACGGTTGGTACGTCATGTCATCTATATCTTTATGTAACCTGCTCCAACTTTATCAGATATTATAGTTTTTTGCACGTCTTTATCTCAGTAGAGAGTGAAAAAAAATATTTACACAACGCCCATGTTCTGGTACTTCGTCCTACGGATGTAATTAAAGGAGGACCGTTGGACGGAGCACAAGCCCCAGCGCCAGCTGTGGAGGATCTGAAAAAGGAGATGCATCGTCATCCTGGATATCGGCCGTCGGAGGTTAAAAACTCTTCGCCGAATCTTGCCAGTTCCCTTGATAGCCGTGTTCAGCAGGTGAACGTACAGATAAAAAAGAATCAGAGCCTTTTGCATCAACGTAACAGCCTTCAAAATGGGATCTTTGGCTCCAAGCTCGGAAGGTTTAATGCCACGTGCCTAACGGCTTTAGCGATCATCGCGTGGGTGGGAGATGTGGCAAGCCAGTTCTTCGATGAGATTTTTGGCGACAGCTCACAGACGCATCTTGGTGCCATTGCCACCTCTTTGAATTTTTATGCTGTGCTGGTATCGGCAGTGTCAGGTTTCGCGTGGTATCGGATATCGGCAAATCAGGATGCACAGAAGTCATCTAAGAAGTCCCAAGGCAGCAACTTCAAAGTCGGCAAAGAACAGCAGCAGCTACAGCTTTACAATAACGTGTTGATTCCTCTTCGCGACTTCACTAACGAAGCGACGAAAATCTCCCGGACTTTCGAAGCTATAAACGTTGATGAAATCGACCCCGACTACAACAAAGACGACCTTGTGCGCACTCTGCGTCACCTATGTCGTGAGTATCGTTTTCTTCCCGACTGCTATCGAAGTCACTACCCAAAAGATGAAGTGATTGCGTACGCCATCGAGCACTTGCCCGAGTGGCATAGTATCTATGTGGCATATGCTCGGGCAGCGGAAGACTATAGCGCGTTAGGGTTGGATGATTCTGCGCACGATGCTGCGGGAGGATTTTTTCTAGGAGCTTCCGCACAGGGATACCTAGAGGCGAGTATGGAAGAGGGGATGCTTGACGAAGATCGCTCGTACTTAATGGGGGACGGAGCAGAGAAAATGCTAGAGGCTCGTCACAAGTTTGAACGCCTCTGTGGCGTGTCTGTACAGGAATTTAAGTCACGAGCCCAACGCCAGAGCATTGTACAGGACATCGAGCGCGCGTTCTCAGGAGAAAATTCGGTATCTGAAGTTTAGGTATGTAATGTTTGGGACAAACGGGCTGTCAGACTCTGCTGGAATCTTTCTTGCACCGCCGCGGCAGGATGCTGTGGAGGTAAGACCTTCGATAGATGCGCGCCTTGACCAGGACTATCAGGCTCTCATGGCGCGCCATGAAGCACTTCAAAAAGAGGTGGAGTATGAGAAGAGACGTACCTTTCATATTGGAAGAAAACGTTGGGGGGCGGGCATTGCTAGTATCGCCGCAATCTTTATGTGGGCGGTGAGCTTAGGCAATAGCCTTGGGCTTGCTATCAGTAAAGACGAACATGTTCTCCTTAAAGCCAAAACACCTGTTAAGCTGCTGACCATGGGGACCACTGCATTGATGTGGTTTTTTTGGGACCGCTACCACAGTGCCTTGGAAAAACGCGCGGAATTTGAAGAAAAGTACATCGAGCAAGCCGAGGAAATAGAACGCCCTAAAGACCTTGAAGATAAGCGTGCTGACTATCAACAGGCGATTAAAAGAGGCGAGTTAGACGGATATCGCGCTGCTGAGTACATCACCGATATTTTGCAACTCCACAGCCAGCTGGATCCTATCGCTGCTAGACACTACCCTCCGCGCGATCGCCTGCTTGCCGAGCTGGTGTATATGCTGCCGAAAGGGAATTCCATCAGACAGGATTACATGGAACTCCACCGGCGTGTGGTGGAGACCTGCGTACAGGAAGGTTTGGGGGAGAGTGCCCTTTCGGTGCCGCTAGCAGATGTTGACGAAGCATCTACGCCACCACACCTCGGGGCTAGAGTCAAGCTGGGCTCAGGCAGCTATGGTACCGTTTATGAGATGCCGGATTTCCAGGGTGCCGGTGCATGTCGTCGGCAAGAGGCTTATGGCAACTTCTGTCGCAATTGGCTTAAAGGCATGCAAATCGATGCGACTTTTATGGGAGACGAGAAAGCCTGCCGTTGGGGAGCAGTGGAGAGCGACGATGAAGGCTCGGGCGTCAGTGACCTTTCGGCCGCTGAGTAGCTACACAAAGGGGCGGGCCCTGTTGGCAGTGGAAAGGCCAACTACAAAGAGAAAGATTCACCACCGAGCCCACAGAGCCCACAGAGAAGTAAAAAGGCCTGGTGTTGTTGTTTGGAGTGAGAGTATGGCCTAGCTAGGTCAATTTGGAAAACCATGGTTGTTCGAATTAAAGATTCGCGCAGGCGCAGGGCGGGGCGCCATTGACTTTTGCCTCCAATGACTTCATAATATTCTCTCCAACGCAATAGGAATGTATTCTATCTATGACTAAAGAAAGTCCTATCAAAATCGCGCCATCTATTCTTGCTGGCGACTTCGGTGTCATCGCTGACGAGGCGCGTCGCATAGCAGATTCTGGTGCCGACAGCATACATATTGACGTGATGGATGGCGCCTTCGTGCCCAACCTCACCATTGGTCCTCAGGTCGTAGCTGCGATCAACCGTGCGACGGACTTATTCCTCGATGTGCATATCATGGTCTATAATCCTTATGACTACGTCGAACGTATGGTGGCATCAGGCGCCGACCGTATCACGTTTCACTTTGAAGCTACTGAAGATGTCCAGGAAACCATCGACTTTATCCGTCGCTGCAACGTGCAGGCTGGTTTGGCGTTTTGCCCCGAGACCACCTCGTCTTTGATGCTAAAATACCTCGATCAGATCGACCTACTCCTCCTTATGACTGTGCATCCCGGCTTTGGGGGACAAGAATTTATGCCCGAGGTTCTCGAGAAAATAGCTTTTGCTCGGCAAACCTGCGACAAATTAAATATTCGTGCCGGAGGCGTCACCAGAGAAGACGAAGCCGAAGCTAAAGCATTGCCACCCTTAGAGATACAGGTCGACGGCGGTATCAACCTCGAAACTGCCCGCGAGTGTGCTATCGCTGGCGCTAACAGCTTTGTTGCGGGGTCGCACCTCTTTTCCGCCCCGGACATGAAGGAGGCTGTTGCTGCCCTTCGATCCGCAGCGGCTGAAGCGTACTCGCTTTAAAATCACTTTTAATGGCAATATAGCGGCTTAAATATCGGTATTAGTAACCAGAGACTGGCGATCCTATGACCACAAGTAATCAAATCTCCCCCGGAATGGTTCTTCAAATCGGTAGCAAGTTGTACCGAGTGGAGTCCAGCGTACGTGTCACCGTCGCTAGGGGGACGCCCTTCATTAAGACCAAACTTAAAGATATGGCCTCTGGTAAGGTCGAAGAGAAAAACTTTAAGGTGAGCCAATCCGTCACAGAAGTGGCACTGGAGGAGCGCACGTTGGAGTTTCTTTATATCGAAGGAAAGAGCTATCTCTTCCTCGATATGGGAGACCTTGCCCAAGTTCTTGTCCCCACAGATATCGTTGGTGACGCCGCTAACTACCTCAAAGAGGGTGTAGAGCTTAAAGCTGCGCTCTACGGCGAAACGGTTTTTTCTGTGGAGCTACCTCAATTTCTAGAGATTATGGTCTCTAAGACCGAATCTTCCTCCGATGAAAATGTCGCCGCGCCAAATGCGACGAAGACGGCGATCCTCGAGACTGGCGCACGCGTCGAAGTGCCGCCGTTCGTTGAGGCCGGTGACATCATTAAAGTAGATACCAAGACAGACGAATACATCCAGCGCGTATAGCGACGCCAGCAGGAGTGTGAGAGCGTGGAAGTTAAGCAGATAAAAGACCTCATGGCCGCAATGGGGCGTACGGGAGTCAAGCGCCTAGCCATCAAACGTGAAGGCTTTGAGCTAGAGCTCGAGCGAGAAACGAATGAAGGCAGCAGCCGTCTTGCGGAGCAGGTTTTAGAGCTTGTTGAAGACAACCCTATGCGCAGTGAGCTAGAGCTCCACCGGGCGCAAGGTTTTCTAAAACGTCGCAACCGCGATGGAGAAGCCCAGCATAAGGAAGACATCAGTAACGAAAGCAGTGCTGAGCCAGCGGCTCCTAGTGAAGCTGAAGGTGAGTTCATCACTGCCCCTATCGTCGGGACGTTCTATCTGTCGCCATCTCCTGAAGATCCCGCCTTCACCAAGGTTGGGGATCGTGTCGAGGCCGATACTATTGTTTGTATCGTCGAAGCTATGAAGGTGATGAACGAGGTAAAGGCGGGAATTTCCGGTGTCGTAGCAGAGATTCTAGTAGGAAATGGGCAGCCCATCGAGTTCGGAACCAACCTGTTCCGTATCATCACAGAGTGATTTATGCAGAAGGTATTGGTAGCTAACCGTGGCGAGATCGCAGTACGCATTATTCGCGCATGTCACGACCTAGGTCTTCAAACTGTTGGTGTCTACTCTGAAGCCGACAGGGAGGCCTTGCACGTCCTACATGCTGACGAAGCAGTATGTATAGGACAGGCTCCGGCAGCGCAGTCGTACTTGAAAATTCCCAACATTTTGTCAGCATGTGAGATTACCGGAGCGGATGCGATACACCCCGGATATGGATTTCTGGCTGAAAACGACAATTTTGCCACTATCTGCGAGAGCTGTGGTATTAACTTCATTGGTCCGTCTCCTAAAGCTATTGCGTTTCTGGGAGACAAGGCCCGCGCCAAAGACACCGCAAAACAAGCTAAGTGTCCCGTGATACCAGGCTCTGATGGTGTTGTCGACGATGTGAATAGCGCTCTTGAGCTGGTCGAAGATCTCGGCTTTCCCATCTTCATTAAAGCTGTCGCCGGAGGCGGAGGCAAAGGCATTCGTATTGCTGAGAGCCGCGACGACTTCAGGCGGCAGTTTGCTGCTGCCCGCGCCGAAGCGGAAGTGAATTTTGGTAATCCCAACGTTTACCTCGAGAGGATGGTCGTCAACCCTCGTCATATCGAGGTGCAGATCATAGGGGATAAGCACGGCAACTACGTGCATTTGGGTGAGCGCGACTGCAGCATCCAACGCCGCCGGCAGAAGCTTATCGAAGAGGCTCCTAGCCCCGTTGTCGACGACAAACTGCGCGAAGAAATGGGGCAGGCTGCCATTGCTATCGCCAAGAAAGCTGGCTACTATTCCGCGGGGACGGTGGAGTTTCTTCTTGATGCCGACCACAACTTCTACTTCATGGAAGTGAATACGCGTATTCAAGTTGAACATACCGTCACCGAAGAACTTACGGGTGTCGACCTTGTGCGCGAACAAATTCGTGTGGCTCTCGGAGAGAAACTTAGCTTCCGCCAAAAAGATATTCGTTTTAATGGGCACACCATCCAATTCCGTATTAATGCGGAAAATCCAGCCCACAATTTTTCGCCTTCACCAGGGCGCTTGGAGTACTATCTACCTCCAGGTGGCCCACAGGTGCGTGTCGATAGTGCCTGTTACTCTGGCTATCATATCCCTCCTAACTACGACTCGATGATCGCAAAACTCATTGTGCGTGGGCGTGATCGTGCGGAGGCTTTGGCAATCGGGCGCAGAGCGCTACGTGAGTTCCATATTGGTGGCGTCGCCACCACGATCCCTTTCCATCTCTATATGATCGAAGACGAAAAATTCCGTAACATGGACTTTGATCTTGCCTACATCGATACTCTGATGGCTGAAGGCTGCACCTTTGAGGTGTAGTCCTATAGGGGCCTTTGCCAAAATCGAAGGAACCATGGAGGCCATGGAGGTAAGACGGAGGTCATGGAGAAGAGTATTCACAAAATATTTTGGGGAGGCAGTCTGAAATTTTAAAGTGTAATACGCATTAAACCATCGCGTAAGGTTGGCTCGCAAAAATTCAATACTAATCCTCTTCGGAGTCCCGTAGCTTTTAGATACGAAATGACCTGTGCGCGACATATTTCTTTCAAAAAATTCACGGCTTTTAATTCGACCACGATTGTATCCATTACGATCATGTCTAGACGGTGTCCCGTAATCTTCGTTCCTTTATACGTGAGGTTTACGGGAACTTGACTAGAGTATTGAATGTGACGAAGCTTGAACTCATGACATAGTGCTTCTTCGTAGACTTTTTCAAGCAATCCTGGCCCAAGAGTTCTGTGTACTTCGATTGCTGCTCCTATGATTTTGGATGTCTTTTCTTCTTCCTGTGCAGTGATGGGCGAATCTTCGTGAGAAATTTTGTTGTTCGTTGCGTTGACCATAATGAGCTCCAAGGTGATGTCTAGATAGATATCACGATCTTTCTTTTAAATGTAACCGCTAGTCTGCCTTTGATTTGAAACCCGGTTGGCAACTTATCTCCATGACCTCCATCCTACCTCCATGGCCTCCATGGTTCCTTCGGATACGAGTGAGTTGGGGACGAACACGGGGTAGGGAAAGATGACTAGCCAAGGATAGTTGAAGGAGGGGTCTATATAATCTAAAAGGGCGTAAGACTTGCGCCTTACGCCCTCTATGGAGGTTGTCTATGGATCTTTCGGTCGGTGGTGAGCCGACGAGATGGTGTCTAATTCTTACTTGTACTTCATTATGGCCGCGGCTTGACTTGTTGTCACTAACTTTGTTTAAGCCCGGGCTTCTCCAGTTTCAATCGGGCACAAGGTGCGAAACACCTTGTGCCCTTATGGAGGTTGTCTATGGTTCTTAAAAGTGCCTTTCTATCGGCCACTGTTCTTTTTATGCCCAAATTATACAACAATAATATGATATAGTCAATAACTTTTATTTAATTTATATTAATTATTTTTATTTAGTAGGGGTCATGAATTCTCTCTTGTAGATAAAGTAAAAAGTTTCCTATCGTGCATTCCGTGCAACTTTTATCTCTGTCCCTAACACAAAGGAGAATCTTAATGGCTGGTTTGACACTACACCCTTTTAATGAAGCGTTGAGCGCGGTGGACAAGTACCACACTACAGCGACGTACAACGACAGCAAATTTCTGATGATGGGCCTATTTGCCACCATGCTGGCCCCTTGGTCGGCGGCTGGGCCCGTTGCTGGCGGGCTCTATGTGGCGCAGAATACTAGGGAGTACTACCTAGTTCGTCGGCCTCTAGACTACATCCGTCAGGAAGTCAAAGAGGACAAGAAGAAGTGGGGTAACTGGATACGTTTCAGTGAGGTAGTGATGAGTTTAGAGGCAGTGGCCGCAACACTATTTTTGGGTCTCGCCGCATTCAGTAAAGAAGACTCTGGAACTTGGCTGCGCTGGGGCGGAGCAAGTTTAGTTCTTTGTGGGGCTCACATGGCGACACATACAACGACGGCGTCGGTCTATGCCGATAACAAAGAGGACAAGTGCCAGGATCTCATCGACGCTTACAACGATAGCTGGTTCACGCGCCTAACGCTTTCGGGGATTTTGGTGTAGTTGGATCTTAGGAACCTCGCTTTTGTGGTGGGGTTCCTTGCATTTATTTCTGCGAACTAAAACTCTGTATATATGGATTGGCCAGATCTTCTTCCTTCAGAACTTGACTACTGTCTGCGGCTGCGCGGCTACGAATTGGTGCTTGGAACCCTCGTTGACCATGCAGACGGCGATGTCGTACGCTTCTTTGAAGCCGCTGGCTCAGACGAGACCTGGGCGGTGGAGCACCGCGAGGTAATTGAGGAGATTTTGGCATGGCTAACGAAGGAATATGCTTGCGGCCGCCTCCGTCATCGCTACGCTCGGCGTGTGGTGGAAACGGTGCATCAGCATTCCCAGACGTTGGTAGAGATGCTCCCTAAAGACGTAGGCTTCAGCGCTAAACGCTATTTGACTAAGGGCAACAGTTTGATGTATGCGTCCCAGAGTCTTTTTTTTCGTGAAGTCATTGAGCGGGAATACAAGCCGGATAAAAAGATTCTTTGGCTGTCTTTGGAAGAGATTCCTAAAGACGTGTTTCAGATTGTGGAAGAGAGCGTTAACAATGGGGTGGTCCAAGATCTTTGGAGACTGGAACTTAAAGACCTCTTGAGAGTTATTAAAAGAGCCGGAGCTTGGGATTTGCGTGGGCTTGTGACGCAAGTGGCGGAAGTCATACGTCGCTATGTGGACCTCGATAATGGGATGAAGATTCTACGCATTGCCTATGACCACAGCCTTCCAGAGCTTATGCAGGTGACCTGCGAAGCTGTTGGATCTGTGTCTTTTGGTGTGAATTTTTTTGTCACAGATGAAGCGCAGCGTTTGGGAGTCGAAATCACCGAGTTTCGTGCTCGTAACGAAGAGATGCTGCACGCCATCGCTCCCATCGTCTGGCGGTTGGCGTTGCGTGGGAAAACCAGTGTTACCCTTGAACACAAGCGTTTGCTTCCTGAGCTTGTGCATCTTCACGTTTTGGATCTTGAAGGATCTGAAGCTTATGACTTGGAGTTGATCGATGAGCTTCCGCCTTTGACTGACTTAAACATGAACGCCTGTTCGTGGCTCAGTGATGCCATTGGCGCACATTTTCTTCAGCATCAGCCTGGGTTGCAGCGCTTGCACCTTAACGAAAATCGCCAGCTTGAGTTTGAGACCTACCGTGCTATCACCTTCATGAAAGGTTTGGAAGAGCTCTACTGCGTCTATTGCGGTGGTCTCACCGATGGATTTCTTGCGATGATCGCCCGCGACTGCCCATCGCTTACACGGTTGTCGATAGCGTGGTGTCCACAAATTTCCGACGTTGGCCTTCAAGGCTTGGGACACTTGCGCCCTAACCTCGCTGAGGTGGACATATCCCACTGTACTAGGGTGTCGGCAGACGGTATCCAGGATCTTTTGCGGCCGGGCCATCGCCTGCGCAAGCTGGTGATGACAGACCTCCCGCTTGTTTCGGAAGATGCGATGTTTGATGCGGTAGCATTGAGTCCTACACTGAAACATCTCGATGTGCGCGGCTGCGGGGCAACTCCAGCAGGATTATCTTCATTGCGTAAAGCCAAACCCAACCTCGAAGTCCTTGCCTAAAAATCCACCCGCTTTTTCTTCGTCGGGCTTCAAAGTGTCACCTATGTTACCGAACTGTACCCCCCTTTTCTCCCCTCTGTGATCTCGGTGGTGATTTCTTCGCTTTAGACAATAGCGTAAATGGGGAGGCCAATAGTGAAAGCACGGATTTTTTTACGAGGTACTCTAAAACTATGGATAGTGCTAGGCTGATTCCCCGGAAGGGCACGCATGACGATTATTGATCAGCTACGTAAAAAGCACACCGAGCACCAGGGGATCTCGTCCTCTCAGAGCCTCACCTGTTTTGATGAGGCGACGCAGGGCGCCTATACGCATGGGCTGGAATCTATCTATTCTCTGGAAAATGTCGACCCGGACTCCATCCGTCCTCTCAGTTTAGGCCTTCGTACCGAGGTAACTGCAGATGCCGTCGAAAACAACGACCTTCTCCCTAGTGAACCACGTGAGCTTCAACTCTACCTCGATATACCACCAGAATACCGCCATTGGCTGCGTCCTGTTCTGTATGAGGAACCTCTCGAAGTCCTGCAGCTTTCCAACCACGCGGAACAATGCTTGCGTATGCGTGACTTTCATACCATCGGGCAGCTTCTCGACATCGATCTCACGACTCTTGGGTTGGGACAGGGGCACTACGATGAAATAGCATCTCAATTATCAGACTTTACGAAGGGCCGACCTAAGTACAGCACAACGCTTTGGGATTGGGGGGCATTTTTGCGGGTGCTGTGCTATCGCGGCGATGTGCGCGAGGTGTATCCCTTGTTGCAGCGGTATGGGTTGGAAGGCCTTCTCTTTTTACCTCGCTCGGTACGAGCGGAATTAAAGGGCTGGCACCGTAAAGGTGGTGTCGACCGAGCGCTGGAGCAGCTGCGCTTTGGGACGCCGGCGGAATATTTTCGCGAACAAATGGCAGAGGTTGTCGGCGTGCTAGTGAAGCGTTGGCTGCGGGGTCGCAACGAGATGGCGAGCACTTTGGAGCTAAGGGAACGCTTGGAGCTCTGTAGCCGCGATGTAGGGGAGTTCACGTCGGTTTGGGATCTGCTTTCGTTTGTGTATTCGCCTTCAGGAGCGCTACTAGCTCAGGCGCTCACTCAGGTTAGTGACGATCTCTACTGTGTGGATGCCGAGGCCGCTCGAAGGTATCATGCTGTGCAACGAGCCGCTGTCGACTACTTTCGCCCAGAGTCCTGCACTTATGCCGTGGAGCATTTAGTGAGTTTGCTGCTACGCGATCCCCGTAGCGTCTGGTGTGGGTGGAGCGAGGCGTTCGTTGAAAACGTGCTTGTGATGAGTCCACTTTTCCGCCTGTGGAAGGATGACTATGGGCGGCGTGTCGTGGGGCTACATTAGATTACTGAAGCTTGCCGCTCCCAGCGGGAGTCCGGGCTCGATGTAGTGGGTGGGGTCGTCGATGCCTGAGGCAACGAAGGCTTCCTTTCGCAGGTAACACGCATCGCAGCGCCCACAGTGCACGGTGTCGTGTTCCGCGCTGTAGCAGCTCACGGTTCTTTCGAAAGGCACCTGTAATGCGTATCCCTGTGCGACAATATCGCCCTTACTCCATTTGGCATAGGGGAATAGCAGCTGGGGTGGACGTCCTTCTACAGCCTGTTTTGTGGCAACATTGACGAGATTCTGGAATGCGTCGCGAAACACTGGGCGGGTGTCGGGATAGAGAGGGTGCTCACTGGCATTGGCGGCAAAGTAGATCTCTTGAGCTCCTATAACTTCAGCTTGACCGATGGCGTAAGCGATAAAGACAGTATTTCTTGCGGGGACGTACGTGACGGGAATGCCATCGTTTTTGATGTTGTCGCCCGTGCGATTTTGGGGCATCCCGCACTTAGATACGAGAGCTGAGGTAATAAAGCACTGCGGGTCAATCTGCAGGATCTTGTGCTCCACATCGTAGTGCTTAGCAATATCTTTAGCTGCAGCGACTTCTTCGGCATTCCGTTGATGATAGTCGAAGGTAAGAGCCAGGCAATCGCGTCTCTTAGAGAGCGCTTGGGCCAGCGCCACTGTTGAGTCGAGACCCCCACTAAGGAGTACTACCGCTTTCATTCCTAAAAGCTCCATGCTTGTGTGTTGTGTCACTAGTCGGCAGGTTCTTTGTTTCACGAGTTCCTGACGGATTTTTTGGCGTTTAATATAACTCTAGAGGGAATAAATTGTTAGCTAAAGTTTTTGTTGATACTTATGCTCGCGTTTCTTGCGCGTTATCGTATACTGCCTTATAAAATTCTTGGAAATCAGAGTGGCGTGCGACCGTAAATTTTTAGCTACGTCGCCACTGGGTTTGAAATGGTTGATACACGGAGAATGCTAATGACGACAAAGCCTATTAAACGGGTAGCAGTGACTGGGGGGGCTGGCCAGATCGCCTACAGCCTACTTTTTCGCATTGCAGCTGGAGAGCTCTTCGGTCGGGATCAGCCGGTGGCCCTGCATATTTTGGAGATTCCTCAGGCGATGCAAGCCCTTGAAGGGGTGGCTATGGAACTTGCTGATGGCGCGTTTCCGCTATTGAGTGAAGTCGTACTTGGGGACGATCCAAATCGTGTATTCAAGGGTGTCGACTATGCCTTTTTAGTAGGTGCCATGCCACGAGGTCCTGGGATGGAGCGCAAGGATCTTCTGAATGCCAATGGACAGATCTTCATCGGACAGGGACGTGCTCTTAATGCCGTCGCCAGTTCCGATGTTAAAGTTCTCGTTGTGGGGAATCCATGTAACACCAATGCTCTTATTGCGATGACACATGCGCCAGATATCCCCAGAAAGAACTTTCATGCGATGACGCGCTTAGATCAAAATCGCGCTCAAAGCCTACTCGCTGGCCGCGCCGGAGTTGCTGTTTCCGAGGTTAAGAGAGTGACCATATGGGGAAATCACTCTACGACCCAGGTGCCAGATTTTTACCATGCTACCGTGTCGGGTAGAGTAGCAACGCAAGCTATCAACGACGAAGCGTGGCTTCAGGGAGCGTTTATTCAGAAAGTGCAGAAGCGCGGAGCTGAGATCATCAAAGCGCGGGGGAAATCGTCGGCGGCGTCTGCAGCTAACGCAGCGTTAGATGCCATGAAGGCCCTGGTGACACCAACGCCTGAAGGTGAGTGGTTTTCCTCGGGAGTCTGCAGTGATGGTAACCCTTACGGGATCCAAGAGGACCTCATCTTCTCCTTCCCCTGTCGGTCTAAAGGTGACGGAGATTATGAAATCGTTGCTGGACTCGATTGGAATGCCTTTTTGCAAGAGAGAATTGAAGCAAGTCAAGCTGAACTCGTCGAGGAAAAGAACCTCTTTTTTGACTCTGTAGAAGCCCAAACCTGAGGAAGGACCCATGACTGACGTGTTGTTTGAAATCACCGAAGAGCATCTCGAAACAGGAATGCGCGGATATCCTGTAGGACTTTGTACTACGTCGTCGGTAGATCCACAAAAAGGACTATTCTACGTAGGAAGGCCACTGTCGAAGTTGGCGCGTCGTAGGCCTGAGGAGGTTATCTACCTCCTCTACCATGGACACGAGGCCTCTGAGAAGGAACTCGCTGACTTTGTTGCGGATATCCAAAAACGCAGTGTGTGCTCTCCAAAGCTGCTAGAGCACGTTCGACAGCTCCCTCGTGAAGGACACCCCATGAAGGTGTTTTGCGCCTCTATCCTTTTGATGGGGATGCTAGAAGGTACCGGAGACTACCGCGAAGATTGCCTGAACGTCATTGCTAAAATGCCTGAAGTCGTGGCATGCCTCATTAACCACCATGCAGGATGGGGTGGAACGAAGCCTTCTAAGCCTGAGTTAGGCTATATGGAAAACTTTGCGCAGATGCTAAACGTCCCCAACGCGGACCTTGCAGCGTTGACAGAGGTGTTTACGCTCTTCAACGTTCTCCACTATGATCATGGGGGCGGTAACCTTTCATGCTTCACAGGTAAGACGATTGCTTCAGGCCTCGAAGATATGTACGGTTCCTTAACGGGAGCTATGGCGGCACTTGCAGGGCCCCGACATGGCAAGGCTAATCAAAATTGCTTAGCCTTCGTGCAAGAAGTTCTCGAGGAACTCGGAGAAAATGCTACTGAGCAGCAGGTCGAGCAGCTTATCCGGGAACGGCTTGCGGAAGGAGGTCTCATCTATGGCTTTGGCCATGCTGTCCTCCGTGTTGAAGATCCACGTGCTACAGTGTTGTTTGAAGTGGCGCATGAGAAATATCCTAACAACCCGCTAGTGAAGATTGCTTCGCTGCTGAGGAGGGCCGGAGAGAAGGTTCTCGGTGAAAATCCCAAAATTAGTGATCCCCATGTCAACGTGGACGCTGTCTCAGGGACACTACTGTCTGCGGCAGGTTTTCCGTATCCTGAGTACTATACCGTGCTGTTTGGCTTATCGCGTGTTGTGGGGATCAGCATCCAAATTGTGTATGAGCGCCTTGAAGCGCGCAATGGTAAGGGGACGCCTATCATACGACCAAAATACCTCTACAACGGCCACGCCCCTGCGTAGACGTTGCTATCGGCTAATACGGCACGGATTTGAGTATGTCCTTATGAGGCCTTGCCCCGACAGTTTTACAGTCTAGTCCGCAAGCCCTAGGTAGGTTGAAAAGTAGTCTAAGCTCTGAAGAGAGTGTAAACAAAAGGGTGGTGGTGGTGAAATGACCATTAGCCCATACGAGCTCCCACATTTTCCGGTGGTCTGAAAGGCCAGTAAGATGTATAGCCCCGGGCGTAGCCCGGGGTAAAGGTAAAAACACGTCCTGAGACCTGTAGGGGCGGCATATGAACGCGCTCATCTGCCGCCCTTTCGAGAGTGTAAAGAAATAGCAGAAGGATATAAATCACGATAAATTGTTCATAAGGCCCGAAGGGACGACTCATTGTAGCCCCACCCGGGAGGGTGGGGTAAGATTCGAAAGAAATCTGAGGCCTGTAAGGCCGACTCGTGGCTCCATAAGCGGTTCATGAGTA
>JAJFMA010000266.1 GCA_021772415.1 Chlamydiota bacterium
CGATAAATTCTTCTCTTAATGACATTTTGCTCTTGGGTTCCCACGGCACTTTCAATTCTCCTGTTTAGGCGATGAAAGTGACCATTAAAAGTGTCACCTATGTCCTGACACAAGTTGTTAACGATGTCATGATACAGAACACTAAGACAGCCCTTCGGGCCTTAGAACCAACAACTTAGTACTATCGCTAATTTCGTGAGCTCGGTTGCAGTCATACTATCAAAATAGTATTCACACAACGCGGGTAATAACAAGCCGCCGGGTGGGGCTATCATAAGACGGCCCTGCAGGCCTTAAAAGGGCTTAGCGTCGCTTGAGGGTGGCGCCGGAAGAGGAGTCTTCAATGGTGAAGCCTGCGTTAGCGATGACATCACGGAGGCGGTCGGCCTCGGCCCAGTTCTTATTCGCGCGTGCCTCGTTGCGCTCTACTAGGGCCTGCTGGATATCTTCGGGGATATCGAGGCTTTGCCCCTCAATATCTAAGACAGCAAGGACCTCGTTGAAGCGTCTCATGCGTTCTATGACCGCTTGTGCGTCGGGTTTACCTATAGCCTTCTGGTCGGCAAGGAGGTTGATTTCACGCACCATATCAAAAATCGTTGCTAACGCAGCAGACATATTGAGGTCATCAGCGAGAGCCCCTGCGAAGTCCACCGCGGCAGCATGAACGACTTGGTCCGCCTTGCCTGTAGCTTCGTCACCTTCGATCCCGCGCATACGCGCGAGGAAGTCGTTGAGGCGCTGTAGAGCCACTTTAGCCCCTTCAAGGCCATCAAGGGTGAAATTGAGCTTAGTCTTATAATGCGTCTGCATTAAGAGGTAACGTACCTGGTCTCCGTTAAACCCTTTATCGAGCAGATTACGCAGTGTGTAGAAATTCCCGAGACTTTTGGACATCTTCTTGTTGTCGACCACAAGGTGTTCCGAGTGCATCCATAGGCCAGAGAACTTTGTACCCGAACATGCTTCCGACTGCGCGATCTCATTCTCGTGGTGCGGAAAGATGTTATCAACACCGCCACAGTGAATATCTAGGCTATCTCCAAGAAGCTGCATCGCCATGACGGAGCACTCCAGGTGCCAGCCTGGACGTCCCTTACCCCAGGGACTTTCCCAGAACACTTGACCGTCGCGTTCGTCGTCGTATGCCTTCCACAAAACGAAGTCACTGACATTGTCCTTGTCATATTCGTCACTGCTTACACGGTCGGAAGCTCCACTTTGAAGCTCATCGAGCTTAAGGTGTGAAAGGCATCCATAGTTAGGGAATTTGGATATCGCGAAGTAGACACTCCCATCACGCCCTGGATAGGCCACACCCTTGTCTATCAGAGTCTGTATCATCTCGATCATCTCTGAGATATACTCCGTCGCCGCGGGATAGTGGTGGGCGGGCAACAGCCCTAAGGTTTCGACATCTTCAAAGAATGCATTTTTGTATGGCTCCGTGTAGTCGTCTAAACTCACGCTTTTGGCAATAGCACCGCGTATGGTCTTGTCGTCGACATCGGTGATGTTCATGACATGCAGGACACCATAGCCAAAATACCCTAGGGTGCGCCTAAGGATATCTTCGAACACATACGTACGAAAATTTCCAATATGCGCAAAATCGTACACCGTGGGTCCACAGGTGTAGAGCCGTACTTTCTTTGGGTCTTGAGGGCGGAAAACCTCTTTTGCACGTGTCAACGTGTTGTGGAGGCGTAAAGGAGGTGTTGAGATCTCTACTTCCGTTGTCATACTCGGTTCCGTAATCGTGTGTGCGTTTTCAGTGCTATACCAAAACTGGCTCAGGAGCGACTTCCCCTACCTGTGCTTGGAGGTCTCGGTAATGGATCTTCCCTGAACCCATGATGGGTATTTCTTCGATTTGCGAGATATCAGAGACCCTGACGAGGTTGCTAAAACCTGACTTCCTCAGGAGTGCATTGACTTCTCCAACGGAAGTATTGAAGGTCGTAAAAAGCACAACACGTGCCTTCTCGCCTTCACGCTCTTGGGCTACTACAGCAAGAGCAGGTCTGTCGTCTGCAACGGGCCATTCAGCCTCTTGTGCAGACTCTAGAAGGGCTTCTTCGATACCACCTAGGCTGACCATCTCTCCGCCTATCTTCACAAAACGCTTCTGACGGCCGGCAAGAGTGAGGTGTCCTTCGGGGCTTAGGAACCCTAAGTCGCCGGTGACGTACCAGGACTCTCCCTCAATGTTGAGAAAAGGAGGGGCGATATCAGGATTCAAGTACCCACTAAATATGTTAGGGCCACGCGCTAGGATAAGACCGCGCTCACCTTGCGGCAGCACTTGATGTGTATCAGGGTGCACCGTACAAAGCTGCACGCCAGGAAGAGGCTTACCGACACCAACATGTTTTTCGTTGGGGAGGTTAAGGGTTAGTACAGGAGCACACTCAGTGATTCCGTACCCTTCAAGCACCGTATGTTCTAGATCGAATTTCGCACATAGCGCAAACAGCTCGGGAGGTGCTTTTTCTGCTCCGGTAACGCAGTAGCGCAGGTGTTCGAGGTCTTCTGGTTTAGAAGCTCTTAACATAGCCTTGAGGAATGTTGGCGCCCCACAAATAATCGAAGCATTCCAGCGTTTCATGCCACGTGCCAATCCCCGCCCGTTGGTGGGATTAGGGTAGAAAGCCGTTTTGATCCCTGACACCAGGCCGATCAAACTGCTGATGGTAAAACCAAAAGCATGGAATGGCGGTAGCACCCCAAAGAGACTGTCGTCCGTGGTAATTTCAAGTGCTTCAAGGACAGAGTGGTGGTTGGACAATATGTTGCGATGTGTCAAAGGCACCCCTTTAGGCATACCTTCGGTGCCACTAGTAAAGAGCAACACAGCTTGGGAGTCACCGCTCACCTTGTCGAAGTCGAAGGTACGCAAAATCTTCTTCGTGCTCCAACGCGAGCGCACAAGAGCGCGCAGCTTGTCTTTGACTGAAAACTCGGAGCGCAGGTCTTCGAGGAGGATAAGTTTATCTTCGATACAGTCGAGATCTACGTTTTCGATGCGGTCTAGGAAGGCCCAAGAGCTAAGGACATGCTGAACGCCCGAAAGCTTCGTCACCGATTCTAGGTGCCGCGACCCCACGGTCCAGTTCACCATCACAGGTACCTTTCCGGCGAGCTGGCACGCAAGAATACACGCCGACGCAGCGACGGTTGCCGGTAACATGATCCCGATATTTCTACCTTCAAGCTTACGCAGGTGCTCTGCAAGAAGCAGCACGCGAAGTTTCAGTGTCGAATAGCTGAGAACACCGGAGCGGTCGTCTGCAACAGCGGGGCGTTTTCCCATACGTGCGCAGTTGTTGAGGAAGGCCTCAGTAATCGTATTTCCTGGGGCTACCTGCGCACGCATGGTTCCCCCACGTGATCGCATCCACGCTTCGGGTGTTGTGTGTAAGTCGTCTTCAGCCACTTCGAATGTTACCTCCTTCGCCGCTATTGCCATCACGCGTTCCACTGTAGTGAGTTCACTAGGTGGCACGCCTTCAACTTCAAATTGATCCTGTAAAAAAGCCAAAATATCGGCAGCATCCAAAGAATCTAGCCCCAAGTCCGAGGACAGGTGTGTTACGGGGCTAATATCCTCAGGACTACGCTCAGAAAGCTCGGCCAAAAACTTAACAACTTTATTCTGTACTGACTGGGGGATACGGGACAGGTCCACATCTTGCTCTTTCTGGCGGTCCGCCTCAATAAGAGGGAGTTCTTGACGCCAGAAGCTATGTGATACTAGGTGTAGCGACTCCCCTGGGGCTTTCTCCTCAGCTAAAGCTGGGTCTAAGCCGTCGGGGGCGTTGTACCAGTGTTCCAGATATTTGTTGAACTCCAGGCGCGAAGCATTAGCAGGGAACTCAGGTCCTACAGGCACATATTCAATGGTCACTTCGCGGCGAGGAGTAAAGAAGATGAGATTCTTTACAGCTATCTTAATGCCCTGCCAAATCGTTGGGAATAGGTAGGGGACCTGCCCCGTTGGAGCCACGGAAAAGATGCTGCCATAAAGACCTGTGACTTTCACGAGTACTACGTTTGTATCAGGGGCCTTCTGTAGTACAGAATGCACCCCAGATGCTCCGCCAATCAACTCATAGTTGGAGCGCTTTACCTTTCCGGCGGGATAGATTAAAAAATTCTCACCTTTCCAAAGGCCTTTTTCCACATCACTCAGGGCCTTTTCGCTCTTTTTGCGTTTCAGGCTATTGGTTGAGTGCTGATGGTTTGGCACAGGGAGGGCATCCATGAAGCTCATGAGCCACTTCACCCCTGGTGTGTAGTACATATATTCTACAATCAGAGGCCGGATGGGGAACCTACGATACACACCAATCACCACCAACGAGGGATCGACTAAAATGGTGGGATGGTTGGGTAAAAAGAGAAGGCCCCCCGGTTTATTGAGGTTCTCAGGGGTGAGTTTATCCAGGCCTTTGAAGCGCACGCGATAACGCAATGACAGCGCAAAATTGATGACGTGAAGGATCACCATTGCTACAAGTTTCTTCACTAGTCACTCCCTTGTTTTTCTACTGTATCTTACAGGCAATGATTGTCTTCGATCCCCCTGTTATTGACAAGCTCTATCTTGCCAGGATTAATCACAAGTAACTGATAATGACTTAGATAGAAAGGCAACAATACATACGAAATAAATAATCCAATACGTCCAAAATGAGATATTTGGTGTATTTTGCCCCCTTTTCTTCTTCCCCTGCCCGTGCCCGAATCTTCTCGTTTTTAAGCACCCTTGCCCATAAATTCATGCAAACTCGGAAAACCATGGAGGTCATGGAGGGAAGCTTGACAGCGGAGCTAACATGGAGGAGTGAGCTTCTGGCTATCTTTCTTCCCCTACCCGTGCGAGCGAATCAAAGTGTTACCGATATTGGTGAACTTTACCGTGCGACATATGTTTCGCGTTAATGTGTCGCCCTTACGAGAGGGTCAGGAAATTGGTGGTGGTGATGAAATGACCATTAGCCTACATAAATTCGCACATTGTCCGGCGGCCTGAAAGGCCAGCAACCTGCATAGCCCCGGGCGCAGCCCGGGGAAGCTCCAAAATACACTCTGAGCGCTGTAAGCGCGACACACCCATGCGAAACATGTGTCGCACTTACAGCGCTCAAAAGCTTAATTAGCCTACCTGGGGCTACGCCCCAGGCTATACAGGTTACAGCCCTTCGGGCCTAAAAAAAGGTGCCGTCGTAATTTCTTTACACTCTCTGCAGGGGTGTCAGGAAACCTCGGAATTAGTTACGACACCTCTATTTTCTCATGAGGCCCGGAGGGTCGCTAAAACTCTGTAGCACGGTGGTAATTTTCAGACGGAGACGAGGCAGGTTTTCGGGAAATCGCGAATGCGTTACAAATGGCAGGTAAAACATGCATAAAATGGGGATACCTATGAAGCTATCGGGACAGATTGTCGACATCCATACAAAAGAGATATTCCCTGGAGAGCTTGTTATCGATGACGGCAAAATCATCGCCATCAACCGCATGGAAGATGCACCTAAGGACCGCTACATCCTTCCTGGCTTCGTAGATGCCCATGTCCATGTTGAGAGCTCGATGCTTGTGCCTTCGGAATTTGCCCGTATGGCTGTGACACATGGGACTGTGGGAACAGTTTCGGATCCTCACGAGATCGCTAATGTCCTCGGTATTGACGGCATCCGCTTCATGATTGAAAACGGCAAGCAAGTACCTTTCCATTTCTTTTTTGGAGCCTCGTCGTGTGTACCTGCGACGACCTTCGAGACTGCTGGAGCCAACGTTGATGTGGAGAATATACGTGCCCTGTTCGAAGAGGATGGCTTGCACTATTTAAGCGAGATGATGAACTACCCCGGAGTTCTCAATAGAGCTCCCGACGTGATGGAGAAAATTGCACTGGCCCACGATCTAAAAAGGCCCGTCGACGGTCACTCGCCAGGTTTACGTGGTGATGACGCTCAGCGCTACATCGACGCAGGTATAGATACCGACCACGAGTGCTTCACTCTCGAAGAAGGGCTGGACAAGGTCTCGCGAGGCATGAAAATACTCATCCGTGAGGGGTCTGCAGCTAGGAATTTCGAGGCTCTCCAGTCTCTCATTAGCAGCCATCCTAGCGAGGTGATGTTCTGTAGCGACGACAAACACCCGGATGCTTTGGAGTTGGGACACATCAACCTTCTTGTTCGCGACGCAATACACAAATATGAACATGATCTCTTCGACGTTCTGCGTTGTGCCTGTCTAAACCCGGTAATCCATTACGGGCTTGGTATCGGCACACTGCGTGTCGGTGATAGTGCAGATTTCATCGTCGTCAACAATTTAAACGATTTTCATGTCCTCCAGACTTACATCTGTGGGCAACGTGTAGCCAATGAGGGAACGACTGAGATTCCCTCGGTTCCCGTCACACCAATTAATCAGTTCCATGCCAAGCCCGTTGTCGCTAGCGACTTCATATTGGAAGCTACGGGCAGCCAAATTCGCGTCATTGAAGCCGAGGAGGGACAGCTCGTCACAAAAGAGGGACACTACCCAGCCAAGATCGAAGATGGGCTGTATGTCTCCGATGTCGAGCGAGATATCCTCAAACTCACTGTTGTAAACCGCTACAAGCCCACCAAGCCCGCGGTGGCCTTTATCAGGAATTTTGGATTGAAGCGAGGAGCCATCGCCTCCTGCGTTGCACACGACTCACACAATATCGTCGCTGTGGGAACCTCAGACGCGGAGCTTTCTGCTGCCGTAAACATGGTGATTGGGGGCCAAGGGGGTATTGCGGCTACTTGGGGAGGGCAGAGTTCTTACCTGTCTCTACCTGTAGCAGGGATCATGAGCGCTGAAGACGCCTGGGTTGCAGCAAAAAAATACGCTGAAGTCGACAAGGCAGCAAAAGCTCTAGGCTCGCCTTTGGAAGCACCGTTTATGACACTGTCTTTCATGGCCTTATTAGTCATTCCCTCACTGAAGCTCAGCGATCTAGGGCTCTTTGATGGAACAAAGTTTGCATTTACGAGTGTTTCCGTAAGCTAGGACGCACTTCTGATTCACAGAATAGTCCAGAAACACTCCAAACTTGATCAATAAATTAATAGATAATATAATTATATTACAAAACGAAAGGTTTTTTAATGAATAAATCAATTATATCTATATACCTAATTATATTTCCATCATTAGCATCACCAACCCTTAATAGCGCTCCTGCTACGGACATTTTAGAGGCTGATGCTGTGGCGATAGATGAGTGTGTGGTCAACGACTTTGGTCAAGTTGTCCGCAATGTTCTACCCCAGCTTGAAGATCAGCTCTATTACCGCATGTGGCACAAGTCTGTTTTACCCGAGGGTGTTGATGCTGCCGAGTATTTAAGCGAGACTTTGCCCCATCAAGGAAGTTGTCATGGTCACGCCTTTGCCATTCAAAACGCGTTGTATATGCATCCTGTCATGGACGTTACAACGGCGGTAACGCAGCAGGCACAAGAGAATGTCACACTTTTCGATGTTATGCGCCTTGTATACACAGAAACCTACACGCATATGGTCCAGTTAGAGGCGCTAGCAGCGGCAGGCGTTGTGGCCAATCCCGACGGCATCACTTTTGGTCAGATTAAAGAGATTTTGCGCGACGCCTACTACACTCACGTAGACACACTCTTGGGCAGTGCACATAAAATTGACATCGTCGAACACGAAGCGGTGCTTCCCGAGAGCCGAGAAGCTTTGGTGGGACAGTTAGTTGATGCACTACAAACAGCCGGAAAGGACAACCAGCGCATTACAGCTTACATGAACATCATCAGTGGCGACGAGGTGCACTCATCGCTACTACTAACCGCTTGGGCGCCTGAGTACAACCTGGTTGATGCCGACCACCCAAGCTTGCTCATTCCTGGACCTAACGCCGAGGGACGCTTCAATGATCTAAAGACCCTCGTCGAAGGGGCTCTAGACTATGCAAAAAACACCTATCTACCGGCGTCATCGGAACCCAATTTTCTTCTAATCCAGTTGGTTATCTACGGCGAAAATACAAAAGATGGGCCTGGCTAGGTGACCAGAGCCCATCGTTCGGATATGTGAGAAACTGTTTTAGCCAATAAGCTTTCTAGCGTACTCCACTAGAGAAGGCTGGCACTCGCCTCCGTCATCCTCAAGCAGCTGCACAAGGCGTCGTGTGACTACTGAGAAGGGACTGGTTTCTATGAGGACCTGCCCTGACTGCGTAGTCACTGGAAAACGAAAGCTAGAAAAATAGTATTTTGGAAAGCTTGGATGCCAACGGGCGTCTATGTTACGGGCGAATTGAAAGTGATACTCTAAGCATGACCCCACATAGGCTCCACACTGGCTGACAAAGGTCTCCATCTGCTCCCATGTCGGCTGAGGATTCACGCGGCAAAACTCTTCAAGAAGTGCATCGACGCTGCGGAAGCTTTCGATACTGAAATCGAGCTTTTCTTTAGCAAATTTGGAACGTTCTGCAACGAACAGACAAGCCATATTTTTGATACCGGCCATCACGAAGCTTTGCTGTTGAATGGATTCGCATGCCACATGATAGGGACTTGCAGAGGCGAAGGAAGGAACTTCAAAGGTCAGAGGCGCGTTAGGAAGATTAGGATATTTGTGGTTAATGTAACTACCTTCGCTCATGCTTAATTCCCCAATAATTGCCGGTTGTTTTCAAATTAAGGCCAAGATTCTATTCGCGAAGCTTATTTAGGTCAACAAAAGCGTGAATATATTAAGGCCTCGTTAATTAACAAAACAAATTACTAATAGCGCTCAACTGATCGGTAAGTGTTTAGCAGAGTGACGCCAATACTAACCCGGTGAACTCCATTCTCGTGATACGATCGCGGTAGGAACGCCGGTTTCCCGGCGCCCCCCGCACAGATCCGTGATACCCTCTGTAGCTCCTTCGAGAGTGTAAAGAAACGCTACCTTGACCCGTTAAAAGTGGGTCAGACCCTAAGACTTCTCTGTTTTTAGTTCCGTACAGTGCTATCACATGGACCTGTACATAGATCGTGGATCGTGCGCATTTAGATAGGCAAGAGCTGACGCGTAGCGAGCAACGACGTCGGTCGATGGTTCGTAGATATCTAGAGCCACGTCTGTTAGATCGAAACCTCGTTCGCGCAGAAGTCGCAATGCATCGAGGATATGCTCATGACCTGGTAAGTAATGCCCACTTCTATTGGATATATAGAGAAGCTTTCCATTGTCATCGACAGTGAACTCTCCGGCACATACAACGGCTCCACCAGCGAGGTAACTCGTATGATGGAAGCGTCCATTAACAAACTCGCCAGCGTAGAAAGCTAAATCTGGCCCGATAACCCACGCACCGACACTCCGCCGCGATGTGGCGTGTGCGGCCCGCATTTTACGTGTACTGAAGGGCTTTCCAGCACGTAAAAAAATCCCTCGTTGGGTTGTGGTGTCCAACATGAAATCGTGCTGACGCTCGTCTGGAACATACATAACATGCCAGCCGTCAGCGACCCTCCTTTGGTACGCACTCGTTCCAAGCCAGTCTAGAAACGAAACGCCTTCAAGGCCATCAGCCTCCTTCCACTCAGCGATTGCCTCGTCCATTGCAGCTCCAATAGGGTGGCTAGGAGTGACTGCTTCGAGGAAGAAATTTTCACGTAAGATTTTTCCGTGAGGTGTGCGTCCCTCGATTTTTTGTTCCTTTAATAGAGACCATCCTCGAGTAATCACTAACATGGAATCAAAGAAGCGACTGAGCTTGCATTCCAAACGCTCGCGAACATCCAGCCATTCTTCTTTGGGGAGTTTGATTTTACCCTCGCGATGTAACTCTTCCCATCGCTCCTCCCGGGCCTTACGCTTTCTGACACTCATCTGTAGGCGCTCGATAAACTCCTTCGCAATGTCCTCTGGGTCGCATTTTGAATGGGTGATCTCGAGTCGCGGAGAGTTATGGGGACTACCGAAATCGGATCCACTGCTGTACCCTTCCGGGAGCACGAATTCAAGCCCAGACGATTCTGCCTCCAATATGTTCTCATCCCCTGGAGCCGTCGTAGCAACGCTAATACAGTCCCGGGAATGATCAGGAATAACAGAGACACTATTCAATGGAAGTACTGTGGAGCTATTGACTGGTTCCGTTGGTAATGCGCTTGGAGTATCCAAGCTCCTGCGCGCGGCTAGCGCTACATGTAGTGGAACACATATATTGGAGGGTACGTCCTGGTGGATTTTAGTAATCTTACCAAAACCCATGGGCATGACCATCTTTTCGATAGATTCCATGAAGAGTGCCCTGTATTTTACGTGTCTGCATCAGTACGTACAATTCAGTCCTTCCAACTGGAACGCCGCTTTTGCCGCTCTCTAGCGTGCTCTTGACGAAGGCGGCGCCTTTCGCCGGCTTCTTCAAAGCGTCGCTTTTCCAGGGAAGTTTCAGGGATCACAGGAACAATTTCGGTAGGTTTGTGGTCATCGTCGACGGCGACGAATGTGAAGTAGGCCGATACAATGTGTTTCTTTGTGGCGGTAGAATAGTGCTCAGAGACAACCTTGACTCCAACCTCCATGGAGGAGCGCCAACAGCGGTTGAGGGCTGCTTTAAATATCAGAATATCTCCTCGACCTGCGGGAGCTAGGAAGTGCATGGAATCTACAGACACCGTCACGCAAAGGCGCTCGCTATGTCTTTCCGCGACAACGAGCGCCACACGATCCGACACCGCCATCACCATGCCTCCAAAGACTGTGCCGTGGGAATTGAGATCGTTCGGAAACACCTTATAGGTGTGGTCGTCAATAGCGGACTGTTGAACGGGTTTTCCTTGCGCGGCCATGATGCTTCCCCCTGCGGTCACAATGAACGCACTATATCAGCAGATCCACGCAAATGCCAACGACATTATCGAGATTGGACTGGCTTTACTTGACCTAAATCCTTGTTATTCTGTTTAGTCGAGATAAAGAGATTATTTTAAAGGTTAGAGCATGGCAATAGGTCTAGGAGCGGCAATACTGGCACAGGCAGCAGGGGCTGCAGCAGCCTATTATGGTGCGACGTCGTCATCACCACAGAATAACGTTGGTCAATACAATCCTGAGTATACAACGCAGCCTGCGCACCACAACGAATATGTGTACTCAGAGCCGCAGTATAACGAAGATTCGCCTTACGGCTACCAGTACTCCCCTAGCCCACAACAAAGACCAGCTTTCCCACAGCAACCTGTTGCCATGTTGGAATCGTCCGGACATACAGCTCATACCGCTAACCACAACGAAGTGCTTTACGACTCGCAGTCTATGCCCGACTTCGGTGAGCATTCGCATGGGGACTCGCAAGCTATTGCGCACGTAGACACGGAATCGTCAGCTCCCGATTCGTGTACAAAAAGACGCAAGTGTAACAAAGACCGGCCACCATCACCATGCCACCCCTATGGGTACATGTACTACCACTATTGGCCTCGGCATACGCCTGGTCAGTATCACTATTTCGAGCGCTTTCCGAGACACTACTCCAAAAACGTTTTTGGCTGCCGCAGGCACTAGAGCCCTAAAATCTTGTTAGCGAAAAACTTAAAATTCACCACCGAGCTCACAGAGATCACAGAGCGCCATTCATTCGAAGAGCCCAAGAAACTCAAAAAAAATGAATATGTTGGCGTTCCCTGTCACTTTCTACAGAACTCAGAGCATTTTGAACTTTCCCAGGACCGCGTCCTGGGCTATATCTGAGGCCGTGGGGCCGTCGGATGAATAGCGCAGCTCGGTTTCCTCCTTACTCCAAGCTAGTAGCTGTGCTTATCGAGCTTTACTTTGCCGCGGAAGATCCAGTAGATACTGACGGTGTATGCGAGCACCATAGGAATCCCGACAACAGCCATAAGCAATAATATCTTCAGCGTCAGTTCCGACGAAGAGCTATTGAAAATTGTCAAACTCAGCGCCGCGGGATCATTAACAGCGCGAAGGACTACCGGATAGGTCCCCACACCAAAAAGTGCGAGTAAAAACAAGACACAAAAACACGAAGAGATAAAGGCATGTCCATCGCGGCCCATGTGCACCTCTCGAGGGATATTTGCAATAGCAAGCATGTTTCCCAAAGCGATAAAAAAGAAAATGGGACGCTCTTTAATTGCGTCAGTCATATGCGGATGGTAAATCAGTGTGGCCATAGTGGTAGACGCATAGCAGATGATAAAGCAGATGATCGCCGGATTAATCCAATCGCGTAGTCGCTCATGTAGGGGACCCTCGGTTTTCATCAACGCATAGATAGCGCCGTGCATCACAAAAAGTGTCACTGTCATCACTCCCACAAGCAGAGCGTAGGGATGGAGCATGTCGACAAATCGTCCGGTGTGCTCACCGTAGGCATCGAGTGGAATACCACGAATGATGTTCCCCATGACGACACCGAGACCAAACGCGATAACAAAGCTCGCCACTGAAAAGGCTACATCCCACGTCCATCGCCACCAGGCCATAGGTTGCTTGCTGCGAAATTCGATGGCGACGGCACGAAAGATCAAACCCGCAAGGAGAGCCATGATCGGAATGTAGAAGGCTGAACAAAATGTCGCGTAGACCGCGGGAAAACCAGCAAAAAGTGCTCCACCGGCGGTGACAAGCCATACTTCATTACCATCCCATACTGGCCCAATGCTATTGAGCATTAGGCGGCGTTCTTTGTCTCCTTTGACAAAGGGGTGAAGCATACCTACTCCTAAGTCAAAACCATCCAAAATGGCATAACCAGCGAGTAGTGCTACAAAAGCTGAGAACCAAATGAACTGCAGCTCCGGTAATCCGAAAGGTAGCGTCATCGATCAAGCTCCTCCATGTATTCATCCATATGGTGATATGGGGTATCACGGTCAAATTTCACAGGACCCGCCTTAATTTTGTGGTCGAGTAAAAAGACAAATAGCGCAAACAACAGCACATACAAAGCCGTGAACATAATGAGGGACCCTATAATTTCCGGAGATGTCACCGACTGCGAAAGTCCCTCAGAAATCCGCAACAACCCATAAACAATCCAGGGGTAGCGTCCCATTTCCGACGCCATCCATCCCGCTTGATTGCCGATCTGCGGCAGCAAGACCGACAGCACAAGAAGGCGCAATAGCCAAGGTTTCTTCCATAGCGATTTCTTCCATCCAAACCACAATGCAAGCCCCGCCAGAAGGACCATTACCCCCCACATATAGAGCATGAAGTGATAGCTTTGAAAGACCCAACCTACCTTAGGCCAATCTTCTTCTGGAAAAGCATCTAATCCCGTCACTTCAGCATTGAAGTCATCCCAAGCCAAAAAACTCAAGACCTTGGGAATGGCAACACCATAGTCCACACGCTTCTCTGCGGTATTTGGAATACCCATTAGATAGATCGGAGCTCCTTCTTGAGTGTCGTAGAGCGCCTCCAAAGCAGCAAGTTTAAGCGGCTGATGCTCGGCCACGACCTTGCCGTTGAAATGCCCGGTGATTGCCTGCGCCACAAGTGCCACACAAGCCAGAGCAAGGCCGACTTTCATACAACGATCAGAAAAACGCAGATGCCGCTTTTTAAGGAAGTAATACGCTGAAACACTAATGACCAAAAACGCTCCAGCAAGCCAACAGCCAAACAAGGTATGCGCCAGCCGCACCATCGACGATGGATTGAACACCATGGCCCAAAAATCCGTAATCTCCGCTCGCGAAGCGAGCCCGTCGCTCACAATATGGAAGCCTGCCGGTGTCTGCATCCATGAATTGGCCACAACAATCCAAACCGCCGAAAAATGGGCCCCCAACGCCACCATCAGTGTCGCAAAGAAGTGAAATTTTGGGCCTACACGATCCCACCCAAAGAGTAGAATCGCTAGAAACCCCGATTCAAGAAAAAATGCAAATACCCCTTCCGCTGCCAATGCGCTACCAAAAACATCGCCGACATATCGCGAGTAGTTGGCCCAGTTGGTGCCAAACTCAAACTCCATCACGATCCCCGTAGCAACCCCGATAGCGAAAGTCAGCGCAAAGATACGGGTCCAGAACTTCGCCATACGCCGGTAGCGGTGATCCTTGGTCTTAAGCCACAGGCCTTCAAGGGCTACCATGATGACACCTAGGCCAATACTCAACGGCGGATAAATATAGTGAAACATAATTGTCACAGCAAACTGTAGGCGGGCTAAGGCTTCAGTATCCATACGTCCTTCGGTAAATACGGGGTCCAAAAAGGGTATTACATCTTCATCCCTAATGCTTGTAAAGCAATTCTTTATTCCGACAAACAGCGTAAACGATTGTGTAAAAATATCAGCCGCGCTACCCTAGCGCACTTTAGGACTATGTATGTTCCTAAGTACCTGGGGTTCATTATGCTCAATACCAAAATCATGGGAATTCTAAACGTCACCCCCGACTCGTGCTACGACGGAGGACGCTTCCTTACCTTTGATCACGCCGTTGCTCACGCCCTTGAAATGATCGAACAGGGGGCAGACATCCTTGATATAGGAGGCGAATCCACACGCCCAGGAGCCACCCCTGTTGATGTTCAGGAGGAGCTCGACCGCGTGCTACCGGTACTAGCAGCGATCCGAACTAAGGTTTCGGTACCCATTTCTGTCGACACCATGAAACCCGAAGTGGCCCTGAAATCCGTCGAATTAGGTGCAGATATTATCAACGACGTGACCGGTTTCCGCAACCCCGCCATGCGCGAGGTGGCAGCAAGCTGCAACGCCGACCTTTGCCTGATGCACATGCTCGGGGAACCACGCACTATGCAGAGCGACCCTCACTACCCCAATGGTGTTGTCAACGAAGTAATCGAGTGGCTTGAAGCTAGAATCGAGCTCCTGCTTAAAGCCGGCGTGTCGCAGGAGCGCATTATCGTAGACCCTGGAATAGGCTTTGGTAAAACGGTTGCTCATAATCTAGATATTTTACAGAATCTGCACAGATTTAAAGAGCTAGGATTTCGAGTACTCATCGGAGTCTCCCGCAAATCTTTCATGATGAAGATTACAGGTAAGGACCGACAGGACTTACTGCCACCTACCCTGGCAGTTAACGCTCTGCTGATGATGCAGGGAGCGGATATTCTCCGTGTTCACGACGTGCAAGAGCATAGACTGTGCCGCGAAGTGCTGGGCCCTCTCAAAGAGCCCGTATCTTTCGCTACCGCTATAGCGTGAGTACCTTAGGAGGGTAACGAGGATTTATTAACGTTGGGATTTTGGACCCATGAACATGTTTCAGTTGCTGATTCCAGGCCTGGAGATCATCATCATCGCGGTGATGTTCTACTACCTGCTATCATTTTTCTGGAACACGCGCGCTATGGACCTCATCCTGGGGCTTGGAGCTTTACTGCTCGTCCTTGCTGCGGTTAACTGGCTAAAACTCCCGGTTCTCCAGCGCATGGTCTTCTATATGGGTAACGTCGCTGTTATAGCCCTGCTGATCATCTTCCAACCTGAGCTACGTCTTGCTCTTGCGCGACTGAGTGTCAAGGGCAAAAAATTTCGCGAAATCACCGAATTTGACTGCTTCCTCGACAATCTCACGCAATCGGTGTATCGCTTAGCGGAAAAGCGCATTGGCGCCCTCGTCGTATTGGAAAATCAGGATTCCCTCGATGAATTCGCCAATAAAGCCGTACGCCTTAACGCCGAGTTCACGTCAGAGCTGATTGAGTCGCTTTTTAGCACTACGACGCCATTGCACGACGGCGCAGTAATTTTACGTGGAAACACCGTCGTCTCCGCTGCTACAATATTACCTTTGTCAGACGAAAGCGCCCAGCTTTCTAAATCGATGGGCACGCGCCATCGCGCGGGTCTGGGCATCAGTGAAATGACCGACGCTCTGATCATCGTCGTATCAGAGGAATCGGGACGTGTTTCTATAGCTCGCGAAGGCATCATCACGCGTGGTGTTAAACCAGACCGTTTCAAAGGGATTGTGCGCAGCATCTTCACTCCTCCAAAAATCAATGTGCCCACGCGCTATGGCATAGTGGATAAGGTGAAGCAATGGACCACTTAACCTTCTCCCGCCTGTTTAGAGACTGGCGCCGCAAGCTTGTTGCACTGTTGGGCGCAGTAGCGGTGTGGATGTTCGTTAACCAGTCCATCACATCCACAAAGACGGTCGCTAACGTACCCGTGCGCCTTGTAAGCCTACCTCAAGACCGTACCGTTCAGGGTTTGCTACCCAACGGCATCCTTAACCGCAGGGTGACATTAACACTCACGGGCTCAAAAGACCTGGTCAAATCACTAGAGGCCAGTGATTTGGAAGTTCTCATTGATGCTTCGGGGCTCCCAGACGAATGGATACTCCAGGTTTCTAAAAAGCACCTCGTTAGCCTAAACCCTGAAATCGACTTGGCCGCACACATCCAGAGCGTGTCGAACAGCGAATTCGTGGTAAACATGAGCCGCCTTGTGACAGAGAAGATCCCTGTCACCATAGCGTCGCCTCGAGGATGGGCACCAGAAGGATACCAGTTCCTAGACATCTGGCCACAAACGCTCTTTCACACCGTTACCGGACCGGAGGAACAGGTCAGAGCATTGCGAGACAAAGGCTTTCAGCTTGTCTTCGATCTCAACCAGATCACCAAGGCGCAGCTCGATGAGCTCAGAAGCTCCGCTGACACCCTGCATGCTGACGAAGTCAATTTTATCGTGCCAGAGAGGTGGAAAAGCGTTGTTGTTCCCTTTGATAGTGAAATGCCGGAAACCATCAATGACGCAAAATCCCCGGATCTCCACATAAGCTTCCTCCGCAAGGAGCAGCTACCTATGGGCAAGAACCTACCTATACGTGTTTTCTACCCCGTAGAATATGCGGATACCATCAATCCGCAAACGCACCCGTTAATGACCACCCACGTTGTACAGAATGAACAAGGCGTCTACTACTTGGACTACCCGCTCCTTGTAGGGCAGGTAAGCCGCCTATTCATCGATGTTGTACGAGACAACATGGAAATCGTCGTCGCTGCCGCCCCACAAACTGAGCGCGATTTTTTACAGTGGAGCGTGGAATTTATCAATCAGAGAGATCTCGAAGACACTTTCGTGAACCTGCTCATGAATGACCGAAGCGAACAAGTGAACTTAAAAAAGAAAGAAGTGCGCCTACGACGACGCTTCCGCGAGTACATGCAAAACCTAAGCCTTTACAAGCAGTCGGGTCAGAAGCTGTTACTCGAAGCCCAGATGAAAAATGACGGCATCAGAATCAAAGACATCTCCGACGCATTTTAAACGCAGCGTCGTTCTGCTCAAGCAGCGCCTAGACCGCTTTGGTGGACTGGAAAAAGCCACCCGCAATCTCGCAGTAGCTTTTGCCGATGCTGGATGCGACGTGACCGTGCTCACATTGGGAGACGTCCCAATGCCTTGGGATTCACGTATACAATTGAAGTCGTTGGGACCTGTGAGCAAGTTGAGCGTATTGAATCTACGACGCTTCGACACTTTGTGCCGACGCTGGCTATCCCAACACCCTGCTGATATCATTTTTGGCTTGGACCGCAACACGTCTCAAACACATTACAGGGCAGGCAATGGCGTACATGCCGAGTACTTGCTACGTCGTAGGGCTACTGAGCCTTGGTTAAAGTCGTTGAGTTTTAGTTGCAACCCCCTTCATCGAAGCCTTCTTAACTACGAAAAAGCCGCTTTCACCGACCCACACCTAAGGTGCATTTTTGTTAACAGTCACATGGTAGCAGAAGAGATTCGTCATCACTATGATGTCGATCCCGCACGCATCAAAGTCAGCCACAACGGCATCGACTTAGAACAGTCAAATGCAGCGATAAATACATGGAAACAAGAGCGCCCCAGTCTACTCAAGGAATTTGATCTTCCGAGCGATGCCTATCACCTTCTGTTTGCTGGGCATGGATATAGACGAAAAGGACTCGAGTATCTACTAAAGGGTATAGCGCAGCTTAGGGACTCTAATGTACACGTTTCCGTTGTCGGCCGAGATCGCCATGTCGACAAATTTAGGCGTCTCGCCTCTGAGCTCGACATCCACAATCAAGTGCATTTTTTTGGGGCTGTCAACGATATCACCCCTTTTTTCAAACTGTCGGACGCAATAGTCATTCCTTCGGTCTACGATCCCTTTGCTAATGTTACCGTCGAAGCTCTTGCCGCCGGTCTCTATGTGGTATCGTCGGCATACAACGGAGGAAAAGAGGTGCTCACTCCGAATACAGGCACCGTCATCGCGCAGCTCCAAGACCCAGAATCTGTTGCAGAGAGCCTGCATTTGGCATTGCAAAATCCCAAAACAGCCTCAAGTGCTCTAACGAGCCGACAGTCGGTGGAGAATCTGGACTCTAAAACACTTCTAGGACATCTCGTAACCCTAACCCTAACAAGCTAATGCCGCACAATCGCTTCTTCTCCGATAGTACACTTCATCAAGATCAGGAAATAATCCTATCGCCTCCCGAATCCCGACATATGGTACAGGTCATGCGCCAAAACGTCGGAGACACCGTCGAAGTTGTCAACGGCCACGGACAACTCGCTCAGTGTCACATCGTCAAAACCCCCAAACAAGGCGCCGTACTAAAAATCATAGAACTCGCGTACGAGACTCCTCCGACGTTTCCAGTTATTTTAGCTCAAGCCCTACCGCGTCCTAACCGCCTAGACACAGTTGTGGAAAAAGGTACAGAACTCGGCATGACCGAGCTGTGGCTCTTCCCTGGAGATCGCAGCGAAAAAAAGCGCGTATCCGAAACACAAATTAAGCGGATTGAACACCTCATGATCTCCGCTGTCAAACAAAGCGGTAGGCTATACCTCCCCAAACTAAAGATCGCCGCACCCATCAACGAGTGGAAACAGCAGCACATCGCTACATTCTTTGGCGAACCCAGCTACTCTGCAGCGAGCTTCCAGCAAATATGGTCCGAGAAGGAACCGGGAAGTGGAGCCATTTTCGTAGTAGGCCCTGAAGCGGGTTTTAGTGAGGGCGAAGTGTCCTGCTTGCGAGATATTGGAGCACAAGGTGTATGCCTACACCCCAACATCCTGAGGACTGACACTGCTCCGCTGGTAGCTCTAAGCCTCATCCAACACTGGCGCCTCGGATAGATTTAATTTACTGGAAACGCCGTGATGACCTTCTTGTTGCCGTCAGTAACGACACGCAGTGAGTAGGCGCGCTTGCCATTTGTTCCCCATCCTACCGGCCTGTTGAAGCGATACTGATGCACCTTCCTACCCTGACCGTGCTTAGAGTCTTTTATTGAACCTCTATTAATCGTCTTCGTGATGATCGCATCCAACTTCTGGTTCGTCATCGACTGATTGAACCGAGAGTTGGCTGTACCTGAAATGTTTAAATACCAGTGTCTTTGATGGATGTGCTGTAGCGCGCTAGTCGATATATAGGCCTCCAGCCCAGAGACCGAGACCGTTAAAAAGACACATAAAAATAGTAATAGATTTCTAGATTTACTCATTATAGAACATGTTTTGTTTAGTTATTAAATAAAATACGTCGATAGTTTACAACATATTTATTTATATAATATTAAGAGTTAACTAACCTCTCTTTAAGATTGTACATTTCACGGGTATACAATAAAAACATTGAGCCCTGTTGAGAGTGTATAGAAATCGTCGCGACCTTATGTTTAAGTCATAAGCCTTAAGCAACCAATGATATACACCGATAGCGCGAGTCCTCGAGTGCCATGGAGCGCACGCACTCCATGGCACTCGCTGTGCTCGCGCTATAGGGAATCTACGTAGTTAAACATTAGCGAATTAAGAAGTGTTTCGAGTTTGCTCCTGTATTTCCTTACACTCTCGAAGGGGCGACAGACGGTGTTCATCGATTAGCCAGCGGACTATAAAGCCTGTTTAGATCTCTACCCTCATCAGATAGAGCCGGCTCGAGCTAATCCACGACTGACTAGGAGACAGCAAGGGGTTTAAGATGACTTGTGGGGGCGTGGCATTCGCGCTTGGAATTTACTGGAATGGTGACTTCGAAACTAGATCCGCTAGCGGCTGATTTGATCAATTGAAGATCCCCACCTTGAAGGTGAACGAGTTCCTTAGCAATAGCAAGCCCATTTCCTAGGCCTCCATATTTTTGAGCAACATTGCGGCTTCCGTGTGTGTATGCCGAAAATATTTTCGTTCGAGAGCGAGAAGGTATCCCAATTCCTGTATCTGTTACCTTTATGTTAATGCCAGCTTGATCCACTGACACAGCGGTGTAAATGCGTCCTTGTTCCGTAAATTTTACCGCATTGTCTAGAAGGCAGGCGTACGCAGTCACAAGCTTATATTCATCGACATCAACAGCCGTGCCGTCTTCTGGAAAATCTGCAACGAAGGCAAGTCCCTTTTCAAGAGCTTTCACCCTATATCGCTCCACTACACCAGCGAGAGATTCATTTAACGACACATGACTTAATGTGATACCCTTGCGTTCATCGTCAATAATTGACCGCGCGATCATGCGATCCATCACCTGTTTCTGCTTTTTCGTACAGCCATAGATATACTGTACGATATCCAGAAGATGCTGAGGGGATCCGTAGAGCTGCTTATTCTCAAAGAAATTGTCACAGTACTCAAATAGAGTTTCTAAGGGGCGTTTTAAATCCCGGGACATCTCCAAAAGAAACTTCTCTTTCGCCTGATTTGCCAAATGCAGTTGCTGTATCAATGCATGTCGTTCCATCGCGTGCAATAGCGCTCTTTCCAAAGCCTCGGGCCTAAGCCCTCCCTTATCTAAATAGTCAGCAATTCCTAGCTGCAACATTTCCTGATCGAGCTTTGGATCAGCATAGCCGGTGATGATCACTATAGGGGTTTCATTATGTTCCGCATCACAAAGCTGAACAAATTCTTGGGCGTCCATATCTGGAAGGTTTTGATCTAGGATCACGCACGAGAACTCGCGTTCTTGTAATAGGCCAATGCCTTCATGCCCTGTCACAGCTGTGTGGAGGTTAAATGTATTTAACGTACTCCTATTTAGGTAGCTCTTATAGACCGCCGCGTCTGCAGGCGAATCTTCGACGACAAGAACTTCATAGATATTATGCACTTTGCCCCCCTAGTTCTTTTAGACACGCTTAAATGAACCTGTTGCATTTCAACCAAGCGACACGTGTTAGCTCCTCATGGATAGAGTACACGAACAGGTAGTCTATCAATCAGATCCTTAGCACTCTGCTAAGACTGCCGCACTAATTCGACATTTCGCTCAATATTCAATGGGTCGTGAAAACCTTCTACAACAGGATCTCAGTTCGGACTACCGTGTCGAGGAAGTACTGAAAGCGATAACCAGTACTGTGTAAACGAATCAACAAAGTGCTGATACGTTGAGAGCTTCATTGGCTTTTGCATATATGAGTTTGCATGGTTTCTATAGGCATCAAATACATCCGCGTCATGGCTAGAGTTCGTCAGCATCACCACGGGTATCAGCCGTGCACCGTCTTCCGATTTTATTCGATGCAATAGCTCAAGTCCGCTCATTTTTGGCAGGCCAATGTCCAACAAAATGATATCGGGTGTTTCCGCGTCTTCGTAGCCATTCCGCTTCAAGATATAGTCCAGAGCATCAAGGCCGTCTCTACAGATAATTGTGTTGAAATCGATTTCACAGCGCGAAAGACAGTACTTAGTAATATCGGCATCTGCCTCGCAATCCTCCACAAGCAGAACTGTGGCCTTCCTAACATCTCCATTCATGTTCATCTCCTAGGTAAGCGATAGTATTAAGCATCGATCGTAGAAACCGATGAGCCAAACGACATTCAATCCTTCTTCAGAGTGAAATGCATTGTTGTACCTTCGTTGGGCTTGGAATCCGCCCATATCTTTCCGCCATGGTGTTCGATAATTTTTTTACATATTGCAAGTCCAATACCGGATCCAGGCCTGCTTAGAATCGACTTTGATCGATAAAATATCTGAAAAATCCGCTGTGCGTCTTCGGTGGTAAAACCGACTCCGTTGTCCGATATCACAAAGATCCATCTATCCCCATCGGATCGGGCGCTGATCTTCACAGTTTGAAGGGAGTCGCTCCTACGGTATTTGATAGAATTTCCCAGCAAGTTTATCAAGACTTGCTTCATCATTCCTCTATCTACAGAAACTGTTGGGAGTTTGCCTAGTTTAAATTCGAATGGAACGCCATCGAACTCGCCAGCAAGGCAGTGTTTAACCTCTGCTATCAGCTGGTTCATATCCACAGGTTCCGTTTGCAGCTCCTTTCTTCCCACTCTGGACAGTTCCAACAAGTCACTAATGAGCTGCCTCATAGAATCCGCAGCATCGAAGACAAATTTCATTGAAACCAGATCGTCGTCCGACAATTTATCTGAAATGGAGTCTCTAAGAATTTCAAGATGAGACGATATATGCCTGATGGGCGCTTGTAGGTCGTGGCTGGCTACGTAAACAAACTGCTCAAGTTCATTATTGGAAAGCTCAAGCTCAGATTTTTGCTCCAAAATTCTCTTTTCGATTTGCTTAAACGCTGTGACATCTGTGTGAGAGCCAATCATACGAATAGGCTGACCATCCTCATTCCACTCAATAACCTTACCTCGACACAGCACTGTAACCGTAGATCCATCTTGATGACGATACCGCACCTCTTGTGCGTACGGATGCTTGCCGTGGCTTTGAACATGCTTCTGAAAGGTCTTCATAGCAACAGCCTCATCCTCGGGAAAGATGAGTGATTTCCATTCACTTGCGTGGTGCTTCTTGGTTTTTGGGTCGACGCCAAAAATTTCCCAGAATCGGGAGGACATGTACTCGTAATTGTCTTGAAGATGCCAGTCCCAGTATCCGTCGTAGCTGGCATTTACAAACTCTTCTCGGATTGTTTCGCTCTCCCTTAATTTTTGTTTCAAATCCGCGATTTCAGATAAGAGGTCTCTCTCGTCCTTTACCTTCATGGTCCCCCCAGATGTACAAACTCGCGCCGCTCACAATGAGCTATGGCAACGCAAGTCAAGCCCTCCTTTCCTATAGCATTTATTTTGAAAAAATTCCGAACGCTTTTTCGCACATGGATATACTTACGGCGTATTGATCTAACCCAGTATTAGTTACGGTAAGCACACGAGCGCTTTTAGAGCACGACGCCCTTATAGACGAGTCCCTTCTCGGGGTCTACGGTGACGAGTTGTCCTTCGCTAAGGATAGAAATAGCGCCTTCAGCTCGTACAACGACAGATTTATCGTACTTCTTCGCCATCTCCAGAAGGTAGCCTTCGGACTTGGCGTCATCAACGTGGTTATGTAGAACAATTGCGGCAGCGTCACGCAAAAGCGGAAGATATGTCGGGTCACACTTGGTAACTACAAGTATTTGATTTCGTACCATAAACGGTTCGCTGGAATCAGCAGACAGCACCACAGTGACATTACCGTGGACCCGTACTCCTACTCCTGCGAGTCCTCTCACAAGAACATCTCCGATGTTCTCGACAATCATGGTATTGGTAGTACCACTCACACCGAAAGGTGAACCTGCCGTTACAATGACTAGGTCACCGTAGCTGACATAGTGATGATCTAAAGCATAGCGGCTGATACTGCGGTATGCCTCGTCAAAATCATTCGATGTCGCGCAGTGAACAGGAATCACACCCCAGTTGAACGCGAGCTGGTTGTAAGACTTCTCATTGGGTGTCATCGCAATAATAGGCATTTCAGGACGTAAGCGTGAAAGTAGACGTGCTGTGCTACCGCTACGAGTAAAGGCAAAAATCACCTTAGCATGGGCGCTATAAGCCGTTTTAACTGTCGCGAGCGTTACCGATGATGGGACATCGTGGTAGATTTTATTCGAGTGGTATTCCAGAAACTGTTGATAGGGGAAGTCTGCTTCTGCCTCGCGAATAATGCTGCGCATAACTCTAACGGTTTCTATGGGGTGCTTACCTATAGCGGTTTCACCAGATAGCATCACAGCGGATGTGCTATCAAAGATGGCATTCGCTACATCAGATACCTCAGCACGTGTTGGGCGCGGGTGCTGGATCATAGATTCAAGCATTTGCGTTGCAGTAACAGAGGGCTTACCAGCAAGGTAGCATTTGCGAATCATCATCTTTTGCAAACGCGGAACCTGACTGATGGGCACTTCGACGCCAAGGTCTCCTCGAGCGATCATAATGCCGTCGGCAACCTGAACAATATTATCTAGGTTTTGCACCCCTTCGGCATTTTCAATCTTGGCTATCACCAGGATGTTGGTACGTCCCTGTTCGTCGACAAGCTTCTTAATCGCGACAACGTCATCGGCGGTGCGTACGAAAGATGCCGCAATGATATCCACATCCTGCTCACAACCGAAGACAATATCAGCGCGGTCCTGATCCGTCATGGCAGGAAGGTTTAACTTCTCGTTGGGGATATTGACACCCTTCCCAGCTTTGAGAACACCGTCGTTGTGAATTTCTACCAGGACCCCACGGTCGTCTTTAGTCACGACGTGTGAACTGATATAGCCGTCATCAAAGAGTATGCGTGTCCCCTTGCCAAGGCCGTCCAATACATCCGGAGGGGTGATTGAAATTCCCTCCGCGTCACCTAAAACATTCTCTTTGAGAACCCACAGTTTCTGACCGGCAGTGAGAGTGATAGGGCCATCCTTGAGCTGACGCAAGCGCACCTCAGGCCCGCGGGTATCTAGCATGATAGCTAGAGGCTTACCCAGCTTTTTTCTCGCCGACTTAAGGCGTGCTATCGTTTCTCCGTGCGTACTGTGGCTGCCGTGGCTAAAATTTAGACGGGCAACATTCATGCCTGCCTGGAGGAGCTCCAGCATCATCTCCTCGGATTCTACCGCTGGTCCTATGGTGCAGACAATTTTGGTACGGGTTAGCATGAAACTTCCCTAGATAGCTCGATTATTTCACCATAACGTTTAAAAGGATAAGATACCAGCCGATCCTCTCCAAGCAACTGAGATTCAATAACCCATTAATTTACCCCAATAGCGTAATAAGACAAAATCACGTATAGTCCGCTATTTACAATAACTTTTAACAAGGCAGTGTCCGATGTCCTTCGTTGGGTTCACGCAAAGACTGATTTCACTATGCGTTGCAGTTCTGGTACTAGCATCCGCTCCCCTTAGCGCGGAAGTGGTGTGGGTTAAAGTTTCTTGGGATCCGACGTCATGCCCAGGCTCTTGCTATCCCGTACTTGAACGACGCCTCAATGCCATCAAAGGCGTTGCGGATGCGCACTACAACTTCGTCGAAGGCGAGGCCACATTGAGATGGAAACCCGGATACCAGTACGAAGACCGTCTAATCAAAACTGCCGTTGCTTGGGTTGGTATAGCAATCGAAGACATCGCTATCAAGATCCGTGGTAGCATCTTCCACGGTGAGAAGCAAGTTTACGTGGCGTCGCTAGGTGATGAGACCAAACTTCCTCTTATCAGTGCTCCAAAACCGGAACAGGGGCGCTACGTTATCCGTAAAGGTGAGGGAGCCCACAAGCTGGACAGCAAAGAACGTGAGCGCCTACTTCAGGCCGAAGAGAATTTCGAGCTCATTACAATCGAAGGCAGGATTTTTCAACCCTACCGCCCTCCAGTTCGATTGATGATCGACCGCGTTAGCTATCCGACGCCGTTGTAGACTGACTACAGCATCTCGCTGTAAAGCTTAGCCCACAAGTAGTTAAGGAGATATCTTTGTGAATACTCTGGAAGGTACAGAAACAGACGTATCCAAGAACGTAGCGGGAAGTTCCAGTGAACACGCACTTGTGGCTCCAAAGCCTCCCGTCCTCAACTGGACGGAGCTACTTTCCCTCGGTAAACTACAAGCACCTAAAGCCACACCTGAAAAGGCTCAAGAGCTCCTGGAAAATGTTTGTGTTGGTGTACTTAGCAGTGATTACGATCCCCGTATCAAGCACCTGTTTAAACTGTTTTTAGATGGTTCCGATGGTGAGCTGGCCAACTACATCGAGCACTTGATAGGTCATAATCCACAGTTGGTTGAGCAGCTAACCACTGAAGTGCTGGCCCCCAACAAGACCATCGTACCGGTTACTCTTCTTCTAGCCACCGTCCTTAAGGGAAGCGCTCCAGCGTTCAAAGCTCTTTGGCGTCTAGGTACGAGACCACAAAACGACAAGTTGAAGTACAGCGAACTTCATTGGGCAGCGATGCTATTGCGCACTGATATACTTAAATTCGTCAGTACAGAAGCCAAGCGAAAGCCTTGGCTAGATAAATACCGAAACACTTACGGGGCTACACCTAAGAGCATTCTCACGTACATGATCGAACCCTCTACTATTAGTATCAGCTTGGACGGTGAGGCTCCATGCACCACGCAAGAGGAGTTTAAAAGCAAGTGGGCCAAAGAGTTTCTTCCCACCGGGCGCTGGGATTTTGATGCGCTCTATCATCTGCGTATGGAAGGGGACCCAAGACTTGCGGACCTCAATATGGACCCAATTGGGAAGCACCTTTCTAAGCAATGCCTCGCCCAACTCCCTTACTCCCCGACTCCACCTGTTCATGTTGTAGATCTAACCCACAACGACAAAATGAAGCCCGTCCCCGATGAAATAGTGGGTCAGAAGCAAGCTATTGCATCCCGTGGCATAGAAGCCGGAGAGTTGATTTGCCTATATGGAGGAGAAATTCGCAAACTCATCCCTGGATCCAAAACATACGTAGAAGACATGACCCTAGCTAACGCCTACATACATTCGGTAGTATGCTGCAGCCACGACAAAAGCAATGCAGCACCCTACATGAATGATGGCCGACCAAACGTGGCACTACGGCCCATTCTAGTGCAAGGCATTCCACAAAGAGCCGTATATGCGTTAGAGAACATCACAGCCGGAACCCCCCTAAGACAGCTCTATACCGGAAACTGGTTCCTATTAAATGAGATCGAGCATGTGGAGCTCCACCCAAAGGCTCTAGAAGTATTTATTAAGGAGACAAACGGACTCAAATTCATGTCTCCGATGATATTCGATGGCAAGACGGCTGTGAGTTTCGAATTGAAATCGGGAAAATGCGATTACACAGGTGCCAAAATCACCGGACCAGAGAACATCCTCAACTGCCATCTCGCAACGAAGCGTAACCAACTCGGGCTTGGCTACATCTTCGCTAACAACAACTGGAAATACGTGATCGATAATAAGCTCGCTACACCATCGATGCTCCTCGGATGGCTCGAAGTCATCACTTTGTATAAAATACCTAACCTCTTCCACCTGAGTCCAGAGCGCGTACTACTACTCAAAAGTGAACTCACGAAGCTTCTGTAGCACCACCACTAAGTCGTCTTACAGTGACTTGAAGCACAAGCCGGTCAGCCCGTCTTTTGAGAGTATCAAGAAACCTCGAAATCGCTCCAAAACATGTACGTTTTCATGAGGCCCGTTTTAGCCGTACTAAAACTCTCCCTTCAACCCTCTAGACATCCCTGTAAGGGCGAAAATAAAAAATATTTTTCTTGACAAACACCCCCTCCGAGGATAGTCTAAGGCTGTAGGCCTGTATTAGACCTGGGGAGGTGTCATGGCTGATTCAGCATGTTCTGCACGCAGTGGTTTGCGTACTCTTAGCAATCCTAGATCTTCCTTAGACAATGATGAGCACACAGACCTTAGTAAGAAGCGCAAGGGCAGCACTCTCTGTCTTGAAGTTTCTAAAACCGAGAAATCGAAAAAAAAACGTTTGAGATTTGGGCACCGAATACTCTCCAATATGCGTAATGCCTGGAGTGCGGTAGTGTCAAGCTCCGATTCAAAGGACTCATTCAAGATAAACCCATCAATTACCGTCACACCATACCCTCAGGAGGTACTAAAGGACGTCCAACGCTCTTCAAACCGTGTTTTAATGAAGGACGCAGGGGGATTAATAGCTCCAAAGAAACCCGATCCAAGTTTGGAGCAGCGTTCCCAGCCTTGCAAACGCACCTTTGTCTTAGGAGGTTCCTTTGGGTGCGGTGTGGAATCGTATGCTTTTTCCGAATCAATACAGAAAAACGCACCTGTTCTAAGCAAGGCCTTGCCCCCTGTAATGGCAGACAGTTCATCCAAGCTAAAAATGCGTACTCAGGGCTACCCCTTAGTTGTTAAAGCTATAGCATCTGGAGTATCTGCAACATGGTCACACATAGAGGACCTACCTTCGCCCGAGTTACAAGAGAGCCTTACACACCTGCAATTGTTAGTAGAACAGCATCCTAAGTGGAAGAAACATCCACACTCCAACAAACTCATGGACCTAGCATTAAAGGTCGCACAGTGCGACCTTTCCGATGAAAAGTCGCTTTTGACGGAGCTCTACCAAGACTCAAGTGTTAGCGAACGCGACAAAATGGACGTTCTAGGGCATCTCATCTACATGGCCGACAATAACCCTGAGCTACTACTTGAGAGTGTAGCAGCCGAAAAGGGCGACGTCGCCGTCCTTGAGGCTATGGAGCTCGATTTTTCCGAGCAAATGCGTACAGTGTGTGGGCGTCTCACAGACTTGCACACGGAGCAATCCAATACAGGACTTCAGGATGCTTCCCAAAGCGTAAGTGATCGCATACCCGTCGAAGTCGCCACCGCTCTTATTAGCAGCCTAGGATGGGTCAACACCGGCCTTATCTCCTCTATGGAACGTGTATTTGCTACTAGTGAATCTAAAATCGACGAAAAACCCTATGAAGCAAGCCTTAGTAGAGGCCTACACTTGATACTCGAAAGTCCAAGTATACGGACCTCTATCGCCAAGATATCAGCTCCAAAGAGACCTCACCAACGTGGTGGTGTTATTGTCCGCACTACGCTGGGCCTGCCTAGCTCCGCTGACTTAACTGCCGTGGATGCACGCAGAGCAGTGGTATCGGCCCTATTGGCGCACCTTAGGCAAGATCAACACAGCGGAGTCTGCTTTGCGAGTCGCCTTGCCATAGCGCTGCTACGAAACCATGTAGGGCAAAGCATAGAGGACTTTAATGAACTGATTCAAACCGGTTCGCTATCACGCACTTTCGATGGTGTAACTGTTGATCTGCCATTTTTGATGGCTGCTCCAGAGCATGAGTTAAATAAGAAACTGACCCTCGACAGGGAAGCCAAACTGCTTGTATTGGGTAAAAGCCCGATTCCCCTTTGGGAAGTTCCAGGATTTTTATCAGCTACTCGTTCTGTGGGCATAGAAGATCCTGAAAGTGTCCTATCTACTGTCACCGATAGGCTTTTTGAAAGTAGAGCTGGAGAGACCGACGAAACAATAGTTGTGAGTGTGAGTGAGGTTCTTCGCACGCTAAGCGCCTTGGCGCCCGCAACCTCATGTTCCGAACCGAAATTTTCGCAGGCCTCGATAGCTTACCACTCGCAAACCGTCAACACACTTCAAAAGGCGTGGGAAGGCGCAATCGCAGGGTTAGGCCATCAGAGCTTAAGTGCCGGCGTTAAAGACGGGATCATCACCGCAGTACAAGAAGCCCTCGACGATATTGAGAACACTCCACCTGCGCTATCAAAGAAATGTCTGAGCGCATTTATCAAACGGACCCGTTCGGAGTTAGCGCAACGCGTACAACTCGTCTATGACCCTACCTGTAGTGCCAGCGATCTTCCCAATCCTGCACATGAAGGCGCTGGGGGCTTTGTGCTGTATGACAGGGGTAAAAAGCTTCCTACAGCGAAATGGCAGCGTGTTGCGAGTCCACAATCCTTTGCTCGATTTCTATCTCGCGCTTTTGAGTCGGCAAATGCGCGTCTGCTCGAAGATGCTAAGATTTCCAAGTTGGAGTCCGAGGCATTAAAGCGGTATTTTGGCAAATTGAGTAATTCCCCGACCTTTCTTGAAAGTACCCTAAATCACTATCGTGTGCGCTACGATTTGGAGAGCACCCGCCTAGATCAGCACTCCAAAGTGCGCTATACTCCTTGGTTGACGCGCACTGGAGGCGACGCTGTACAGACCGAGCAGCTCTATTTTTCAAACAAGGGTTCCCTTGTAAACTATGTGTTTGAACCTAAATCAGCCAGTGATGTCCTACAGGGCATCGTGACGGCTATTAAGACTTCACCCTCCGAAATGCAGAAGGCTTTTCTTGACGACTCACGACCATCTCTTGGCATGCGTGTTGTTGGTGTGCATGCCTTCTCTGTCGTTCCAGGAGACCCCACATTAGCTCCTATTTGGAAGCAAGGCACAGATTCCGCCGAGTGGATACGGCAACATGTGCTTGAATCGGGAAGAGAGGTTGCTCGCACTCAAATCCCTCTAAGCACCCGACAAAGTCTCATAGATTACTGCAAGCGCAAGCTGGTCAAACCAGACGAAAGCGCAGCTTTCGAGGCCGCTTGTGAACATATCCCTTCGAAGATCAACATCCATACCTTTAGCAAGCAGTTAAAGAAAATGGTGACCAGACATAACGGCTCCATCCCTGGGATTGGGGTATCTCACCCATCCTTTGATTCGCTGTTAGTACGGAGCCTTCCGAAAGACCTACAAAATAGGTTAGCAGCCACACGTGTGATCGTAGGTGACACAAATTGGTCACACGGGACTGAAGACGTGCTGTTGTGCTGCATGGTGAATCCGTCTACAGGAAACTTGGATTTGTGGGAATGCAACAACGCGGGCTCCCACTTTCAGGCCATAGGCAACTCCTGGTTGCGTGAGAAAAAATGGGAAATCTTTGCTGTTGCCCAGCATCATACGCCAGACCATTCCTCGCAACTCCTGGCATCTCACCTCACTCACGTAGAATAATGATCGCGCATTCGTATAGCTTCATTTAATTTTTGCCGAGCCCTCACGGCTCGTACGAGCCTTGTACTAGATTTAACAAAAGGGCTCATGTAACACTGGGAGGTGTCTATGTCGGATCTATCGTTCAATTTAGAAAACAGCATGCCCTGGAAAGGGCCGCCACTACAACATGTGCTCAAGAAGCGCAAGATTCCACTCAAAAATGAAATAGACACGAGCAGAATCCTCACGCCGTCAAGGCTGACAAATATCAACAGCCCGACTGCACTAAGTACCGTCATACCTTTGGGAAAAGGCATAGATCCGTTTCCATCGATATCCAAAACAGGCGACTTCGATTCGCCTATGTTTCAACTACAGGGGCGACGAAAGAGGATTGTACAAGTTGACCACGACTTCACTGTAATGGACCCAAGAGACGATATTTCGCTCGTATGTAAAGGCAGTCCCATAAAATCAGCTAGTCCAGCTCCAACCGTGGCAAAAGACAGCCTAAAGGACGTTGCAATAAACTTAACGACGCTTAAGGAGCGGCATCTTAAAGCAGGCCTGCAATCGGCTGGAAAGGCTCATCATACAGCACTAGGAGTTGCCCTGGCTAAGGCTATACTCTCCGAAGACGGACGCGTAGATCTGCATAGAATTGATTCGGCGATAGACGCCCTGTTTGCAACCCCTGACCACGCCAGCCCATACGATCGCCAGACTGTTAGAATTCTCGAGAAGCTTTCAAGCTCGGCTGAGCTACGGGCTGGTATTAACACCATCAAAGCCCCTTCTACAACGTATGCACCGGCGAATCGGTTAATTCGAACCATTTTGGCCCTGGATAGTGATGCCTCGGTAGGTGATCTAGAAGCCCGTCAAGCTGCCCTCTCCGCACTGTTTACACACTTAAGACAAGGAGCCCTAGGATCGTGCTTTGCAACGTCACGGGCAATTCAAACTCTATGGAATCAACCCGAACGTGCTATCGCAGACTTCCGTACAATCCTCGAAGATGGCTGTATTAGCAGGACAGTTAGCGGCGTTACTGAGACCTTCCCTACTCTGATGCATGTGGACGACAAGTCGCTGGGCGTGAAAATGGAGATAGACAGGGCAGGGAGCATTTCTGTTAGCGGCGGAATATCGACGCCACTTGAGGAGGTACCGGGCCTTGTTGCGGCATGTAAAGCTATGGGTTGTAAGTCTATATCTGAAGCTATGCGAGAAACTACTAAGGAGCTCTTTGCAAAGCTCCCTATAGGGGTCAGCAGCAAGCAGATAGATGTCAAAGAGCTCTTGCTGTCCCTAGCACGTGCTACAAAGAAAGGTGGTGCTAGTCCAAATAGTGGATACAAAGCACTCTACTACCGTGGGCGACTAGCCTATGAGTCTCAAACCTGCAATGCTCTGGCACGTGTTTGGGAGTTCACCCTAGCTAGTATGGCAGAGGCAAAAGAGGGGGGTATCCACAAGCAATGGCTCGTTGAAAGCACGATCAGAACCTGTGCCAGGACACTGCCTTTTGGTTCGGGTGTTCCCTTTCAAGCCTCAGCGGCTTTATGCGTAGCATTGCGCAAGGCTCTTACCGAAAAAATTGAGCTGCGTTATGATCCTAACCCCCGAAGGCTAGTCCCTCACCACGACATGCAGCCAAGCGAAGGCGGATTCGTACTTTACGAGAAACGACCGGATCGTCCTCCGCAACAGTGGCGACGCTGCGACACGGGTCCCGCATACGAAAAGCTCGTTGGGGCAGCTCTACGTGACGCTTTCAAACAAGTCCGGGAATCCGACGAGTGGAAAACGTATCGCCCTCATCTCGAAAGTCCACTAGGAAATTTAAAGCGATACATCAGGTCCCCAAACTTCCTCGTTGACAGCGTCGTATCCTATGACAATCGGAACGCCGCGTTCCTCTATCCAATACCTGCCTGGCACATGATGCGCCACACACCGTGGATTAACAGATCCGGAGCGATGACAGAGCAGATATGGCGTATGGATCTTGAAACGGACACAGCTCCAAAAGTTGTTCGCATGAACCCCAGCAACGCACAAGAGCTTGTAGCGTGGTGTTTAGATGCCGCCCGCAATGTCGCTAACACCCACTCCACGGTCCCGCTGATGATGCCAATAATTGCTGAAGAATATCACGCCTTCAACCTTTGGGTGGATCCATCTTCTACACATGATCTCTATGAATCAGCAAGTTCTAGTCACGACTGGCTGAGCGAACACTTCGGGACCCTCGCTCAAGACATCGCACACTCCACTGCGACGAAAGAAACAAGGAACGATCTTTTTAAATTCATGGAAACTCATTGCATCCCAGGCCCTATGCTTGAAACGTTCCGTACCGAAGTAGCCAGCTTTGACGCGAAGCTTACAGTCAAAGAACTGAGAGACCACCTAGTCGATATCGCGCAAAGGCACCATCCAGGAGGCGTCTATGCCAAACCCATGCTACAACAGTGGATAGACACACACCTGGCTAGATCAGCGCTATCTATAGAAACTCGAGATAACCTCGATAAGCAACGCGTGATTTTCGCGGATACTAACTGGGCTCAAAATATGCATGATCGGTCACTATGTATCGCGCCAAATCCTGGTAATGGTAAGTTAGAGCTGTGGCTCGTCAACGACGATGGATCGGAACCCGAGGCAACAAGCCAAGATTTTTGGCTTAACCGCTCATGGGCACTCTGTGATGAGCCTGGGATACTCCCGCCGATAGGTGCATCCCCTCTTACAGCGGCTCACGTTGCAGAAGAATTAGACCTAAGCAAGGTATTAAAAGGAGTAAACACATGAAAACCACAGCAATAGAGATACCTCTCGAAGACAAAAAGATCCAATGCCTCATCGACGACGGGAAGCCGGTGATCTGGATCGACAACCACCTTTTCACCGGCTTGAAACCCTTGGTGGACGCTCACCCTAAACTTAAAGAGCCCCATAATGTTATGGCTCTAGCAAAGGTCGTAAATTTTCTTTCTCGCTGCTTCGAATTTAAGGTCGTCAGCGATATCGAAGAATTTCGGCAGATTTATGCACTGCGAATTCAAGAGGAACATGAGCGCCCCGATGACGTTCCCACAAACCTCAGTGCTTATGGAAACTTCGATTTATCAGTGCTACACGCTCCAAAAATAGAACAGCAAACTCTTCGATTTTTTGTGGAAAACGACTATAATCACCTCCCATATCAAGTTTCTTTGGAGTTTCCACCAGGTGCTGATGACCCAAGTATTCACTACACCTTGCTTCCATACGCGTCCGACTAAAGTCGTACACAAGCGATCATTTATTCTGACTGAGCTTCTGATTCTCTCTGCGGTTCTGCTCCAGTTCTTCTGGAGCGCATCGATCACCCACACGAAACCACAAGCAGAAGCTCAGTCCAAAGCGCAGATAGTCTGCCCATTTTGCAAGGAGTCCGTTATCGCCTATCAGCAATACCACGAGAGCGAGAGATGGAGAGTATTGTACAACTACAAGCCGATGCTGCCAGGTCACAGCATGCTCATACCTAAGAGGCATGTGCAACGATTGGAGGAACTCAACACAGATGAAATTGTTGAGTTTCACACACTTACAAAACGTATCCAGAGAGCCTTTAAAGACGTATATGGTACAGAAGAGTATCTACTCTGCCTCCAAAACGGACCATCTGCTGGCCAAACGGTGGCACATGTGCATTTCCACATGATCCCACGAGAAGAAAAAAACGTATGGACCAAGATCAAACTATGGATCGCAATGCTCTGGAGACCCATAGGCTTACTCAATCCCTTGGATCATGACGAAATGGAAGCCCAAAAAGGTCCACTTCGTGATGCGCTGGCTCTTAGCCTAGGATAGGCATAAACATCTTCATAGCTCCGAAGAGAGTGTAAAGAAATCCCGACATCGATTGCGAAATCGTTGATTTTTCATGAGACCCAACGGGGCGCCTTATTGTAGCCCCACCCGATAGGGTGGGGTGAAATTCAATAATCTACAAAGGCCTGTAAGGCCAGCTCATACTTCACAGGCATGTCTAGAGCCATGAGTCGACCTTACAGGCCTCCGAGATCTTTCTTCACCTTACCCCACCCAACCGGGTGGGCCTACAATGAGTCGGTCCTCCGAACCTCATGACAATATAAAGGTGTCGTAACTAATTCTGAGGTTTCCTGACAATCCCCCCAAAACTCAAATGCTACATTATCTAGCACTGGCCTACACAAATTTCAGTACTTCACTAGTGGCTGTGGAGGCCTTGCGGAATTTTGTTTGCGTCCCTTCAAAGACGAGTTCTCCTCCGTAAGGCCCGCCATTAGGCCCCAATTCCACCAGCCAGTCACACTGCTGAAGTAGGGCAATATTGTGCTCGACAACAATAGCACTGTTGCCCGCATCAACAAGCCGTTGTAGGACTGCTATAAGCTTTGCTACGTCACTAAAATGCAGGCCTACACAAGGTTCGTCCAGAATGTATAGCGTTGACACTGCGCTCGTACGTGCGAGTTCTGCAACAAGTTTAAGGCGTTGGATTTCGCCTCCAGACAACGTGCTAAAACTCTGCCCTAATGTAAGATATCCTAGTCCGAGTTCTTGCATAAGCGAAAGTTTGCCAACGAGTTCACGGTGGTGCTGGAAGCGTTCTACTGCACTAGAAACACTTAAATCTAAGGTATCTGCTATCGATAGCTCTTCCCACAACACCTGCAAGGTCTCGTAGTTATAGCGTCGCCCCCGGCATAGGTCACACGTCACATAAAGCTCTGGCATAAACTGCATGTCCACACGCGACAGCCCCAAGCCCTCACATGCCTCACAACGCCCTCCCTTCCTATTTGTACTGAAGCGTGAGGCGGTATACCCGCGTGCTCGAGCAAGTCGCGTCTTTGCATACAGAGACCTCAGCGGCGTCATCAACCCTACATATGTCGCAGGTGTCGACCGCGCACTAATACCACTAGGTCTTTGCTCAACAATGACCAAGCGCTCAATGAGCTCCGGATTGTTAATATGTGGACATGGCGTCCCACTTTTAAGATGTTGTTTCAGCTCTTGCGACAGCACATCCACCGCTAAGGTAGATTTCCCCGATCCCGAAACACCACAAACGCCGACTAAACCTCCTAAGGGAATCTGAAGCGTAAGATTCTTTAAATTATGGGTATCAGCGTCAACAATTTCTAGCTGCTGCCCCCCCATCTTCCGCGCTTTTTGCTTAGGAAGCTTCTCCTTTCCCTGGAGCCAATGGCCCGTCACCGAGGTAGGACTGTCCCGAAGCTCTTGTAAGCTACCCTGGAAAACGATCTTACCGCCGTGCACTCCCGAGCCAGGTCCTAGCTCGACAACATGATCAGCGCAAGCAATCATTTGGGCATCGTGTTCCACAATCACAACACTATTGCCAAGTCTCTGAAGCTCACTGAGAACATGAACTAGTGAGCTAAGATCCCGACGATGTAAGCCTCTGGAGGGTTCATCGAGGATATATAAAATGCCCGAAAGCTTCGCGCCAAGCTGAGATGCTAACTGCACTCTCTGAGCCTCCCCCTCGCTTAGTGTAGAGCCGAGTCTATTGAGTTCCAGGTATCCTAAGCCCACATCACTCAAGAATTCCAGGCGTGACACAATTTCGGGGATGATCTCGCCAGCAACGACAGCGTCGCGCCCTGTGAACGTCCACGATTTGGCGACGACACTCAGCTCCTCTATGGAAAGAGCACAAAGTTCCGCTATGTTATCTCCTCCTACACGGCAAGCTAAGGAAACACTCTTTAGCCTGGCTCCCTGGCACAGAGAACATATTTGATCTACATCGTCATGGAGATAGCCGCACCCAAAGCACTGAGGACACGCCCCCCTTGGAGATTTAGGGTTAAAGTCCGCAGGAACCAAAGGATCAAAACGCATTCCACTGTCAGCGCACAGAAATATCTCTGTATAGTATGCGACAGGTCCATCACGCCCCTCACAAACCTTTAAGATCCCACCACTTAAATCTAGGGCCGTTTCCAGTGATGCAGACAAACGCTCTCGCAGATCCTCTTTCATCACAAGGCGATCTACGACAACCTCTAAGCGTGGGCTTTCGCCGACATCAACATCCAGTCTCTGCTGATCGATCTCAAACTCTTGACCATCAAGCTTTAAACGAAGAAAACCACTCTTTTGAAGCCGGTCAACAGCCTCGGAAAAACTCTCGTGCTCCAAAGACACGGGCGCCAAAAGCTGCAAGCGTGCACCGACAGCATAATGCTGTAAAATCGCTTCGACCATCTCCTGTCGCGTATAGCGTCTAAGGAGTTGCCCAGTGACCGGGCTATGTTGCCGCCCTACCCGCGACAGAAGTAAGGCAAGAAAATCCTGTATGTCAGTATGCGCCGCCACAGTTGTGCGAGAGGGAACTCCACGTCTATTTTGCTGCACAGCCAGGGTTGGGGACAGACCTTCAATAAAGTCAATGTCAGGACGAGGCATCTGCCTCATCAGCTGACGCGCCTGAGGAGACAGGTACTCCAAAAAGCGCCGCTGGCCCTCGGCATAGAGAGTGTCAAAGGCCAACGAAGACTTCCCGGAACCCGAAACTCCTGTAATCACGACAAGAGTATCTTTGGGCAACGAGAGGTTGAACCCCGTTAGGTTGTTCTGCCTGCAGCCTTTAAGTCTTACATAACGTTGCGTCATACAGTCCAACGTGGGTGTAGGGTTGCTAGCCTTAACTCCCGGTTAATCCTTCGTGAAATCCAATGGGTCATCTTGTCAAAGCCCCCCCGTCGAGAGTGTAAAGAAATTGGTGGTGGTGATGAAATGACCATTAGCCCTCATGAGCTCGCACATTTTCCGGCGGCCTGAAAGGCCAGCAATCTGCATAGCCCAGGGCGCAGCCCTGGGAAAGTCCAAAATACACTCTGAGCGCTGTAAGTGCGACACATCCATGCGAAACATGTGTCGCACTTACAGCGCTCAAAAGCCTAATTAGCCTACCTGGGGCTACGCCCCAGGCTATACAGGTTACAGCCCTTCGGGCCTAACAAAAGGTAACGTTGCATTTCTTTACACCCTCGTCAAAGTGGGGCTATAACTTCGTGAAAGAGCATCACCTCTGTAAGCCCATAAAGCTTCCCGACACTCTCTTGGGATCTCAGGAGTAAGGTATCAACCCGTTTATAGCCGAATTCGTTCCTGTATGCCACAGCTATAAGGCGACATGCCTTGGTCAGAATCCAACAAGGCTAACCTCGGGGCCCAGATCAGGTCACAATCAGGGCAAGAAACCCAAAGCCAAAAAAAAGAAAAAAAAGCCGCTTGTCAAAAAAAAAGTTTTCGCTATGGTGGGTCACGGGTACCTATTTTACGGAGGACCCTCACTAGTACGAAGAAAGGTAGAACTTAAAAAAAGGGGCCACAAAAAGGTCGCTTTTTTGTCTCAGGCCCCAAACGGAAAGTGAGTAAACAACCAAAGACACAACAAGAGGAGAGGCATGGTCGCCTTAAACAAGGTTATCATTGCAGGACGGTTAACGCGGAAACCGGAGCTGCGCAAAACACCAGGGGGCATGTCGGTCACGGACCTGCTTATCGCCCTTAACCGCGAGTACTATACCGTGAGTGGTGAGCGTCAGCAAGAAGTTTGTTTCGTCGACGTCGTCGTCTGGGGAAAGCAGGCAGAAGCCTGCACGCGAGCTCTAGACTGCTCTTCTCCTGTCTTAGTTGAAGGACATCTTCAGCTCGACGTATGGTATAGCAAAGAAGGCGAAAAGCGCTGTAAGCTTCGCGTTGCCGCAGAACGCGTACAATTCCTTGAGCGACCTTCGTCTACATCAGACAAGGTAAGCAAGGAAGTAAAGGAAGAAAGAGTCCCGGAGAAAGCGGGTCGGGCTCCTTAAGACTCGTAAATAGGGAGCTCACGTTATGTGGCGCGAGGTCAAGCGCATTATCGACCAGCACCACCACTTCATGCTGACAACACATTCGCACCCTGACGGTGACGGAATTGGGTCTTCCTGCGCACTCACGGAGTTACTTCTCCTTAAGGGCAAGAGTGTTAGATTTGTCTGCGACAGCCCGATGCCAGAGAAGTTTCGCTTCCTGGATTACCATGGCTGCTTCGAACAGTACGAACCCTCTATATCTTACGATGAAGCTGAGGTCCTGATTGTCTTGGATGCACACAGGCGCGATCGTATCGATCGCCTTAGTGCCCTGTGTGAACGCGCCGATCTCGTCACTGTGTGTGTCGACCACCACAAAGCTCGCGCTCCAGAATTTCAGCACACGGTGATCGACCCACATGCCTGCTCAGTGGGTGCAATGCTATACACTCTATATAAGGAGTGTGGTTTCGACCTGAACCTTCGGGCTGCCACAGGTATCTATACTAGTATTTTGTGTGATACAGGGCGCTTCTCCTATGCATCCACCACCCGCAAAGCCCACAAGATCGCTGACGAGTGCATTAAGCTTGGAGTCGACCCTGACTTAATGTACTCCAGGCTTTTCGAGCAGCTGTCCCTTCCTCAATTACAGCTTTTCGCGCTAGCTCTTAAAGGGATGGGCCTCTACTACAACAACTCTGTGCTCATTCAGGAACTCCACCACGAAGACTGCAAAAATGTGGGACTAGACCCCGCTGAACTTGAGAATCTCGATCTCGACTACATTTTGGAATTCGATAAACTCGTTTCAGATGTGGTGTGTGTGATCCTTCTAAGGGAAATCGACCCGCTCACAGTGCGCGTGTCGGTTCGCTCTAAGGCAGACCTTAACATCAAGCCCTTGCTTCAAGAGCTTGGTGGCGGAGGCCACCGGTGCGCTGCTGGGGCTCTATTTCACGGAACAGTAGCTTCGGTCAAAGATAAGCTCCTTGAAGGCTTAGCCCCCCAAATCGAGGCGGTGCACTGTTCGTCGTCTCAGCACTCACGTTAGCTCCATTCTTTACCTTGCAAGCGCACATCTTTGCACTTACCAGGCGCTGAAATTTCCTATGATGCTACAAATCAAATGCATAGTTATATACAGTTGATGACTCCAATCAGCGTTGGATGAATATTACGCGTAGGCATATATATGTGGTATAAGTAGGCTCAACGCCTTTGGAGGTCTAATGAGCAACACAGCTACAGTCCAAGAAGAACATTTAGAGGGTATTATCATCCTCAAGATCGGCGGCCGTTTGGATGCACTGTCATCACAACCCGTAGAGAAAGAAGTCCTTAGCGCTATTGAAGGCAGTGAGCGCAGGGTGCTGCTTAATTTCTCCGAGGTCACCTACCTCAGTAGCGCAGGAATGCGCATGCTTCTAGCTACCTTCAAACGCGTAAAAACCGCTTCAGGTAGACTAGGTTTATGCTCCGTTGACAGCGGTGTCTTAGACATCCTTAAGATGTCCGGGTTTGACGAGTTCATCGACGTCTACCCGAACCAAGACGAGGCCGTCAAAGGCATGCAAGAACATATCTGGTCCACGTGATAGGGTAGAATTTCTTGGACAGCGGAATCACTTTTGAAACTAGCGAAGTCGACGAAGCTCTTCATCAACTGTGCGTCGAAGCACGGAAAGAAGATGCTGAACTCAAAAAACGCGAACGAAAGACAGTCATTGTTATCGCAGGCCCCACAGCTTGTGGCAAGTCTGAATTCGCTCTTCTACTCGCCAAACAAATTGGCGGCGAAATCTTGTCAGCAGACTCAATGCAAGTCTATCGCGGCATGGATATCGGAACCGCCAAAGTATCGCCTGAGGATTGCTTAGAAGTTCCCCATCATCTTATGAACATCCGCGATGTTACCGAGCCTTTCACTGTCGTCGACTTCTATGATGAAGCGATGCAGGCATGTCGTAAAGTGATTGAACGCGGCGGCGTACCGATCTTCGTAGGAGGTTCGGGCTTCTACCTCCATGCACTTCTTTATGGTCCTCCTTTGGGACCACCACCAGCCCCAGAAGTGCGCAGTGCTTTGGAGGCGGACCTAGAACGCAATGGTCTTGACAGCCTATACAAGCGTCTGTCCGGACTGGATCCCGAATACGCTGAGGGCATCACTAAGCACGATAAACACAAAATTGTCCGTGGCTTGGAGATCATTACTCTAACCGGACAAAAGGTCAGCGACATCCAATGGAAAGCGCGGGCTTGTGAACGCACCTTCGACTTCCGCTGCTGGTTTCTGTACCGCCCTAAAGAAACACTTTATCGCCGCATCGACAGGCGTTGTCTACAGATGGTCGAGGCAGGTCTTCTCGATGAAGCCGTTGCGTTGGAGAA
>JAJFMA010000267.1 GCA_021772415.1 Chlamydiota bacterium
TAGCCCAGGGCAGCGCCCTGGGAAAGTCCAAAATACACTCTGAGCGCTGTAAGTGCGACACATCCATGCGAAACATGTGTCGCACTTACAGCGCTCAAAAGCTTAATTAGCCTACCTGGGGCTACGCCCCAGGCTATACAGGTTACAGCCCTTCGGGCCTAAAAAAAGGTAATGTTGCATTTCTTTACACTCTCTACGTGCCGCGATCGCACCAAAACTCTTGTTGGCATTGGAATGGCGTACAAGTCCCAAAACAGCTCCAACATGTGTGTCGGAGCTGTTGTGTGTGTCGCTTTACTCGCTGTCTTCTTCGTCACTCATCAAGGCGGATCTAAGGAGTGCCTCGAAATCCACATCCGTTGGATCTGAGCTAGGACCTGCAACAGCTGTACTAGGGGCACTTGATGCGCCTGGCACAGTCGCCGCTGATGTCGAAACCTGGGGTGCCTTAGGCGCAAGGGTAATGTGGGCAATGCGGCCCTTACCTCTTACTTCGCTTAATGGAAACACAACATCTCCCGCGACCACCATCCCGCTGACACTCTCGTTTTTGGGACCCATAAGCGATTGAATGCTCACATCACTAAGTATAGTAGTTGGGTCATTGGGATCCAAGCGTGCAATGGAGTCTTTGCCGCCCACAAGAAGCCGGTTTTGATCCCAATGAAGACCTGCTAATTCGGTTGTTTGTGTAGAGTCATCCTCTTCTGTGATCGGTCTTACAATCCCTGTTTGGAGGCCACTAGTTAGATCCCAAAATCTGAGCGTTCCATCTTTCGAGGTGCTAGCAAAATCCAAATTCGGCTCGTTATCCGCCTTGTCTGCGGAACCTTGGTAGTGGGGGGATACAGCCAAAGCAAGCACGGTTTTTACGTGGCCTCTTAGAACTATTGGGCGTTTGCTAAGGTCCTGAGCTTTCCATACCCATACCGCTTTGCCTGATGAACCTGCAGCGATAATGTGATTAGACACATGTAGAGCTGTAATAGGGTTTTTGCTGCCACCGTTCAGATAAGTGATTGCTGCTGCACCTGCGATAGGACGATAAGCGACACGTCCATTCCATAGACCTATCGCTAGATATGCTGTGCCGTTAATAAATCCTGTGGCGAGGCAGTTGACTCGCTCTTGACCGACATCGAGTTTCGCAACGAAGTCTAGTTTGGAGTTTGCCATCTGAAGGACAGTCACTTCCGAGCGGCCTCCAGCGAAAACTAGCGAGCCCATGGCTGCAACACATGTGTATGCATTAGCTTTATCGAGTTCCGGGGGAATGTAGGAGCAAATTTCTTCGCCGCTTACGCAAGAGATGAGACGCACGCCGCTGGCACTTAGCGCGACAAGACTGTTGTCTGCCAGCGCTATAGCTTTGCATTCGCCTACAGGCTTCGGATTCGGTCGGGGGTGAGGCCAGATTTGTTTGCCATGCCATACTACACTATCGGTGGGGGCATTCCATAATTCCGCCGTGAAGGGTACTGTCGATTGTACCGGACGAGCTGTGGTCGTCGTAGTCGTTGTGGTGGTAGCAGTAGCAGTAGTACTGCTTGGCCCAGAGGTGCATTGGCGTTTTTGAGGCGGCTGTGAGTCTGTGTCATCGCTTGGCCTAGCGTCGTCGCGTTGGCGCTTTCGATTTGAGGTCGCAGTGCCCTCTTCACTTAGATCGATGACATTTTTGGCGACGATTCTATTGTATAGTGTAACCGCTTCCTCGGCGCTATATTTTGTGCGACTTGTGACTCTATCGAGAGCCGTTTGACGATGGGGCGTGCCTTCACGGAATTGAGCTTGTTGCTCTTCTGTTAAGGTCTTGTTGAAAAACTGGTTTAGCCAATTGAGTCGACTGGTGACCATTCTTGAAAACGAATCAACTGAGTCTTGATAGGTGGTGTCTTCGAGCTCTTGCGTAAGCATAGATAGGTACGGCATTGGATCCGGGAACGGGCTGAAGCTTGGAAAAAGTTCGCCAATGAACGAGTGAATAATCTGGGTGGCGTAGAACATCGGAGTGAAGTGAAGGAGTGTTTGACGCACTACCTCTTTTCCTCCAGGAGGAAAGCAGGTGCAGTTAGCAATACGTTGATTGAGTTCGGTCTCCATCAGTTCTCTGTCAGCAAGAGGGCAGACGACCATGTAGTGTTCCGGAAGACCTGAAGGATAGGTCTTGCACCCAGAAGAAGAATCTGGGTTTTGTGTAGTAGTACTTGTTTCCATTATTATAGTAATCTCATTTAGTTATAGTTATTAAACAGTCAGACTGTTCATTTTGTTGTAAATTCACTTTTATTGCAATAGATATTATTTCTGGTGCACGGTTTGCAGCTGGGGATTTTCACTTGATGGATATCGGCGTTCTTCCTACACTTGTTTACTACCTAGAGAAATAGTCTAGAATATTGATGGATCGGGAGTTACGTACCTATAGCCCGGCCGACGTCATCCACCATTTAGGAGATACGCCACTGTGTATACTGCAGATCAAGAGGAAGAGTGTGCGGCCCTGGAGCCTGAGTTAAAAGAGACCTTAGGGAAGGTGGCTAATACCATCCGTCATCTGTCCATCGACGCTGTGCAGCAGGCGAATTCTGGGCATCCCGGCCTGCCGTTGGGCTGCGCGGAGCTTGGCGCCTACCTTTATGGGTATGCGCTGCGGCACAATCCAAAGAACCCAGAGTGGCGCAATCGCGATCGCATGATTTTGTCCGCGGGGCATGGGTCGATGTGGCTGTACTCGTGTCTGCATCTTGCGGGCTTTGATCTATCGTTGGATGAGATTAAGAAATTCCGTCAGCTGCATTCGCAGACTCCGGGGCATCCTGAATCGACAGAGACGGCGGGAGTGGAGACGACGACGGGTCCATTGGGCCAAGGCCTCGGTAATGCTGTGGGACAGGCTTTGGGCTTAAAGCTGTTGGGAGCGCGTTTCAACACCGATCCTCACACACTATTCGACGCCAAGGTCTACTGCCTGGCGGGTGATGGCTGTATCATGGAAGGTATTAGCGCCGAGGCGTGTTCTCTTGCGGGACATCTTAAGCTCGATAACCTCATTTTGATCTATGACGCCAATAATATTTCCCTAGACGGTCCGCTATCGGAGTCGTGCTCTGAAGATACTGCAGCGCGCTACCGAGCCTATGGCTGGGATGTTGTAGAAATTGATGGGCATAGCTTCGATGAGATCCACAAAGCTCTTGAGCCGTTGCGTACACGGCAGCGTCGACCCACGATGGTGATGGCACGTACTGTCATAGGTAAGGGATCTCCTAATAAAGCGGGAACGCACAAAGTGCATGGCTCTCCGTTGGGTGAGGAAGAAGCTAAGCTCACAAAAAGTGCTCTTGAACTATCTGAAGAGCGCTTTTTTGTCCCTCAAGCTGTCAAAAACCATTTCACGAACAAGCTAGAGCAGGACACGACTTTAGAGTCCGAGTGGAAGGCACGCCTAGACGCGTGGTCGCAGGCGCATCCGCAGCGCTATGCTCAGTTTCAGAAGTATGTGACCCGCGATTTACCTGTAGATTTAGAGACCCAGCTGCGTGATATCGATATTGCCGATTGCATTGCTGGACGTAAGGCGTCGCACGCCGTTCTTAACGTCCTCATGAAAGTATTCCCACAGCTTATTGGCGGCTCGGCAGACCTGTCTTGCTCGGATATGACGATGCTAGAGGACGGAGGACTCGTGGGTCCCGGAAGTTTTGCTGGGCGTAACATCAAATACGGTGTACGGGAGTTTGCCATGGGAGCCATGGCTACAGGTTTAGCACAAACACAGATGCTGCGCCCCTATATTGGTACATTTCTGACCTTTTCCGACTACATGCGCAATGCTATCCGTTTGGCAGCCTTGCAGAAGACCCCTGTTATTTATCAGTTTACTCATGACTCCGTGTTTTTGGGTGAGGATGGCCCTACACATCAACCTGTCGAGCATTTTGCGGCGTTGCGGGCCATACCTGAGCTTTACTTCTTCCGTCCTGCTGATGCTAACGAGGTGAAGATGTCCTGGCTAGGAGCTCTCCGCCACGAGGGCCCTTCGGCGTTGGCGCTGTCGCGACAGTCTCTGCCTACGCTCAGGGGAACGGACGTTTCCTACGACGAGGGTGTTGGGCGTGGTGCTTACATCGTTAGGAAGGAAAGTAGTAACCCAGACTACACCCTCGTAGCGACAGGCTCCGAGCTTGTACTAGCCCTCGATGTTGCTCAAGAACTTGAAAAGCTCGGTAAAAGCGTGCGTGTGATTTCCATGCCGTGCTGGGAGCTGTTTGAGCTCCAAGACGATGCTTACAAAGAGACTGTCTTCGGTGGAGATCTTGGTCGTCGCGTGAGTATCGAAGCTGGCATCGACCAGGGCTGGCATAAGTACATCGGAAGCGATGGTGTCGCGATCTGTATGGAAGGCTTCGGTGCCTCAGCGCCTGCGGGAGCTTTGGCGCGGGAGTTCGGTTTCAATGTCGAGTCCATTTTGGAGAGGATTCTCTAAACGCTCTCGAAGTGTAAAAGGACTCAAAGGACAAAAGGGACATAAGGGACAGAGTAGCTTTGTCCCTTATGTCCCTTTTGTCCTTTGGGTCCTTTGTTTTAGCAGTCTTTTTCCTTGGATAGTGACTCGTAACGCGTTATCGTGATAGCACTACAAATTTGTTTTTTCCTTTGGAGGGTCTTGTGGGGTCTCAACGTTTTCTCGAAGCTCTTGGCTGTCGCAACCGTGGACGTCCCCCTGTGTGGCTGATGCGTCAGGCTGGGCGCTATCTTCCGGAATATCGTGCTCTGCGCGAGCGTTATGCCTTCGAGGAGATGTGTCGCCAGCCTGATCTGATTGCGCAAGTGACACAGATGCCTATCAAGCGCTTTGGTGTGGACGCCGCTATTCTATTTTCTGACATTCTGCTCATTCTGGAGACCTTTGGGCGTACGGTGCGTTTTGTCGAAGGCGTAGGTCCTGTTGTTACCGAGCCTATACGCAATGGTGCTGACTTGTCGAACATGCCTGAAGGTGCTGTCGAGGAGACTCTGAATTTTGTAGCCGCCGGGGTACGTCAGCTTAAGCAGGAGCTCGATGTGCCACTAATAGGTTTTTGTGGGGCACCCTTTACTGTAGCAAGCTACCTCATTGAAGGCGGCTCAAGCCGCGATTTTGCGCACACAAAAGCGTGGATGTATCGAGACCCCGTGAGCTTTTCAGCCTTGCTCGATAGAATTTCCGATGCAAGCATCCGCTACTTAAAAATGCAGGTGGAGGCAGGTGTCGACGCCATCCAGATTTTTGACTCTTGGGCTAATGTTCTCACTCATCACCAGTTCAGTGCCTTTTCGTTGGCGTATTTCCAGAGGATTGTCGATGCCATACAGCCTATGGGTGTGCCGGTGATTCTATTTTGTCGTGGCTCCTCCTTTTATGCTGAGCAGCTTGCTCAGCTCAAGCCCGCGGGTTTGAGTCTAGATTGGAATGGGTCTCTTCCGCAGATACGTCGCAGCTTAGGTTCTGATGTGGCTTTGCAGGGTAACTTAGATCCCCAGCTCCTGTTTGCACCTACAGATGTTGTGCAGAGGGAGACGCAACGCCTCCTCGATGAGATGTCTGGTGACCCAGGATTCATTCTGGGGTTGGGACACGGTGTGCTTCCTAAAACTCCTTTAGAGTCCGTTTCCGCACTAGTCGATAGTGTGAAAGCGATCGAGTGTAGAGTGGGGAAATAGAGACGATGACGACATGTGACACGCTCGGCACAGAAAGTGTAAGTCTGGAAATGCTTCAGCGTTATGATAGGGCTATACCTCGCTATACGAGTTATCCAACTGCTCCTGAGTGGCGCGCTTTAGATCCCGATGCGTATATCGGGCAGCTAACGAAGTTGAGGCAGGACACGCAGCCACTTTCGTTGTACCTGCATATCCCCTTCTGTAAGTCGATGTGTCTCTACTGTGGGTGCTCCGTGGTGCTTAATAGGCGCCCTGAAAATGAAGAGCGCTATGTGCAGTACTTGCTGAGGGAAATCGATCTAACAGCGGACCAGTTGGGCTCCAATCCACAGCCTGTCACACAGGTGGCTTTTGGCGGAGGGACCCCAACGAAGCTGACCTGTGAGCAGCTTACACGTATCATGGAGAAGCTGCGCGAGCGCTTCGCTTTTGATGCTCTTGGTGAGTATTCTATGGAAGTAGACCCTAGGACTGTCATGGAGGATTCTGGAGCGAAACTTGCCCATTTGAAAGATCTTGGATTTAACCGTGTTAGCTTTGGTGTTCAGGACACTGATCCCAAGGTCCAAGATGCTGTTAGGCGCCGCCAGAGCTATGAGTCGAGTCTAGAGACCTATGAGCGTGCCCGTGCAATGGGTTTTGAGGGTATTAACCTCGATTTAATCTACGGTCTTCCGTTTCAGACGCCCGCAACTTTTGTCGATACTATCGATAAAGTTGCTGCTATGCGCCCCGACCGCATTGCTCTATTTTCCTATGCTAAAGTTCCGTGGTTAAAACCCCACCAGAAGGCCATACCTGACGACACTTTGCCTTCGACCGAAGACAAGTTTCGTATCTACCTCGAAGCACGGCGCCGCCTTCTTGGGGAGGGTTATATCGCTTTGGGCATGGATCACTTCGCGCTACGTAATGATCCTTTAGCTCAAGCCTACCTGAAAGGGACGCTACACCGCAATTTCCAGGGGTACACCCTTGCTCTTGCCCAAGACCTGATAGGCTTTGGGGTGACGGCAATAGGGGACTGCCGCGGGGCATATATACAGAATGTGAAGGAGCTCAACGACTACTATGCTTCCTTGGATGCTGGGGTTCTTCCTGCTCGTCGGGGCATAGTTCTAGACCACGAAGATCAACTGCGTCGCTGGGTCATTCACCGTATGATGTGTCAATACTATATTGATAAAAGCGCCTTTAAAGAGCGTTACAAAGCCGATTTTGACACATATTTCTCTGTGGAGCAGCCCGCTATCCAAAAAGCTGTGTCAGATGGATTGCTCGAAAATAGTCCGACGGAACTTCGAGCCACCCCTACAGGAAGGTTGTTCGTGCGTAACATCGCCGTGATTTTTGACGCCTACCTCCAGAAGCAAGGAGGAGTAGGGCGCTTTTCCAAGGGAGTCTAGTATGGCACATTCTGTCGTTGTTTTAGGAGGAGGCATCAGCGGTCTTGCCGCAGCGTGGGCCCTCCAAACGCGTTACGGTAAAGAGGTTGAGGTTACGCTTCTTGAAGCATCAGAGCGCCTTGGTGGGTGGATCCAAACGCAGCACGACGAGGGCTTTCTTTTTGAGGCAGGACCCCGCAGCTGCCGCGCAAGTGGAGCGGGAGCCCACACCTTGTGTCTGATTGAAGAATTGGGACTTCAAGACCAAGTGATTAGCGCACAGCGCAGTGCCCACAAAAGATATATCTACACAAGGGGACATCTTCAGCTAGTGCCTCAAGGGCCTATATCCTTCCTGCGCTCGCCTCTTACACGGCCTCTCGTATGGCCACTGCTGCGTGAATGGCGTGTGCCGCCGGGGCAGTCGGACGATGAAACGATTTACACTTTCATAGAGCGGCGTTTAGGTGCCTATGCTGCTGAAACCCTTGTCGATCCTATGGTTTCTGGGATCTATGCCGGAAATACTCGGCACCTCTCTGTAAAGGCGTGCTTTCCCACACTATTTAACTGGGAGCGCCAAAAGGGATCTCTCGTTAAAGGAGCCTTCTCACGCAACGAGGCTGGGAATGAACCTGACACCCCCTTCATTCGCAGCGTGCGCAAGCAGGGAAGCCTGTTTTCTCTGCGACAGGGCATGGAACAGCTCATTCACGCCTTGGAAGCTCAGCTCGACGCAAAAATCATCAAGGGAACGCGGGCGTGGAACCTGCACTGTCACGAAAATGGTGTTGAGGTCGTCTGTTCTAATGGCGAGAAATTTGCCGCCGACTATCTTATCTCTGCTCTCCCTGCTCCTGCTTTGGGAAGCCTCTTTGCCGATAGCGATCCCACATTGACGGAACTGCTCGGTGAAATCCCATTGACCTCTGTTGCCGTAGTAAATATAGGCTATCGCCAACGCGTGCTTAATCAGGAGGGCTTTGGGTATCTCATACCCTCTCGAGAATCCGAGCGTGTGCTGGGTGTCGTGTGGGATAGCTGTATCTTCGCTGAGCACAGCAGCTCCCCTGAGCAGCAACGCTTTACTGTGATGATTGGTGGCGAGCACATGCCTGATTTTAGCGCCTATGGTGTGCGGGATTTTGAAATAATGGCGCGCGACGCTCTTGCACGGCACCTGGGCATAGAAGTGGATCCCGACTATGTGCAGGTTCACGCAGCGCGTGGCTCCATTCCACAGTACACTTTGGGGCACGCCGCCCGTGTAGCTCAGATCAAAAAACGCCTTGAAAGCCTATCTTCGAGAATCTCGTTATTAGGCAATTGTTTCGATGGTATCTCCGTAAACGAGAGCATCGCCAACGCCCAAAAGGTCGTTGCTAGCCTTACCTTAGCCTCTATGGCCTGTAGGTAAGGCTTTATTCTTAATGACTTTGGCATGAATATCGCATCTTTGACGAAGCTTGACTTGGTGCGATTGCAAAAAAAGTATTGGGGTCATACCATCAGGCTACAGTGCACAAAGTACATGATTTACATAGATTTATATGGGTGAATACCAATGTTTGACAAGTTTACCAACCGCGCCAAACAGGTCATTAAGCTTGCTAAGAAGGAAGCTCAAAGACTTAACCACAACTACTTAGGTACAGAGCACGTCCTGCTTGGACTGCTTAAACTGGGCCAGGGTGTGGCGGTCAATGTCCTACGCAATCTCAATATCGACTTCGAGACGGTACGCGCCGAAGTTGAGAAACTTGTTGGCTACGGCCCAGAAATTCAGGTTTATGGAGACCCTGCCCTCACAGGCAAAGTAAAAAAGGTCTTCGAATATGCCAATGAAGAGGCCAGTAACCTTAACCACAACTATGTAGGTACCGAGCACCTGCTTCTAGGTCTGCTTCGACAGACCGATGGCGTTGCAGCTCAGGTTCTTGAAAACCTAAATGTAAACCTTAAAGAAGTGCGTAAAGAGGTCCTTAAGGAACTCGAGACCTTCAACCTTCAGCTTCCTCCTATTGGTGCTGGGGCAACTCCTCCACCTACCAGTGGGTCCAAGCAGTACGAGAAAGCAGGTGTCGGTGGAACATCCGATAAGATGCCCGCCCTCAAAGCGTATGGGCACGACCTGACGGAGATGTGCCGTGAAGGCAAAATGGACCCGGTTATTGGTCGGAAGGAAGAGGTAGAACGTCTGATTCTCATTCTGTGCCGGCGCCGCAAAAACAACCCTGTCCTTGTTGGTGAAGCGGGCGTGGGTAAAACTGCGATTGTTGAAGGACTTGCACAAGCTATTGTCCGTGGCGATGTGCCGGATAATCTACGTAAGAAAAAGCTCATTAACCTCGACCTCGCATTGATGATCGCAGGTACTAAGTACCGTGGGCAGTTTGAGGAGCGGATCAAAGCCGTCATGGACGAGATCCGAAAAAATGGGCAGGTGCTTCTGTTCATTGACGAACTCCACACTATTGTGGGCGCTGGAGCCGCTGAAGGCGCTATCGACGCCTCCAATATCCTTAAACCCGCTCTCTCGCGTGGGGAAATTCAGTGTATCGGTGCCACCACCGTCGACGAATATCGTAAGCATATCGAAAAAGATGCCGCGCTCGAACGACGCTTCCAGAAAATCTTAATCGCCCCTCCATCAGTTGAGGAGACCATCGAAATCCTCAATGGTCTTAAAGCGAAATATGAAGAGCACCACAAGTGCATCTACACTCCCCACTCGCTTCAGCAGGCGGCAGTACTTTCTGACCGCTATGTCCATGGGCGCTACCTTCCTGACAAAGCTATCGACCTCATCGATGAAGCCGGCGCAAAAATGCGTATCTCTATGATGAGCCAGCCGCATGATATTGCGCAGTACGAGTCCGAGATCGAGGAAACCCGTATCGCTAAAGAAGAGGCTATTGGTCGGCAGGAATACGAAAAGGCCGCCAAGCTTCGGGACAAGGAAAAGACCCTGCGTGAAAAGCTACAGGAGTCCCGCGCTGAGTGGGAGATCAATAAGGCTGAAAATGAGGTGCTCGTTGAAGACGAAGATATTGCACAAGTTGTCGCTAGGATGACAGGGGTGCCTCTTAACAGGCTCACTCAAGGTGAGACTAACAAAGTTCTGAAGATGGAAGAGGACCTTGGTAAGCTGATTATCGGCCAAACCGAAGCTCTCGGAACAGTATGCCGTGCAATACGTCGTAGCCGCGCGGACATAAAAGATCCCAACCGGCCCATTGGTGCATTCCTCTTTATGGGTCCTACAGGTGTCGGTAAGACGCTGATGGCACGCCTCCTTGCTACGCATATGTTTGGCGGTGAAGACGCCCTCATCCAAGTTGACATGTCCGAGTACATGGAGAAATTCGCCGTCAGCAGGATGACAGGATCGCCTCCAGGCTATGTAGGGCATGAAGAGGGCGGTCAGCTCACTGAGCAAGTGCGCCAGCGCCCCTATTCCGTTGTGCTCTTTGACGAGATTGAGAAAGCGCATCCCGATGTGATGGATCTGCTGCTGCAGGTCCTTGAAGAGGGACGCCTTACTGATTCCTTTGGGCGTAAGGTCGACTTCCGCAACACTATCGTTATCATGACATCGAACTTGGGTGCTGACCTTATTCGCAAGAGCACCACAGTGGGTTTTGGTATCAAGGAAGGAGCTCCCGACTACGACACCATCAAAGAGAAGATCGAAGAAGCAGTGAAGAAGCAGTTTAAGCCAGAGTTCTTAAACCGCGTCGACGATGTGGTCATCTTCCGTCCGCTGAGCAAAGAGTTTCTTCTTGAGGTCATGGAGCTTGAAATTCAAAAGGTTCAAAAACGTCTTGAGCGTAAGGAAATTTACATCTTGCTTGATGATAAAGCCAAGAAGCACCTCGTTGACCAAGGCTTCCAGCCGGAAATGGGTGCAAGGCCCCTGCGTCGCGTGATCGAGCAACACCTCGAAGACCCACTGGCAGAGAAGCTCTTGCGTCACCCTGACGAGGGGCGGCGTTGCTACGTCACTGTGGAAGACGGTAAGCTTGTGTTCAAAGATAAGGAAGTCTTCTCGCTTGCACAGCCCGGTATGCCCCCTAAGGATGCTAAGGCCAAAGCTAAGCCAAAGGCTAAGTCAAAAACCAAGGCGAGCAAGTAACAGCGCCAACAGTTGACATCCATACGATCTTTGGAGCCCACACAAGTGTGGGCTCCTTTTTTTGAAGCCCGGCTTTACTCCCGTTATTCGGTAAGCATCGATAAATGATGATATTGAGCACGCCGTGGACTCGATGGCTTAGTTGTAGATCGAACCTACTTTTCTATTTCCCTCTGCGTCTTAGAATCTTTGCCTCTTTGCGTTTCAATCGCGAGTGTAGCGAACCGTCTAGAATGTGGCTCGTTCACGATACACGAAAGGAAGCGCACTTGACAGCGGAGCTTAGCGTCGCAGACTCCGCTGTCAGGAGCGATGCTAAGTCGCGAAGCTGCAGAGACGCAAAGATATCTCGTCATGCAAAGCGGATTCGTAAATGATGATGTTGAGCATGTCGTGGGCTCGATGGCTTAGTCGTAGATCGAACCTACGTTCTCTCCTGACCTGGAAACTACGTTTCGTCGATGTGGATGCCCTTGCGCAGCTCTTGCTGGTAGAAAATAAGAAGGCCCGCGAAAACGATACATGCCGACGCCACAAAAAACACGGTGATGGTTTCTCCAAGTACCAGCCACCCAAAGAAAGCTGTGATTAGAGGGGTCATAAAGCCTGCAAACGACAAAAATGTTGCTGTGAAGTGCTTTAACAAATGGCCGTAGAGATTGTAGGCTAGCACATTGGAGACTACAATCAGCAGCAATGTGCACTTGAGAAAAGGCGCAAACTCACTCACTGGAATGGGATGCCAAGGTTCTACAAGATAGGAGTGAACCAGGGCCATGATGCCACCAATGAGCATGCTATATCCATTAGCCACCATAGGGGTGAAACCCTCGTCTTTCACAAGTTGACGTAGCAGTATCCATCCGTAGGAGCTTGCTGCAGCGGCGACCATGACGGCGAGTTCGGGAAGGCTCACAATTCCCACATAAGTCATAGCGGCTTCACTTGAGGTGTGTGTGAGAAGTATCGGGATGAAGCCCGCGCATCCCACTGCGAGTCCCAACCATTTCCGGCGTGAAATTCTCTCGTCTAGAAGGAAATAGGAAAGAATCGCCGCCATGAACGGGGAGAGACTGTAGATGAAGCAGGTCTTAAATGATGTCAGGTATTTTAGACCCCAAAACTCCATTGCATTGGTAAGATAGATGTTGAACAGTCCCAACGCAAATAGGCGGCCTAGATGTTTACCACCTAAGCGCAGACTTTTGGGTGCGGTGATACCTTGATAAATCAGCAGTAACACACCAGCAGCAAGCATTCGTGTTCCCACGAAGAAAAATGGCTCTGTATACTCTAGGCCAATCTTCGAAATGGTAAAGACGCTCGCGAATAAACTGTATAGAACGACAACAAGATACATAACCTGTCCACGTGCTGCAAATAGTTGAGTATACTAGCATGGATCTCGCTATCTATGCACCTTCGAAGAGCAAGGAACAGCGTAGTCTATTCCCCTTTCGACAGATGCACTAGCTAAGTCCCTTACAACCGGGTTTACAATCCCTCGACGGAAGGATGTTCTGGCCACACCGTCGTTGCATCTATAGGAGGGAAGTCAAAATCCCACTGGGGGCGATTTTCTTTGATTTCCTTCAGAGTGCTCTCGGCAAGCTTGCTGTCGATAGCAGCGATCTTGTTGTAGATTGCATCTCTTTGTGTTGTCAACGCTTCGCGATCGTTGGTAGAGACATGCAAGAGAGGATCGTGCAAGCACTCTAGGAGCACTGTCAAAACCCCTAGGTTGTTCGGGGATAACTCTACTCCATGCTCCAGGATCATTTGGGCGTCTTCGGGGTTGCGCAGTTCCAAGAATACGCGACCTAGCGCGATGTAGTTGCGGATGTTGCTCGGACGATATTTAATCGCATTTTGGTAGTAGTTGGAGGCCTCGTATAGATTGCCGCTGTCATGGTAGAGCTCGGCAAGCTTCTGCCAAGCTAAGGCATCGCTTGGGCTGTATTTCGCTGCCTGGTAGAGCGCGCGAATGGCGCTGCGGTTGTCCTTAAGTCGTCGATAGAGATGTGCCAAGTTATTAAAAGCATCGGTATACGAAGGGTCGGCTTTGATTGCTTCTCGATACGCCTCCAATGCTTCTTGTGGCTTATTCAAAAGTGTCAGTAACTGTCCACGAAGGTTGTGGACAATGGGAAGGTCATCGTGATGGTCGACGACCTTACCAAGATGGAAAAGGGACTTTTGGATATCGGACTGAAAACGGGCGTGTCCCTGGTCCTCTGTTGTACGTGCCCACGCACCTAAAGCCGCCATGCGTTCGCCATAGACAACTTTTGGTGAGAGGTTGCTTGGTTCTTTGTCTACGGCTCTCTCTGCTTCATTAGCTAAGGTTTCTAAGATGTTGATGTCACGGGCGTACAGAGAGAGAGCGTCGCCAACAGAAGGGTCTGCGGGGTTCAAGCTTTTGGCTTTTTGAACGAGTGAGAGCGCATCTGTGAATCGCGAGAGCTTATACTGTAGCTCTGCCTGTACGAGCAAACCTTCGATGTTTTTGGACAGATCCTCTTCCCTGGCATTGGCAACGCTAAGGGCTTGTCCATAGGAGCCAATTTGCATTAGAAAGCGCAACAGATGGATTGTTTCATCAGAGGACAGATTTGGGATTGGTGGCAAACGCTGTAGCATTGGCCAGGTGAGTTCCTGTGCGTTAGCCACGACCATCAAGCGTGCAATCCGAAGCTGTACATCAAGCGGTAGTGGTGGCTGTTGATTTAGGAACTCTTTTCCTTCTACCACAGCTTCATCGAAGCGGTTTGTGTGGATCAGTGCGTCTACATAGCCGAAGGCATCACGCGGAGCCATCGCTTCGGTGTCGACAATGAGGCGATATTCTTCGAGGGCAAGATCATAGCGTCGTAGCTCAAGGAGAGTTTGCGCGTAGGCGCCTCGGAATTCAGCGCCATTCTTCTCGAGCTCAAAGAAACGTCGGTACCAGGTAAGGGCTTGAATAGGTTGCCGCGCGCCATCGTAGGCTCTGGCAAGTAGAGGCATAGCCCTCTTTTGAGCTGTGAGGTCATTGCTTTGCGTTGCTGCTGCGAGAAGATCTTCGACGGCCCCTGTGTAGTCTCCAAGCTGAAGGCGGGTGTCACCTCGCACCACTCGGATCTCCGGGGTGGGGTCTTTGATGAGGTTGAAGTACTTCGTTGCTACATCATTTTTCTTCTTTGTGTCCTTGAAGAACAAGCCAGCAATAAAATAGCGACCGAAAAGTGTGAGTTTCTGCTGCTCAAATGTGCGGAACGGTGGACTCATTCCATTAGTATCGGGCTGTGTGGGCTGGTTGAGGAGCTTGATCAGCGCTTTTTCAGCTAGTTCTACCTGTCCCGTCGCTAAGTCATTTTCAATGACAAGGCCCCGTACACCATCTAAAGCGTTATATGGTGGGGGTGTAAGCTCGATTAACTTTGATACACGTGGGTAGTCCCCAAGCATGTAGGCAGCGTAGGCTAGGCCGATATTACTTTCGGCTGTGGGATGCCCAATCTGCGTGAGCCACCTCTGGCCTTCTTTGACTTGGTCTTGTGCGAGCAGACCTAATCCAAGACGGAGGTAGCTGTCGTCATTAAGGGGGTGGTGACCTTGCAGTTCCAGCAGCAGTTGCTTACCTGCGGCCTCTTGCTTAGTCAGTATTTGTGAGACGGCAATCATCTCGAGAATGCTCAAATTGGGTTTTTCAATGACCGTAAGGTATTCCAGGGCCTTAGAGTATTTGGCTAAGCGGTAGTAGATCTGGCCTGTGAGCGAGCGGGCCTCTTGGTTTTCTGCCTCAAGTTGTAAGACCCACAAAGCCCTGCGTAAGGCTTCGTCAAAGTTACCTGCGGTAAGTAGCTCTTGAGCACTACCGAGGTGCTTCTTACTTTCTGTAGATTGCTTAAGGTCAATAGTCCCTAGATCGAAGCGTTCCATCGCTGCAAAGACGTGAGGAAGTTTGTCGATGTCGTCACGCTTTATCGTCTCGTTGTAGACGCGAGTGAGCGCTTTTTCCAGTCCGTTGCGTACGTCCACACGCTCTTGATCGAAGGGGAGAGTAAGGGCAAGTTGCATGATTGCCACAGCTTTATCTTCCTGGTCAGGCTGTAACCACATCGACTCACCCGTTGCGATAAGCTCATTGGCGAGCTGTACGCGTGCGTCGTGGTCCTTTTCGGCATCCTTCCAAAGCGCTATGTAGGGAGCAGAAAGCTTAAGCGTGGCGTCGTCAGCGGGGAGAAGGCTGTGTATACGGTCCACTAAGCCTTTAGAAAAGCGCGCTGCGAGTGTTGGAGAGCTGTCGCTAAATAGGTAAGCTGCTGGCCAATACTCTTTAACTAGATCGGTGTTGCCTTCTTCCAACGCCGTCGAAGCTAGTGAGTAGAAGCGCTTCTGAAGTACTTCTCTGTCGCTTTCTTCGAGGATAAGACGATTTAGGATGTTGGTAAGCTCTTTGACGCGTGCCCAATTTTGAGCTTGAATTTGCTCTTCTAACACTGCGCCAAGGGTTTGTGTCACTCGAGAAAGCTCTTCTGTAGCTCCCCACGATTGCATCACAGAGGCATAGAAAGGAAGATCGGAGACGGAACCTGTATCAATAAGACCGTGAGCTGTGTGATCGATAAGATTTAGCAGGCGTCGCCTCTCGGCTGCATAGCGCTCGCTTTGCATTGGCACCCGATTGAAGTAGGAGTTTGCAAGCTTAAAATAGGGCGCTGCCGCCGTGATGGGCTTGTCCTGAGCTTCCTTGGCGTAACTGAGTCCGAGAAGGAAATAGACTTCGTGGAGCTCGCTCTCGGTGACACTATCAACCTCTTCTTCAAGCGTTTGTCTTGCAAGCAGGTACTTGCCTTCCTCGATTTGACAGCGTGTGAGACGCAGTACTAGCCAAAGCCGTGTAAACACGTTTTCAAAGGACTTCTTCATCCACCCAGAAAGAGGCAGGCGATGGTAGGGCAGAGACCAAAGTTCTAAGGCTTGAGCGTAGTCTTCGCTTAGGTAACGCTCAATGGCTTGAAAGAAAGTCACCCAAGGTTGGTTAGGCCAAGCTTCTTGAGCTTGAGAAATCACAACGCGTAGCTGTTCGACGTCTCGGGTGAGGTAGGCGTTTAGAGCCTGATTGAGGAGACCTTCTAGTACAAGATCCTGCTGACGGCGTTGCTGTGCTTGAAAGACCGCCTGTTCCAGTAGGGCAGAAGAATCGTCAAAGTTCCGCAGCCCCCGCATGGCGTAGGCTTGGTACAGCTGTCGCTGATCTTCCGGCAAGCTTTCGTCGAGCTTAGCCAGCTCGTCGTATGCCTCCTGGTACTGTCCCCGAAGGAAAGATTCGTAGGCGACGTCTAGCTCGTATTGCGTGTCAAAGGCTACAAACATGTAGCCCACGAGTAAACAAATTAATAACAGGGTTGTCCCTATGGCTGCTTTGACGTAAGTCATCCGTCCATCCTAGCGTTCAATTGCAAAGGAGCAACGACTTAGAGCCTTCTAAGTCTACTCCTCACCCTTCCGACGTTTCTCGGCCAGAGTGTTTGCTTCTTCTCGTGTTGCACAGGCGGCTATAATGCGTTTACGGCCTTCACACCAATTGGGCTTTAGAAGGTTGCCCTTCACAGTGAAGCCCTGCTTTTCGGAGCCGTCTAATGGAGAGCGATTTAGACTCACCAAGTCCATTAGTCGATCTTCGATGGTGTGTCCCTCCAAAATGCTGCCGTCACGCATGACAATATATACCGGTGTCCCAACCGAAAATGCACCGCCATTACCGCCCGTTTCGTCAAATTTCTTTAACATGTCTTTCTCTTCATAAAATGATTCGCAATTTTTTTATACTTCTTTCCACCGGATGCCCCTTAATAACAGGCTCTATCGCCCAAATAGCGGGGGTGAGCTGCCTCTTAAGATAACTCGGAAAATTACAGAAGTAATTCAATAAGCGGAAAAATTGTATCCGATAATTGCTTGGGTTAATATAATACGCTCCAGTTGAAATATATGTGGAAAAGCTTCCATTCGTTTTTCGATCCGAAAGGAGGCTTGCCATCAAGAAAAGTAGTGTGTCATAAACGACTTTATGGCTCACAACTAAAGTTAAGAGACCCACGGAGCACAAGATGTCTAAGATAAGAATTGTTCTCATCGAAGATGAACAAGATATTGCTGATCTTATTGCCCTTCAGGCGGAAATATCTGGGTATAAGCTCGTTCATGAAATCGACGGCCTTAATGGCCTGCGTGCCGTTGAGCGTGAGAAGCCCGACATAGTACTGTTGGATATTATGCTTCCAGGTCAGAGCGGACTCGATGTCTGCCGCAAGCTGAAAGGTAATCCGGAGTATAAAGATATTCCTGTGATCATGATCTCAGCGAAAAGTGAAGAGATCGATGTGATCCTCGGGCTGGAGCTAGGTGCTGACGACTATGTCGCTAAGCCATTCTCTCCTAAGGTGTTGTTTTCTCGTATCAAAGCTGTGATGCGCCGAGGAAAAGAACCTCAGGAAGCGCCTAAAATCATCAAATTTGGTGATTTCACCCTTGAGCTGGACCGCTATCAGCTGAAAAAGAAGGAGAAATCTATCTCCCTCACACTTTCAGAGTTTGGAATTTTGCGACGCCTGGTTTGCCACCGCGGCAAGGTGCTTACACGGAACCAGCTCCTCGATGAAGTGCAAAATGACGACGCTTTTATTGTCGACCGCAACATTGATGTGCATATCGCCGCTCTGCGTCGCAAGCTTGGCCCTAATTTCACCTGGATCCAGACGGTCCGCGGTGTCGGGTATCGCTTCCTTGAAGAAGAATAAACAGAAGCCACCGCGGGAAGATCCCCGCGATGGCTTCTTTATCGTTTCCAGACTTGTGTAGGCCACGGAGCTTTACTGCTCTTGCTGTGCCTCACGTCGTCGTCGGCTTGCGTAGGCGGCCATTCCAAGCATTGCCGTCATTAGCAAGTAGGTTGATGGTTCAGGGATTGGAACGTTAGGTATCTCAATCTCCTGTTCCTGCTGTTGTTGGGCGGACTGCTCGACAGCACCACTGCCTCCGCCTCCGCCGCCGAAGCCTCCGAAGCCTCCACCGCCGCCGCCGCCGCCGTAGCCGACGTACCCACTAGCGAGTAGACCTCCTTCTTCTTCACAGCAGCAATCGCAGCAGCAGTCTTCATCGTCTTCGTCACACATTTCTTCGCCGTCGCATCCGCAGCTGTCGTCGTCGCTTCCGCAGGAATCGCCATCGCAGCTATTTTCGCTTCCGCACGATCCGCATCCACAGCATGAGCAGTCGCAGTCGCAGCTGCCGCCGTGACGATGTCCGCCGCTACCACGCTGGTTTAGGTCGTAGAAAGCCGCAAGCTGTTCGTCTTCCATGATCTCTGGAAGCTGCTCCATCGCGATACCGCTGTCGGCATCCGCCAATATGATTGCCGGCACCGGCATATCACCTCCCATATCGAGGTTTACTTCGTTCATTGCAGTCAGATATTGATGCTGCTTAGCCATGAACTGTCGTTGTGTCTCCCTTCCAGCGTCCATGCCCATGGGAGACATGTTCTTCAATGCTGTCGGTGCCGTCCCCATATAGGGGTTTTCTAATAGGTGATTAGTCACCGCCACAAGCTCCAAATCCTGGATGTCCTGCAAGAAGGCCTGGTGGCCTACGCCGTACATACCGGTAATTCTAAGCAGGGGCGAATCGAAGCTAAACGACGTGGGACGTACTGTCTCCACTGCAAGCTCCGTAAAGGGTACCATCGATTGCTTATCCATGGACCCTGCCATCGCGGGGGACGGTGACATCCCCTCCTCTGCGTGCATGTTTTGTGTCATCAGACACATGCCCATTATTAGGCTCATGCATAGCATTTTCATACATCGTTCTATTGTCATCATTGCCTCCGTTTCGACACTAGCCTGTCAAAATTGCTATGAGTCGCGAGACCTCCCCCAAAAGAGAGAGCTCGCATCAGCGCTAAGAGTGCAAGAACGGTGCCATGCGACTATTTGAAGTGTGTGAGTAATAAAAGGGTAATAATAGTAATATCAAAGTTATGATTTATTTATATTTATGTTGATACGCAGATGTTGGGATAGCCCGGGGTAAAGATCAAAATACATTCCGAGCCCTGCAGAGAGTTTAAAGAAATTGGCGTGATGATTTAGACAAGCGTACCGGAATACAAAAATTCGTTATGCCACTGTGGTGCCCACACTCCTGTGGGCAATTCAAAGGACACTAACGTATAGCATAAGCTAGTGACTCCCGGCTTCTCATGTTCAATAGCATCTGCCTCATGAAGCCTCGCTAAAATCCCACAAGAATGTGGGCACCACAAAATATCAAATGCCTTAGTATTTGTGTGCAAAGCTAACGCTATCAGACTGCTTTTTGTCATCATCGCTATTTCTTTACACTCTCGTAAGGCCTCAGGAGAGACCCCTTCGGGTTCTAGACAGTATCTCATTCTGCTGTAGTGCTTTAGGTCGAGTTAGCTATTCTTTTTCATGAGGCGGGAGGAAAAGACAAAGACGCTAGCAGCTAGAAATAAGCCAATGAAAAGGGTGAGTGATGCGCTGTCGCGTGTGGGGTCCTCTTCAAGCACAATCGCGTCATCGAGCTCGAAAAGAGCTTGGAGTTGACCATGTGTATCATACTTAGGTTTAGCATGAAAGGTCCCATCTACCGCGACGACCAAGCCGGGTGTGACCGAGCGTATTTCGCCTTTGACGCGAATTTGGTTGCGCGCGTGCTGTGCCGAACCCACACAGCAGGTTTTAAGATTGGGCTGGGGGGCTAGCACCCATCCGCCATCATCACTTTGGTACAGAAAGCCGTGAACGGTGACTCTTTGATCTTGCCACTGTGCAAACGGGTCTTGGAGATCGTGTTCGTCGGTAGACGACGGGGACCCTTGGGCTATTTGGGCTAGCTCGTGGACGGTGACGGCAGGCGGTGTCGGGCTTGCAGAGGACGCGGTGCACAGTCCGAAGGATAACAAGATTGCTGTGATAGAAAATTTTTTCATAGTGCACCTCAAGAGATGGAGCATAAAAGCGTTAATCTGCTTTGAAATTAGCACAGCGATCTTTTATGCTGTACCGTCACACATCAAATAACGAAACAGGAACTAGAAATCAATATGAGCCATTACCTATTTACATCCGAAGCGGTATCTCTCGGACATCCCGACAAAGTTGCCGACCAAATTTCCGATGCCGTGCTCGATGCTTGCTTAGCTCAGGATCCGCACTCTAAAGTCGCATGCGAAACACTAGTAAGTACTGGTTTAGTGGTTTTAGCCGGCGAGATCACCACCAATGCTGTCTTCGACATCCGTGAAGTTGTGCGCCAAACCATTAAAGAGATCGGCTATCGTGATTGCATGTCCGGCTTCGATCACCATTCGTGTGGAATCATCACTACCATCAATCGGCAGTCTCCTGATATTGCGATGGGAGTCAACGAAGGCGAAGGTCTCCATAAGGAGCAGGGTGCCGGTGACCAGGGGCTCATGTTTGGCTTTGCCTGTAACGATACCTCCGAGCTGATGCCGCTGCCCATTATGCTGGCGCATCGTCTGCAAACGGAACTTCGGCGCGCGCGTGAGTCGGGAGAGCTTCCCTATTTGCGTCCTGACGCCAAAAGCCAGGTGACGGTGGAGTATGATGAGGATCATAACCCTGTACGTGTCCACACTGTTGTTATATCTACAATGCATGGTCAGGAAGTGGAGCACAGTACACTTTCTGAAGACGTGAAGCAGCTGGTGAAGAAAGTGATTCCTGACGATCTTCTTAATGACGACACCCTCTACTACATCAACCCTACAGGGCGTTTTGTTCTGGGTGGACCAGAGGTAGACTGTGGCCTGACAGGACGCAAACTGATGGTCGATACCTATGGCGGTATGGGACGTCATGGCGGTGGAGCCTTCTCAGGTAAAGATCCTACCAAAGTGGACCGTAGCGCCTCGTATGCTGCGCGCTATGTGGCAAAGAATATTGTGGCAGCGCAGCTTGCGCGCCGCTGTGAGGTGCAAGTATCCTACGCTATCGGTGTTCCTAAGCCCGTGTCGATCAAAATCGATACCTTTGGTACTGGCACCGTTCCAGAGCAACTTCTTGCGCGTGCTGTGTCATTGGTCTTTGATCTGACTCCTAAGGGTATTGTGGATATGCTAGATCTAAAGCGTCCCATCTATAAAAATACCGCTCAAGGTGGGCACTTTGGCCGCCACGAGCCCGAGTTTACGTGGGAGCGCACCGACCGCGTCGAGACACTAATCAAAGCGGTGAAACAAGAATCCTTCACCGTCAGCTAAATTATCATGACGCCCACAGTTCGCTGTGGGTGCTCTTCTAAGATAAACTTCTTTTTTCCGGCGGCCTGAAAGGCCAGCAAGATGTATAGCCCCGGGTGTAGCCCGGCGCTACACATCTTGTCAGCCCTTCGGGTTTCAAAAAGGAGTCTTGCTCCTATTTTTTTACACTCTTGTAAGGGCGATTTGTAGCCCCTATTCATGCTTACGTCCTCCTTACAACAAGTTGACATAAAATTATTTATTGACAATTGTCGCATGTCAACATAACTGGAGCCGATTCATGGAAGACGTACTAGCATCACCGAAAGTGACTGAGGTTAGATTAGAGCAGGATTCTAACCCTACAGGTTGGGGTGGGTACCTTCTGCACGGGATGTGGGGCAACTTATACCACCGCCTCCAGGATAACTGGACTTTTGTAAGCCAACATGGAAATGTACTAGGGGCTCTAAAGGCAAATCACAGGGAAGACGCGCCGCTAACGTCACTTAGGCCCTTAATGCGGACCTTGCATATTGTGCAAGACCCTGCGGCGATGAAGGCCGTGCTTAACCATCCCCGAAATAGTGACTTCTTTAGTCTCGGCGCAGAGGCCGATAAGCATCCGATTCTGCAGCTTGTCAACGAGATATTCCCTGGACTCAATCTTGGAGCAGATGATCTCGTTCTATCCAGTTCTAAAGATGTACATAAAGCTCTGCGCAAAGAAATTCGGCCTTCTTTTTCCGCTGAAGGAGTAGCGAAGGTTCAGGATCGTATCAATGAGATCATCGGTACACGCGTGGCGGAATGGGGTGATACGGGAACCATATGCCTGACAACAGAGGCCCACAAGCTCTCAGCAGAGGTGATAGGCAAGGCGTTTTTGGGGGCAACAGACGAGGACTTCTCGGACATTGCGGGTGCCATCCAAACACTCGTCAACTACATGGGAAAGCTATACTTCATGAAGGCGCCTTTCCGTCAGATAATCGGTCTAATGGATTGGTACACCGGAAAAGTCACTATAGACCGTGAAGAGATTGATGCAGCGCTAAAGGTAGTCCGCGACAAGAGCGAAGAAATCTATAACAATCCCCAAGAAGGGACCATCATCCACAACATGCTCCAGAATGGGGACTTTACGGAACAGCAGGTGAAAGGGATGATCTTCATGATTCTCGTCGCGGGACAGGAAACAACTGCAGGAGCCATTACATACATGCTGTTCAAATTGGCGCAGATGTCGGATTTGCAAGAAGAAGTGCGTTCCGGTGAGGTTCGACCTGATTGGATGCTAAAAGAAACAATGAGAAAATGTACTCCAGCAGCGGTTACGGGCCGCTTGGCACGTGTCCCCCTTAAACTGACGTTCAATTACAGCGATGGACACCACATTAGTTTCAGTATAGATAAAGGCAGCGCGTTGGCTGCGGGACACTATTTTGCTGCTCGAAGTTCCGAAAGCGGAGGGGAAAACCCGGACGCTTTTGATCCAAGGCGCTGGGAAGACAATAAGACCCACCCTATGTCTTTACCGTTCGTTCCATTTGGATGGGGACCCACACAATGTCCGGGAGCATCGCTCGCTTGGTATGAATTGGAGCAAGTTCTTACTACCAGCCTGTCGGGATACAAGCTCTCCACAGATCGCGAAGATGAGCCGCCGATGGTCTTGGGATTTACTGGCAAATTCAAGGATTCAGTTAATTTGACCCTCGAAAAAATCGAAGGCTGAGTACCGCGTGGTGAGCGCTTTGCCCTAGCTCTGAGTCGAATTAGACCCCTTTGAGTTTCGCTCTACTTGGCTCCCTGTAAAGCAATGTTACGCTTCGCAAGGGTGCAAAGAAATAGGTACAAGACTCCTTTTTGAGGCCCGAAGGGCTGTAACCTGCATAGCCTGGGGCGTAGCCCCAGGTAGGCTAATTAGGCTTCTGAGCGCTGTAAGTGCGACACATTAACACGAAACATGTGTCGCACTTACAGCGCTCAGAAGATGTTTTTTCTTTCACCCCGGGCTACGCCCGGGGCTATACATCTTGCTGGCCCTTCAGGCCGCCGAATCAAAATGCTAGCTTGGATTACAGAAACGAATTCAGTCACCTGGCCCATCTCCTGACACAAGTTGTTACTTATGTCATGATACAGAACACAGATAGGCAACCCATCGGGCCTCAGGACGGATTTGTCCATAGACGAATTGACCACCGAGTCCCATTGATCCCATTTCTTCTTCCTCTTTATTCCTCTTCTTCCTCGCTTCCTGCTATTTCTTTTTCAGGAATAGACGAACACGAGGAATGAAGAAGAAGACGGCCCCTTGTCATGGCATTGCTCTGCCACCCTAGAGTTGATTGCACAGGTGTTCAAAGTGTGAGCACTACAAGGCTGCTTTTAGGTGAGGGCAGCTTCCAAGAGGCTGACTTGCTGAACCCCATGCATATCGCTGCTAAGGATTCCGGAAGCGAGCCGTTGGAAGTGTTCTGGAGCATCTGTGACGTAGTAGGAAGGAGCAGGTGCCTCTAGGCTTTGGCAAAGAAGATGACTGTCATTTAGTAGCCTTTTGAGGGCCTGTGCACATGCTGCTGCAGCATCGACAATGTGTATGTATGGGCCTAAAAGGTCGTTTAAGAGCGGCTGTAGAATCGGGTAGTGCGTACAGCCTAGGATGACGGTGTCGCACTGAGCTTCTAGAATAGGTTGGATGTAGCTCTGTGCAATTAAGCGCGCCGCAGGGTGTTCTTGAAAGCGCTCCTCGACCAACGGCACAAACAGGGGGCACTCTAATGCTAGGACCTTTGCGTCTGGCAGACGGGCCAAGATGGCTCTTTGATAGGTCTCTGAGCGTATTGTTCCTCGCGTGCCCAGCACAGCAATTTTCTTGGATTTCGTCTGTGCTACGGCAGCTTTGACTCCTGGTTCAACCACTCCAAGTACTGGTACAGAGGCAACGTCACGCAGAGTCTCGAGCGCATGTGCGGTGGCAGTGTTGCACGCGACAACGATGGCTTTGACGTTATGTGCTTCCAGAAATCGTGCATCTTCCAGAGCGTAACGCGTGACAGTTTCGGGGCTTTTATCTCCGTAGGGCACTCTCGCGGTGTCCCCGAGATAAATTAGTGATTCACTAGGCAGCAGCTTCTGCACTGCGCGCAGTACGGTTAGGCCTCCGACCCCCGAGTCAAAGATACCGATGGGGTGTGACGCAGATGCGCTCATTGTGGGATCTTCAGCTTTTGGCCGATGAGGATCTTGTCGGAGCTGAGCTTGTTGTGTTCTTTAATGGCTTTGATGGTGGTGTTGTGTCGGCGTGCAATTTTCTCGAGCGAGTCGCCACTGACGACACTATAGGAGATTTCAGTCCCTTCGACACCTGAACTAGACGTTGTAGGGTCTTGCAGTGCTGTCACAAGAGACTGCACAGCTTTTTCCAGGGTGCTGAATTGCTGCGACTGCCCCGCCAAGGTCTCTTCGAGCTCTTTGAGCTGTGTGCTGTGTGCTTCGACGAGCTCGGCAACGGCGTTGGCTTGCTTTTGGAGACTATGTAAATCTTGGTTGAGCTTGTCGTTAACGCCGGCGACTTCAGCAACCTGGCTGTCAAGGTCGCTGGTATCAGCGTCTAACAGCTGAGCAACTTGCTTTTTAAGACTGTCGGCAGCACTGCGTGCTGCGTCGACGATCTCCTCTTGCTGCTCAAGGCGCTCTTCCAGCGTGCGTATTTCTTGCTCGTGGTTGGCGATCTCATAGCGCAGTGCTTTGACGACATCGTAGTCTTGTTGTGGCTGCTGGTAGCTATTGCCTCCGTAATAGGGGGCAGCGTAGGCGCCATCGAGGGCGCCGTACAATGAAAGCAAACCAATAAGGCTACACGTTAGAGTGTGAGGTCCCCTCATGAGAGTCTCCTACGGTCTGTAGACTTTAAACTCAGCGCGGCGGTTTTGGCCGTGTGCTTCATCGTGACTTTCAAGCACGATGGGGTGCTCCTTGCCATGGGAGATTGTGAAGACGCGGTCTTTGCTGACTCCCTCAGCGATAAGCATATTACGTACTGTGTTAGCGCGACGCGCTCCAAGAGCTAAATTGTAAGCTTCCGCTCCCCGTAGATCGCAGTGCCCTTCAACGAAGAGATAGAGTCCGGGGTTCTTTTGCATGTACTCTGCTACAAGGCGCACGCGCTCGACATTCTGTGTGCCTTTAATGAGGCTGCTGTCGTAGGCAAAATTCACGTTTTGAAAGACATGTGCCAAAACGGGGTCGACGCTGGGATCTTCGAAATGCTCGAGTCCTGGAACGTTACCACCAGGTTCCCCGGGTAGCTCTGTAGGCTGATTGTAGGCGGCCAGCGCCATCTGGTAAGCGATGTCTTCGTCTTCTTCCTCGAGAGGCTCAAAATCGTAGCATGGGTCGCCCCAGTCGTCGTCGATGTAGCAAAAATCTTCCTTGCAGCACACCTCGCAAGATTGACAGCAATCACCGCCAGCCATGACACCGAAGCCTTTACTGAAGTAGCGGCCTGCTGTTTTGCAGTCTTCCCACATGTCGCAGTGCGAACGGCAGCAGCTGCTTAAGCTTAATGTTACCAGTACTGTCAACAGAATGTGGTGCCACTTATTGCGCATATCCCAACCTCATAGCAAAATGTGTTAACCCAGGGATCCTCGAAGATAGCGAGGAGATGAAGGTTAGCACAGCGCTTCGAAAATCCCAAGAGCGATTTCAGCCTTGTGATTTGGTGAGTACGAGGCGTAACATGGGGCGCTACAGAAACAGAAAGATCACAGAGGCGCAGAGTTCGCATGAGAAGAGCACAGGATGTGTCTTCTTCCCTTCCTCCCCTTCCTCTTTTCCTGTTTCTTTTCGGAATTCTACAGGAAGAGAGGAAGGAGAGGAAGAAAAGGAAGAAACACATGACTTTTTCTTCCCTAATATCTCCACGGCTCTGTGGTTAACTCTTGGAAATCAGTAATTTGCGAAGGATACGTCGGGAGAGTGTTATGAAACGGATGCGGTTTGTATTTGGAGTTCTACTAAGTTTAGTAGGCTGTGTGTCAATATCGTGTGAAGAAATCGTGGTGCAAGTCGATTCCGAGGTGCAGCTCGTTCCTGTGACGCTTGACGGTGTAAAATCCGAAAGTTCATCCTTCGATAGAAACTATTTGGCGTCGTTGGAAGCTATTTTACGCTACGACTTCTCTCACAATGGATCGACTCGTGTGTTGGAGGCGGGAGAAGGTACCTATATTCTAAGTCCCGGTGTGAATGGTGATCAGTTTGCGATCACGATCCGCGAAAAGGGACAAAGTCAGGTACAGGAGATGGGCGGCATTGCTCTTAGCGGTGATCTTGCTGTGGATCGCAAGGCGATGCACCGCGTTGCCGATAGTGTCCATAAGGCCCTTTTTGGTGTCGATGGCATTGCAGGGACGCATCTTCTTTATACCCGTAAGGTTATGGACCCCAACACCCAAAAGCATGTCGCTGAGGTGTGGGAGGCCGATTACGACGGCGCCAATGCACATCAGGTGACCCACGAAGGCGCCTATGTTGTCACGCCGACGTATGTGCCGCCATCCCCTGGAAAGAAAGTGCAGCAATTTCTCTATGTGACCTACAAGAGTGGGCAGCCGAGGATTATCTTGGCGTCTCTGCGCGATAGCAGCTCGGGCAAATTGACTTCCCTTCGTGGCAATCAGCTGCTCCCTTCGGTTAACCGCCAGAGTGATGCCGTTGCGTTTATTAGTGATGTCACTGGCAATCCCGATCTGTTCTTGCAGCCTTTTGATAGGGTGCAGGGCGCTTTGGGGAAACCACGACAGATCTTTACTGCTAAAGGAGCAACTCAGGGAAGCCCAACATTCAGTCCTAATGGTCAACAGGTGGCCTTTGTGTCTAACAAGGCGGGATCGGCTAAAATTTACCTTCTGAATATTCCCGAAGCCGGGACGCGCCGCAAAGATGTTAAGACGTCGCTACTTCACAAAAAGACCCGCAACGGTACCGCGCCGGTATGGTCTCCTGACGGAACCAAAATAGCGTTCTCGTCACGCGTCGACGGTGTAAGGCAAATTTGGGTGTTTGACTTCACCCAAGGCGAGGAATGGCAGCTGACGAAAGGGCCGAAGCATAAGGAAAACCCGAGCTGGGCTCCTAATAGCAAACACCTTGTCTACAATACCGTCGAGACTAACTCCGCGGATTTGTACGTCATTGATGTTGTGCGTAAACAGCCAGTGAAGTTGAAGATGGGTGCGGGCGAGTTCCATTACCCAAGCTGGGAACCACGTACCGCTATGGCATTAGGTGAGTGAAGGTGACGGGTTCCTTTTTAATGCAGACCACGCAGACAGGACGCAGACAAATACGCAGACGGGTGTTTTCAAGCCTTGGGTTTGGGTAACATACAACAGGTTTAGACGCCGTCATCCACGCTAGTACCGCGCCGACCACCGCCGACCACCGCCGACGGGTTATGTCGGGCAGTGGACTTGGGTGATGGACGGTTTTTGTAGGTAGCCAGCGAGAAAAACAAGAAACCGATACTCGCGGGGGGAACGCTTTTTTTGAATCGGTTTCTCGCCTTTTCTCGCTCCCACAGCCATCAGCGCCACGAATGATGGGATGTGTCTTTTTGCATAGCGCTGAATAGACCAGCTCCCATTAATCTTTACACCACTATTCACTGTCTGCGTCCTGTCTGCGTGGTCTGCGGTAAAATTCTGCCGCTCTTCGCACTCGCCTAATGCCATCATTCGCTGTCGGCGGTGGTCGGCGGTGGTCGGCGCGGTCGGCGTTTAAACCTGTCGTTAACCTTCACTCAGCTAATGCTATCATTCGCTGTCTGCGTTCAGTACCAGCGCAAAAGTGTGCTGCGCTTGCCCTTTGTAGGCCACACCTAAAGGCGAAAAATGTGCTTTTGGCAGGGCTTCTTCGACGTGGTGTTTGTTGACGACATTTTTTGCGTCAGTGACTTTAACCGATATAATTTTGCCACTGCGATCGAGCTGTAGCTCGACGTGCACGTTGCCATTTTCGGGTAGTTTGATCTGCTGATGGATTCTCTTAATGAGGGCATCGACATAGCGTTGCTCCGGAGAGGTCTTTGTCTCTGAGACGCTGTCTACAGCAAGGGCATCGACGCGTAAGGATGCTACAGGCGTGTGAGTAGATGAAGGTGTGGTAGTTTTTTTGTCTGAAAGCTTTGCTAGGCTGCGCTGCGCTTCAGCAAGGGCTTCTCGTCTCTTGCTGTTGTCTTGCACAGGTTTTGGCTTGGCTTCTGTTTTCTTGGGTTTCGTTTCTTTCTTCTTTTGGGTGACTTTCTTCTCTGGTTTTGGCTTCGGCTTGGCTTTAGGGGCAGTCTTCTTAACAGGTTTAGGAGCGGGTTTTGATGCCACCTGCGGTGTCGGTGGTTTCGGTACCGCCAATGTCACGGTTTTCATTACGACAGGTTTGCGCGCTGCCGCATCTTTGGGGACATCTCCTGTCCACAAGAGCCAAACAAACGCAAGTAGATGCACGAGCACCACTGCCACAAGGCAGCGCTTCCATGTCCGTGCAGAGCTGTGAGAGTTCTCGTTCATGGCATTAGCTTGGCTTGAGGATGAGCTCAACTTCTTCGAAGCCGACGTTTTCGAAGCTGTTTTTTACCTGCTGGTAGACACCAAAATGGCTGTTTTGGTCCTGGATAAGCTGCGGCGTCACATTTGGGTGCTGCGCCCTAGCTTCTTCCAAGGCTATGCTAAGTCTGTGGAGATCGATGCGTGCATCCCCAAGCCAAATACTGTCGTCATCACGCACATAGACAGTGATGGGGCTTGTAACTTCTACAGACCGTACTGTCTCTCCCGAGGAGGCAGGGGCTAGCGCGATGCGCTCAAGTTTGAGCAGTGGCGCCACCAAAATGAAGACGATCAATATCACAAAGACAACATCAATCAAAGGAGTTAGGTTGATGCTGGGTTCTGCTTCCTCGCCACGTGGCTTACGTCGCTTCATTGTGAGCCTCGATGCGATGGTCGCGCAGGTCTACCTGGCGATATTGCAGCTCTACGGAGCCTAGCACTTGCCCCGAAAAGACCTCCATTTCCGTCTCAAAACTACCAATGACATTTTTGAGGTAGTTGTAGCCTATTAAGGCGGGGATGGCATCGATGAGTCCCAGCACCGTCGTGACGAGGGCCAAGGACATGCCTCCTAGCACCGCTTCGCTTCCCGCGCCTCCGGAGATCATGGAGGGGTCTGAGAAAGTCGTAAGGATCCCCCACACCGTTCCAAGAAGCCCCAGAAAAGGTGCCAGGGTGACGATTGTTGCCAGGATATATAGAGAACTACTTAAGCCCTGTGCTTCCGATGATATGCTTGAGTTTACCTGCGTTTCGACGAGTTCGATGTCTGAAGGCGATAGATAGGCCTGCTCCTGACCTTGAACTTGACCAAATTCACGGTTTTTTGTGAGTAGGTCGACGGTAAACTGGCGTAAGGTCTGATAGAGGCGTGCGAAGGGGCTAGCGTCTATGGCGTCGACTTGGATCCCAAGAGGATGGTGGCGGCTTTTCTCGAATAGACCACGGAAGTGGGCAGACTTTTGGCGGACACGCCGCGTGACCTGTACTTTATAAATGATGAGTGTCCATGTGATTATAGACAGGGCGATTAAACTTAAAAATATAGCGCGTCCGAGCCAGTCAGCTTGGGCGTAGGAATGCAGAAATAGGTTGATTCCTAATGACTTAGGTAGTAGAATCATGGGCCCTCGTAAAGGTGTTTGGAAATGTCTATTCTGCCAGAAAGCGCCCTGAAGTGTCGCGCTTCCCTAGCATATTTGTCAAACTGTGCATTTGATGTCGGATAGGTTTAAACGCCATAAAAAAGGTAGTCATTTTGTTACGTTTTTATCGTATATTTGCTAACCTCGGCTCTATTTCGAAGGTCAAGGTAAACACAAGTGGAAAATGCAGGCGGAGGGGAAAATACATGCGAAATAAGGGATTAGCTCTTCTTTTTACGCTTTTTTTGAGCTTGGTCGGACATCTTGGAGCTCAAGAAGCTTTCGACTTCCTCAAAACCAACACCCCAGACTTCAGTGGCTTCGCTCCAAGCATCGAGCGTGCGCCCGTCGTTCAAAACGAACCCGTGACTGTCAAGCTAGTTGCGGAGCCTAAAACTGTTAAGCCCGGTAGTCCTTTTTGGGTCGCCCTTCTCGTGGACCTCGATCCCGGCTGGCACACTTACTGGAAAAATCCTGGCGATAACGGTATGGCTACCTCCATCGACTGGCAGCTACCCAAAGGTCTCACCATTACGGACGTCAGATGGCCTACGCCTGAGCGCTTCGAAGACAATGGAATGGTGTCCCTAGGCTATGACAATCACTTCGCTATCCTGGTGCAGCTCACACCTGACCAAAGCCTGCCGGCCAGGCGAGGTCTCGAGTTCGCTGCGGTCTTGCGCTGGGTGGCTTGTAACGACGGTAACTGTATCCCAGGCGACTGTGACTGCAGCCTCAATGTCACCACTGCGGTATCTGTACCAGTGGCAAATGCTGAACACCGCTCACTCTTCGCTGAAGCACGGCGCCTCGTTCCAGTGCGTGATTGGGATGCAGAAGCAACGGCGGAAGTCACTGGAATTGCTCTCACTCTAACTCCAACGGAGCCATTGGATGTTCCCGTAGATAAAGCGTATTTCTACCCTGAACAACCCAACATCATTGATCATCGAGCTAAGCTAGATGTTGAGGAAGACGACGGGCAGTACCAAGTAACGCTGATAACCGAAGAATCGGCAAACCCTTCCGTTGTCAAAGGTGCTCTCGATCTACAAGACCGGTCCGGTAATACCGTGGCTAGCGTCGCTGTCAATAGCTCTGTTACGGGGACTCCGATTGCTGCCGCAGACTACGCCGACATGGAGACCTATAGTGAATCCGACTTCGAAGGTGGTTTAGGCCTTGCACTCGTTCTCGCTTTTGTCGGCGGCATGATCCTCAACCTGATGCCGTGTGTGCTTCCTGTGATCTCGCTGAAGATTCTCAGTATCGTAAAAATGGCCGGGCAGGACCGCTCGGAGACCATTAAACACGGCTTGATGTTCTCGCTTGGAGTTCTTGCTTCGTTCTGGGCATTAGCAGGAGCGCTGTTGATGCTCCAAGCTTATGGACATCATGTGGGCTGGGGCTTCCAGCTTCAGGAGCCTATCTTTGTAGCGCTTCTTGCTGCTGTCATTCTGATCTTTTCCCTAAGCCTCTTTGGTGTCTTTGAGCTTGGTACTGGTGTTGCCTCGTGGGCGGGTCAGCAGGAAAGTAACACTACGAAACAGGCTCATGGGCTTTCAAGTTCATTCTTCAATGGAATCTTGGCAACGGCTGTTGCAACACCGTGTACAGGACCATTCCTGGGCTCGGCGATTGGTTTCGCCGTCACTTTGCCTCCGGCATCAGCAATGCTCGTCTTTACCTTCTTAGGTGCAGGGATGGCATTCCCATACCTGTTTCTAACGGCATTCCCGTCCTTAACGCGTTGGTTGCCTAAGCCTGGTAACTGGATGGTGACTTTCAAGCAGCTTATGGGTTTCCTATTGCTAGGTACGATTCTATGGCTTGTCTGGGTCTTTAGCGCACAAACAGAGTCTCTTGGTGTATTTCTGCTCCTTTGTGGGCTCTTTACCCTATCCTTTGCTTGCTGGATCTATGGGCGTTGGAGCAATATCACACGCACCCGAAGTGCGCGTGTTGGAGGCATCGTCGGCTCGACAGTATTTGCCCTTTTGGGCTCTTACCTATTGGTGATTTCGGCACAGGTGATACCTCCACAAAGTAGCATGCCGATAGAATCCGAGGATATGGTCACTCAGGCCATTGAAGATCCCAACACGTGGCTACCGTTTTCGCCAAAACTTATTGCGAAATATCGCGATGAAGGGCGTCCTGTCTTTGTTGACTTTACCGCGAAATGGTGTGTGATCTGCCAGACGAACCACTATGTGTTGGTGACGGATGATGTGGCCAATAATATGCGTGAGAAAGGCGTCATCAAATTCAAAGCGGACTGGACACGCCCCGACCCCGCCATCACTAAAGAACTGCGTAAATATGGACGTAGCGGCGTGCCGCTCTACCTCCTATACGAGCCAGGGGCAAGTAAGCCGAAAATCCTGCCGCAGGTGCTGACGCCAGACCTCGTTAATAGCTACCTCGACGACATGGGGAACTAAGTGCGTATGCTGTTCGATAGCCACGCCCACCTTACGAGTGCTCACGTGCTGCCAAAGCTTGACGAAATGCTTCCCCGAGCACGTGAAGGCGGCGTGGACCGTATCGTGAACATCTGCACTGACCGCCCCAGCTTGGAGGCAGGTATTGAGCTCGCTAAAAAGCACTCGTGGATATACAACGCGGGAGCTACCACACCTCACGATGTCGAGAAGGAGGGCGAAGAGCTCTTCCCTCTTTTTGCGGAACACGCCAGAAATGGCGACTTCGTCGCTGTGGGCGAAACGGGCTTAGACTACTTCTACAATCACTCGGATCGCGCGGTCCAGCGTGATTTCTTTGTGCGCTACCTGAAACTCGCGCGCGAGACTCAGCTGCCTATTATCATCCATTGCCGAGAAGCCTTCGACGACTTCTTCGAGATCCTCGATGCCGAATACATGCAAGACGGTAGGCACCTGCCAGGTGTTCTGCACTGCTTTACTGGTACTTTAGCAGAGGCTGAAGAGGTCATTAAACGCGGGTGGTATCTCTCACTTAGTGGTATCGTCACCTTCAAGAAAAGCGAAGAGCTTCGCGATGTCGCCCGCATGGTGCCGCTCGATCAGCTCTTTATTGAAACGGACACGCCGTACCTCGCTCCCCAAAAATACCGAGGTAAAACCAACGAACCGGCCTATGTCGCCGAAACGGCGACCCTCATCGCTGATGTTAAAGATATCTCACGCGACGAACTCGCAAAAGCTACCCACCACAATGCCTCTTCCTTCTTCGGACTGAGCACAGCTTCATAAACTAACCGCATTTGTGATCTCTAGGACCCTGTTGCCCAAGCAAGCGTGAAGCTTTACCTATACGTTTTTTTGGCAGGGAATCCAGGAATACCAGGATAAACCGGAAACGAAGATACTTTCCTCGACACCATAAAAAAGTTTTTCCTTGCATTTGCTCTAGGTAATCTTATACAAATCGACTGTTAATGAAGGACTCCAGGAGTGTCATCATGTTTATAAGACGCTGTTGGGCGGCCTTGGCGAAATTACGTAAACTACTGAATGCAAGGAGCGCGTTCATGAAAAAACGAGATCTCAAGAAACTCGCACTGTTGGGTCTAGCCAGCGGAATGATTTTGGCAAACCAGTCTGACCTTGAAGCAAGTAGCTCTGAAGGGCTCGCTGATCAGGACTTTCTCAACAGCTTAACTCAAGAAGAGCTATCGCTGTACCAGGGCCTTGATATTGAAGGACAAGCGCTTGCACGCCTCATTGCTAGCCCCAGCTGCGGGTCGGGTAATTGCAGCCGCAGCAGTGCACGTCGCGGTTCTGGATTCCGTACACACAATAGCTGCTCCGGCAACAGCGGATGTAGTGGCTCTGGTGGCTGTGGCAACAAGGGCAGCAGTAGCGGCGGCAACCATTCATGCAGCGGCAGTGGCAGTTGCGGTGGCAATAGCGGAAAGAGCAACGCTGACCATGGTAGCCACGACGACCATTCAGGTCACGGCCATTCCAGCCTAAAGAGCAAGCGCGGCGGCCATGTTGCTCTGCGTAATAGCGGCCACTCTTGTGGCGGTGGTGGAGGCTGCGGTGGCAGTGGCGGCAGCAACGGCCATAGTGGGCACAACCATGGTAGCAACGGACACAACGACCACAGCGGTCACAACCACGGTGGTGGCAACGCCGGGGTTAACAGTGGCAATGGGCACAACAACAACGGTCACTCTTGCAGCGGTCAAGGTGGTTGCGGCGGCCAAAACACTCCTAGTGGCAAAAGTGGATGCAGCGGCAACAACGGATGCGGCGGTAGTGGCCACAGCCGTGCTAGCCAGCACATCGACCAGACACTGCTTCTAAGCCTCTCTGGCCATCAGGAGCGTGCACTGTTCCAAAGTCTGAGTGTTGAAGGTAAGGACCTAGCGCTTCAGCTTGCTAACCAAGAATGCTCCGGAAAAAACGGGTGCCAAGGCCTAAATTCCTGCAGAAACGATGCTGAAGGTAACTCCTGCGCCGGTCAGTGCAGCTGCAGAGGTCATGCTGCTGCTCCATTTAAGAGCAAAAGCCTAGCCATCCGCGTTGCTGCTATGCACGACAAGCGCAGAAGCACCGTCCGCGGATAGCGCCTATCACTCACATTTGCTGAGAAACTCTTCAGCGACCTCGTTCACCGGCGAGGTCGCTTTTTTTTGCGTTGATTTC
>JAJFMA010000268.1 GCA_021772415.1 Chlamydiota bacterium
GCTTTAGGGGAGTAATGCCGAGGGCCGGACTCGAACCGGCACTCCGTTGCCAGAAGAAGATTTTGAGTCTACCGCGTCTACCAATTCCGCCACCCCGGCAAGGTGAGAAGCTGTCATTATAGCGAGGTTGGGAACTTTTTGCTACGTTGTTTTGCCTACCAGCGATGAAAATTGCGGTGTGCTTCATTCCAGTTGTAGCGGACGGGCTGTCCGCTGTCGAAATCATAACGTACTTGAATGGAGATGTAAGGGTAAGGATGTCTGTTGTCGCTGTCTCTCCCCTCGTCGGCTTGATACAGTTTCACAAAAATCTCTTTGTTAAACCACGGTTGGGTGCGCACATCGGTGTCTTTGTCGTAGCGCTTAAACTCTGTGTAGTCGGTCTTAGCTTCGTACTTGGGCTCAGTCTTATAATAGTCGATGATGGCGTCGACGATATCCTTGGGTTGTTGTTCCATGCCTTCGACATAGAAGGCGACTTGGGCTCCGATCATATGTTTGGCGTTAGGATTATTTGGGGAGTGGTCGACATATTTCTGATGCTGCGGGCAGCGGTGCCCCACGGTAATCAAGACACGTCTATCGAGGGTCACTTGTAGGTGATTAAGTAGGTCGATGAGGATGGGATAGACAAATTCTGTGCCATCGCGCAGAGGCAGACTGTGACGTTCAGCACCGCCACAATCGTGCAAGTAGAGGGGGTTTCCATTGGACTGTTCAACGACACGTTCGGGGTTCAAGTCGCTGCCGCGACAGCGGAAGTATTCTTTAGTGATGACGGCATGGCGCCCTGCCCCTTCGTGATCCCATGGGTAGTGCTTAGGTTCTTGCCACGTGGGAGTTTCGGTTTTGAAGAGCTGCTCATCGTGGCGACGGTCGATACGTGTAGCGATGGTGTTGCTTGGTCGCGCCCGCTCATGGTCGCCCTCGCTACAAGCGCTTAAGATAGCGATGACTAGAAGATATAGCCCCAGACGTAGCATCATTTTTCATCCTCGTCGTAGAGAACTTTAACCAGTGTGAGGCCGTGGGCAGGTGCAACTTGACCTGCTAGTCGGCGATTTTTGGCTTCAAGGAGCCTAGCAATGTCATCGATAGGACGCTTTCTTGTCGCAACTTCAAGTAGCGTCCCTACAATATTACGTACCATCTTGTAGAGGAATCCGTTGCCTTCAAACTCCAAACGCAGCCCCCCGTCTTCCTCGACCACATCAAGACGCCGTATGGTGCGTACAGGATTGCGTCCGGCGCTACCAGAATTTTGCTGATTGGCGAAGGAGCTAAAGTCGTGCGTGCCCACAAAGTACTCAGCCGCTTGGCGCAGGCGCTCTACATCAACTTTGTATTTCACATGCCAACGTGTCCATCGGTGAAACGGACTTTGGGTCAGTCCAAAAGTAATGTGGTAGTGGTAGATCTTACCTATTGCGCTATACTGAGCGTGAAATCCCTCTTCAGCTACAGAGATCTCCAAAACGCGTATAGTCCTAGGGAGCACTCCATTGAGGGAGCGTAGCAGTTTGGAAATATCAATGTCTGTGCTGGCGGTAAAGTGCGCAACTTGCTCCAATGCGTGCACTCCAGTGTCGGTGCGGCCGGCACCACGAACTCGCACATCGTCCTGTAGCAGCACATTCAACGCCTCTTGGAGCGTCATTTGTATCGACACGCCATTAGGTTGAAACTGCCATCCACAGAAATCGGCGCCATCATAGGCCAAACGCATTTTGTAGCGTCGGCGAGGGGGAGGTTCTGTAATTTTGTCAGATTGTTTCATGAGCGTAAAATAGGGAGAAGCACTTCCAACGAAAGCTGTAGCGACTTGGCGGAGTCAGATACTTTAGTGCCCTCACAAAAGGACAACTTCTGCAGAAAAATGCCTCTCCGAGAGCAAAGAATATAACTTAGAAAGCGATTATTTCTCAAGACTCTCTTTTTTTTGACATAACTCGAGAGATAGGCATAGAGCCACTTACATACTTTATTAGCCTGCTCCAACGTGATCATCTAACTCCAATTGTGTAGCATCCCAGTGCCAGTGTTTAACTGCCGTGGAGACCGCCCAAACACCAAGTAATACAGCTCCCAAGCGTATGTATGGACGTGCTTCAAACATTCCCGTCCCTTTGGGATCATAAATCCACAAGAGATGCCGATATAGGTTTGATACACGCGAAGCAGCATTACCAACACCGATAAAAGCTGCTGTCAATATCATGGGTCTGCTAAAGACCACCTGCGATGTCGACACAACTACAGCAGATCCCAATAACGCTGCACCTGTCCAGCTAAGGGCCGTCGCTACTACCAGCGTAGTAAAAAAGGCGATGGCAAAGTCACGCAACATGTGGGCGACCGTGAGTATCCCTTTTTCGATATGTCCTGCTCGCCAAGCAGACCCCTTAGCTAAGTAGGGCCACCAGCGTTCTACTTGCCCACCAAAATCCAGTAGGTCATTGATGGGTCTAAATATGTCGACACGTTGCATAAGCACCTCTGTTACCAATTACGGTACGACGGGCGATGGGCTCAAGTGTTGCGTCTTTTGTAACAAGTACTGTGCATAGTCTAAGTCTGCAGAAGTCGTAATTTTTACGTTGCGATAGTCTCCCATCACAAGGCGCGCTTGTGCACCATAGGCCTCGACGATAGAAATATCATCAGTCCCTTCGATGCCATGTTCGCACGCATGAGCAAAAGCTTCGCGCAATAGCGAGGCCTCCACAACCTGAGGGGTCTGCATCTCCCACAGCTGACTTCGGTCCAGTGTGGTGTCCACCCAGTTGTCTTCTTCAACGCTCTTTATTGTTGCTTTCACCGGTACAGCCGCGGCAGCGGCACCATAGCGCTGCGCCGCGCCGATGGTGCGCTGGGCTACTTCTCGCGAGAGTAGCGGTCTAGCGCCATCATGGACACACACAAAACCAGTGTGCTCTGACACAAGCTGGAGACCGCTATACACTGAGTCTTGGCGTTCGGCTCCGGGCTCAGCAAAAAGGACAGGGAGTCGCACTTCATCGGCTTTAAAGTATTTTTGGTACTGCTCTTGGCAGACCACAACGATCTCAGACACCTCTGGGAGCGATATCAGCAGCTCGAAACTGTGAAGAACAACCGGCTTTCCTGCCAAAGGGAGGTACTGCTTCGGCACCGATGTTCCCATACGGCTTCCTGTGCCTCCGGCCAAAAGAATCACTGAGACATTAGCCAACGAAGTCATGGTGATGGCGTCCTCAATGTGATACAGGTTAACTCTGGAGCGGAGAAGCAGCGGAAACGCAGAGTCCCGCCTAAACCTCGATTAATGTATGCCCAGCGGCCATCGATATGGAAGAGTCCTTTCACATACTGTGGATTCTCCATGACGATGAAGCGCTCCCGTACCCATGGCAAATTTACCTGCCCTCCGTGCACATGCCCGCAGAGCAACACTTCTCCTGGAGAGTGCGCTAAGTGAGGAATGCAGTCGGGGTTGTGAGCAAGGACAATACCTGGGTGGTCACGATCATAATTTTGGAAGGCGATTTCAGGCAGAAAACGATTCGCCATATACTCCCCTAATCCACACACATTCAGAGTGGCTGCATCACGCCTCAGCTGGATCGTCTCATTTTCTAGTATGGTAAATGGGGTAGTGTCCAGTAATTCGACCAAAGCTTCACTAGGCTGCAGGTTAGGAAAATGCGGAGCCATGGAACCACGGACGTTCATTTTGGAGAAGACACGACGAATGCCTTTAAGGACTTCCATAGGGGCGTTATCAATGACGTCGTACTCTCCAGCCTTGTTGATTGTGACGTAGGAGGTGTAGTCGTGGTTTCCAAAAATCGTATAACAACCTAAAGGAGCATTGAGACCTCGAAGGAAACCTGAAAGACGGTCGGCATCATGCAACGCGGAGTAACAAAGAAAATCTCCGGTAAAGACGATAAGATCGGGTGCCAGCTTGAAAATGCGTTCAGAAAGCCTACGCAAGAAACCTTCGTTGACCTGTCTATTGAAATGCAAATCACTAAACTGAAGTACTTTAAGCCCGTCCCATTCAGGAGACAATCCAGGAATCTGCAGGGACAACTGAGTTGTCTGAATCAGACTCGGCTCGATAAAACGTGGCCAAATGCCTACGACAGAAGCGATGCAGCTAGCGTCCCAAAGGAGGCTTAGGCCTCTTTTAGCAAAGGAGCGCTGATGCGTGGATTGTTGCTTGGTGCTGATGCGGCTCCCTCCAGCCCTATCTATCTCTCTTCTTCAGAGAACGAGGCTAGCACAGGAGAAACAAAAAAGGCCACGCTGGGCTAAACCCAGCGTGGCCTTCTCACAAGAAGCTATACGCTTTACGCGTCGCTAATGTGCTGCGAAATTTTCGCTGTCATCTTGAACATGTCGATCGGCTGGTTTGAGCCAAAGACTTTAGCAAGCTTAGCATCAGGTTCAATCATACGACGATTGGCCTTAGCTTGAAGGTCATGCTTTTTGATGTAGTCCCAAACGCGCTTGGTCACTTCAGTACGGGCCATAGGACCTTTACCTGTGATTTCCGCTAGCTCAGGGCTCACGTTAATAGGCTTCATGAAGGCCGAAGGCTTTTTCTTTGGCTTCTGCTTCGTTGTCATCGCTAACACTCCTTTGAGGGTTAAATCATAGCTAAATTCTGTGCGCGTGTCGCTCCTAAGAACGAAAAACTAGGGCTTGTTGTATAGCCGATACTATTTTCAAGTCAAAGTAAACCTGAGAACAGGGGAAGACCCAGCGCCCCACGCCACATTCGTGCTGGGCCAAGTATACTCATTTTTAATCTTTTATACAAGGGCGCCCCCAGGGAAACAGTAGATTATTAATTAAATTTTTCCTGTGTGCGTTGCATACTCAAACAGCATTCCGGTGCAATTCAGTCGCTTATGTTGTTGTTCGTCCGAGCAGAAAATTAAAATTGAAAACACTGAAGACGAAAGACTCGACATCGCGTCTATATTCGTACAGGGCTTATGGATAGACATTTGGGTCTTAGTATGTCAAAATGTATGCATGTTTAACTGTACTCGATCGCTACACATGTTTACCTGTAGAATTTTACTTGGAATCGCTTGTGTGATGATGTGTCAAGGCTGTTCGGAGAGCGAGGAAAAACCAATGCTTCAAGGTGCTAGCGCGGTGAAAAGAGACACAGACAGGGTCAGATCCGAGATCACCCGCCTTGCCCCTTTAGTTGATCAGTTGCAAACAGCCAAGACCATTGAAGACAAAGAATCTGTCCTAGACGCCCGAGAAGACGTCATCTCTTTTTTTGAATCACACCCGCAAATTGCCTCATTCGTCGCCGATACAGAGCCCTTACACCGTTATATTGCCAAAGAAATTGTAGCAATAGGAGAAGGGCCTATCGTCTTTAGAGGCTTAGAGCGTAAGGAGCAACTCGAAGATTTCCTGGCAAAAATGAAGCCTGTAGAGCGATTTTACGATACGTTGGGGGGCATTGCTGGCTATCATTTGACGGTGTTACGCCTCCTTAACGGCGAGGAATTGGGGCCTTTTGGTGAGACGGAGACCGTCGATTACAGTCCCCCCGGGATGATTGATATTCGTGAAAGCACTCCTAAGATCAATCACAGCATCGTGGACGCTCTTGGCAAGTTGGATTCGGTTGCCAATCTTTGGGCCGTTGGTGGTGCCGGCGACAGGCTAAGTTTAATCGACCGCAAGAGCAGCCAAGCGCTGCCTGCAGCGCGTTTACAGTTTTGTGGGCGCTCACTTCTCGCAGGATTAGTGCGCGACGTAGTGGCACGCGAGTATCTGGCCTACAAGGTCCTAGGGAAGCAGATCACGACCCCTGTGATGATGATGACATCGGAGGAGAAAGGCAACCACGAGCATATCATCGCAATATGCCAAAAAGCCGATTGGTTTGGGCGGGGGCGCGAAAATTTCTTCTTCTTCAGTCAACCTATGGTTCCAGTGGTGACGGTCACGGGTCATTGGTCGATGAAAAAGCCTCTAAAAGCAACATTAAAGCCCGGGGGCCATGGTGTCATCTGGAAGCTTGCCCAAGACAGCGGTGCGTTCGACTGGCTAGCGGAGCGTGGCAAGGCTGACCACCTGCTGGTGAGACAGATTAACAACCCTATAGCCGGCACAGACTACGGTCTACTTGCGTTTTTAGGTGTTGGTCTAAGCCAAGACAAAACCTTTGGCTTTGCATCGTGTGACAGACGCATCAACAGTGCTGAAGGCATGAATGTCGTCATACAAACACAGGCCGAAGGTAAATATGGCTACCGCATATCCAATGTGGAATACATGGAGCTTGATAAACACGGTATCGACGACGTCCCTTTAGAGCCTGGCAGCGAGTATTCCACCTTTCCAGCAAACACGAATATCCTCTTTGCCCACATTCCTACAGTACAAGAGGCCCTGAAGCAGACGCCGGTACCGGGCCTTGTCATCAACCTCAAAAAGACGGCACCGTTAATCGACGCTGACGGAACACGCACAGAGAGAAAGGCTGGTCGTCTTGAGTCCACTATGCAGAACATTGCCGACTACATCGTCGACACTTCGGACCGAGCCATAGACTACACCAACCCGACGCTGCTACAAACCTATTGCACCTACAACGAACGCTCTAAAACACTCAGCGTGGCAAAAAATGGTTTTGTACCAGGCAAAACCATCCTAGGAACCCCTGAAAGTGCCTTTCACACACTTCTAAGCAATCAACGAGATCTTCTTGTGAACAGCTGCGGCTGGCAGCTGCCGCCGTTGGCCGCTTTGAAAGACACTTTGGACACCGCGCCGTCATTCGTCGTCCTCACGCATCCTGCCTTAGGGCCTCTGTATAGCGTCATCGCCTCGAAGTTACGCAACGGCAAATTGGCGCAAGGAGCGGAGCTTCAGCTCGAAATTGCTGACGTAGATTTCGACGAGGTAGACATTACTGGAAGCCTTATCGTCGAAGCAGAAAATATCGTCGGCCACAAAGATTCTAATGGCGCTACACAATACAGCAACCAGACGGGAAAGATCTCTTTGCACCGTGTCCGCATTAACAACAGCGGTGCCGATTTTGCAGTATGCAAGCCATTGTGGCGCAACGGTATTCAGCGCAATGAGGCGGTAAAGATTTACATTCAAGGCAACGGTGAATTCCACGCCGAAGACGTTGTGTTCAACGGCACACATTCCATAGAAGTTGCCGATGGCGAGCGTGTCATTGCCAAACAAGGTCCTAACGCATCTGTAGAGTTAACGCGTCACAAAATCAGTAAGCCCTCGTGGTCTTGGCGCTACAGCGTCGACAAAGAGTCGGGGAGCATCTCTGCCTCCATCCAACGATAGTACCTTTCTCATGTAACGCAAGAATCCTCGAAGTATTATAAATTCAATTTATGGAACTATGAATTTAAGCGAAAAGATCCAAAAAATCGAAGCACTAATAGAACGAGCCTCAACGGAAGGGGAGCGTCAGGCAGCAGAATGTGCCAAGAGACGCCTGCAAGAGCGAATTGAAGAGCATGCCATTGAGTACAAAATCAGTAGTCATTCAACCTGGGAAAAAAGGCTTTTCGTTGCGATATGCAAGAAAAATGGGATAGAGACCTACAGATATGCACGACAAAAGCGAACCACAACAATGTTAAAAACTAGTCCATCCCTCATGGAAGAATTTCTGTGGCCCGAGTACACACGGTATGCGGAGCTACTTAGAGAAGCTGTGAACGAAATCTCCAACGGTCTCATCGATCAAATCTATTGTGATCAGGTGGAGGAAACCGTTATTTCCGGAGAACTTGCATCCAAATAGCAGATCGCTAGAGACCACATATTGCCCTTCCCCGTAAACGCTATTTACAGAGAAGGGCACCAAAACGCTCTAAAACATCACGGGGATGACACCTGTTTGGCAACCGTAGATGATGCCGAATGTCAGGCTAACATAGGACAGTGCCATGAGCGAATACTGCGCAACGCGGTCGTCGAGACTCACGGCGAGTTTACCTAGCATGACAGTGAACAGCAGCGCTATCGACACAATACCTGCGTTTGACTTAAGGAAATCGAGCATCTTGTGCAAGACGGGCTTTGCAGCCTCCCAGCAGTATTTGACAAGGTCCACTAGCGATAGAAGACCTTCTTTAACTAGCCCAAAGCCTTCACTAGCTAGCGTGACCACTTCGCGGCCAAGCCACTTAGTCCAATCTTTCACTGTAGAAAACACCGCCCCAATAGTCTCTGTTGCGGACAATGGCATTACGGAAACACCGGCAATTCCGGACATAATCTTACCTCCCTTCTCCATCCATTTAACGATTTCATGCGTCGAAACTTCCCTCCCGACGCCGAATATTCGGAGCGTATTATACGAGCGGACGTTATTTAAAGGCAACGAACAGAGTATCTTAGTCACTGACTGCCAGCGACAACAACTGCGATATTTCTGGCAGATCCCTCCTACAAAAAAATCCGTTTGCGTGGTATCATCGGTATCCCCAACCCGCAATCGATAGAAATTATGTCAGGTCATCAAAATAAAACAGCCATCGCTCCCACCCGAAACGAAGATTTCCCCGAGTGGTATCAACAGGTTTTGAAAGCTGCAGACCTTGCGGAGAACTCTCCCGTACGCGGATGCATGATCATCAAGCCTTGGGGCTATGGAATCTGGGAACATATTCAGCGCCAATTGGACGATCGCATTAAGGCAGCGGGCTGCGTCAATGCGTACTTTCCCCTGTTCATTCCTCTGAGCTTCCTTGAACAGGAAGCGTCGCATGTCGAAGGATTTGCCAAAGAGTGTGCCGTTGTCACACACCACCGGCTCGAAGAAATCGACGGAAAATTGGTGCCCACTGGAGAACTAGAAGAGCCACTAGTGGTGCGTCCTACTTCAGAGACGATCATCGGCCACAGCTTTGCTCGTTGGATCGAGTCCTATCGCGACCTTCCTATGCGCATCAATCAGTGGGCTAACGTCGTCCGATGGGAGATGCGCACACGTATTTTCTTACGCACCTCGGAATTCCTATGGCAAGAGGGTCATACTGCGCACGCGAATGAGGCTGAAGCCATCGAACAGACGAAGGCGATGCTGGAGCTGTACCGCGATGTGATGGAGAACGTTCTTGGTATTCCCGTCATCGTCGGAGTGAAATCCCCTGGAGAACGCTTCCCTGGCGCTGTGGAAACGTACACCACAGAAGCAATGATGCAGGACCGCAAAGCTTTGCAATTTGGAACATCGCATTACTTAGGGCAAAATTTCTCCAAAGCTCAAAACATCCAATTTTCTACGGAAAGTGGAGGTCTCGAGCATGCATACACCACCTCTTGGGGTTCCACGACACGCCTCATTGGGGGGATGATCATGACACATGGCGACGACGATGGCATTCGCTTGCCGCCGCGCGTTGCCCCTCAGCAGGTGGTAATCCTACCGGTCACTCCGAAGGCGGAGCAAGCCGAAGAGATCTATCGCTACTGTGATGAGCTTGCCGCCACACTTAGGGAGCATCGTTTTCACGGCGACGCCGTTCGTGTGAATGTGGATAAGCGCGATCGTCGCGGCGGCGAAAAGAACTGGGAATGGATCAAAAAGGGCATTCCTCTTCGTATCGAAGTCGGACCTCGGGACCTGGAGAAAGGCGCTGTCATGGTCTGCCGCCGTGATAAGGGACACAAGGACAAGACCTCTGTACCTATCGAGCAGATCGCTAGCTACGTTGCGACCACGCTACAAGAAATTCAAGATAACCTCTTCCAACAAGCTGTAGAGTACCGCAATGCTCATGTCAACGATGACATCAAAACTTTTGAAGATTTAAAGACTTTCTTTACACCAAAGAACCCCGACAAGCCCGAGGCTCACGGCGGCTTTGTTAGAGCTAAGTGGTGTGAAGATCCTGAGACAGAAAGTCAGCTCGATGCCCTAAAGGTCACGATACGCTGCATCCCTCTTGAGCAAAGTGGCACGGAAGGACGCTGTATCATTACGGGCAAGCCTGCCACCACAGACGTGATCATCGCCAAAGCTTACTAATCCAACGTCAGTGTCTAGGGCATCGTGTGCCTGTCTAAGACACTGAGAATTCCCTAAAGAGGTCCGAAGGGCCAGTTTAAGATAGCCCCACTCGTGAGGGTGGGGTAGAGTGAAACATGAATTTGAGCCCCAACGAGAGTGTAAAGAAATAAAACGGCAGCCATTTTTTTGAGCCCAACGGGCTCAGATAGTAAAGCCCAGGGCGCAGCCCTGGGGAGGCGAAAAAAGCACCTTGCACCCTGAAGGGGTGCGA
>JAJFMA010000269.1 GCA_021772415.1 Chlamydiota bacterium
TTGGCTCTCTTCAAAAGTTGACAAATCCCAAAATCTTATTGTTTCATCACTGGAAATCGACGCCAAATCACCTGCATCGTAGGCATGCGATAGAATCCTTTCATCATGAGCATTCGGAATTTCATGTATGCGAATGAGCCCTTTACCCTGCGGATACGCATAGAATCCTAGCGCGCATGAGGAAAATCCATGTGATGAGATCAGGTATTTGCCGCTTGTATTCCAAGATAGCCCCGAAACCTGAGCAAAGGTATCCAGGTGGTCAAGCAATTCTCTACCTGTTACGTCAGTGAGTTTAATCTGCCTATCAGTCGTGCCTCCGCCTGTAGCAATGCAATTGGATAATTTGGGATGCCAGGCTATAGCCTTAACCCCCGCATTGTGGTGAATCGTCATCACAGGAGTTGCATAGTTTCTGATATCCCAAATTTTCGCCTTGTCGTCATTGCCTCCCGTCGCCACGTACCTGACAGATCCGGGTCTATCAGGGGCGACCGTAATAGCCCCATTATCATGAGCCTGAAAGCCCAGCACCTTCGCATCCGGCACGCCCAGATCAAGAAGCGAGATGTTTCCGGGGGTTGAAAAGCTAGAGATAAAAACGGTGTTGCCATCGCCTTGTGCGATACTGGTAGGTCGCTCAGGGGAAATGTCGTCGATAGTTCTTAGTAATTTACTAGTTTCTATTTGGTAACAACATAACGACGTTGAATGTGCTCTATCGTATCCTACAAATAGCGTTGTAACGCATGACGAAAGTTCTACGCATGTTGTATGGTAGCTATCGTTTGTATCCCTGTATTCGACGATGTTGCCATCCCATTTATCCCAAGTGTATACCGTGCCTCCTAGACAGGTAGCCAGGTAGCCGTCTTTGTAAGCTAGCGGGTGCAAATAGAAATCATTTATAATGTTTGGTGCATCCAAGATTGTTCTCGGCTTGTCTGGAAACTCCAGCACTGCTTTCTTCGTTATTGCGGACGGCATGCTTTCATTGAGCCAAGGCTGAAATATTGGAAAGAGGTAGCCTTTTTTCTTCTCCCCTTGTGTTTTGTGAATCAGTAACGGGCTTTCTGTAAGATCAAGAGCAGTCAACAGAGTCCTTCTATAGCTGTCGTGGACGTATTGAGAGACATGCGGGGGCTTAGTTGATGTGTCTTTTTCGTAGATAGCCCGCGGATTGATTTTTGGTGTTTCCCTGCCATAAATCACGGTGTTAGAGGTAGATTTCGATGAGTTTTTTTTTCGCTTCAACCTATTTAGATAATTAATATCCATTTGGCTATTAGTGATCGATCCAATGTCCATATTTTTTCCTTATAATTTAATAAATATGTTCAATGTTATTAATATGATAAATAAAAATCAATAAAATAAAAACGTCGAGCGGCGGAGCTGTCTATGCTAAGGAGCGACGCAAGGTTATTGGATTAACAACGCTCGTTGTCGGTTTAATCCGCTGGGGCCACAAGCCGCCCCTAAGGGGGCTCAGGGTGCTTTTTTGCTACCCCACCCTCACGGGTGGGGCTATCGTAAGCTGGCCCTTCGGGCCTCATGATGGAACTCACTGGATTTTATCGAGGATATGAAAAGGAATCTGAATTCGAATATTTACTTACAAATTTTGGGTAATGACAAGCCGGTAGGGTGGGGTGAAGCACGAAAAATTTTCGAGGCCTGTAGAGAGCGTAAAGAAGTAGAGACTAGAATCAGGAGTGCCTCTTAGGGCGCTAAGAATTTCCTGTTGTTACAACATATCAGAAATCTGGTGCTTGATCCATGGCACCCATTTGAGATGTTGGATATTCACAGGTTGCGGATTGCCAAAATAGTTGCCTGCAACGAAACCACTCTGCAACGAGCAAAGCCATGGCGATAGCACGAAGAATGTGATGGCAGACATGTAGTTGTATTCAGTGAGGTTCTGACGCGTCTTAAGAATTTGGATGGACTCGTTGAAAAGCCCCATCTTCTTACCCAAAGCCGACGTTGTAAGCCCCGCAACGGCGCCGCCAGCAAAAATGAGTCCGTGCTGCCAGATGTTCACTGCGGCGATTGCCCAAAAAATGAGCTCTGCGTTCTCACGGACCATGTTGTTGATTTTAGAGATACTAGACTCTAGCCCTGCGCCCTTCACGATGCGTAACGCTTGGTCTTTAGTGGCGGTATAAATTTCGCCGACACCGTCTTGGATCTTGTTAAAGGCGTCGATCAAGGATGGTGATTTTTTCTGCCAAGGCAACTGCATAGGTGGCAAAGACAACATAGAAACTCCTCTCTCAACATTTAACTTCGATCTTCAGGTGGATTACCCCTTTCCTGTATTGCTCTAGAGTAGCATTGCCACATCAACACAGGTTTAAGCCTGGGTAAAGATCTGGTTAATCGCTAGGCCCAAATGCTTGGTGAGCTCTTGGCTTTGACCTCTGCCGCTAGCACGTGAGGAGGCTCATGCACTTCGATGAAAGGAATCCACTGGGATAGCTCCCAGCACATATATTCAAATTCAAACCACAGCGCTTTGGCTCCTTTAAGCCCCCCATAGTATTGGCCAGTGCACGCTTTATAGATGTGGTAGCCAGGAGTCATTCCTCCCACCATACATCCCAATGCCTTGGGAATGGTATAGCTCCACACCAAAATCACCACGCGTGCCATTCTGTGGAGAGGTCCTAGCTGCACCTTGAGGACGTCGAGGTCCCAACTGTCTGGTAGCAGCACTGCTGCTGCTATGCCCGTACAAGCTCCTATGGCGAACATGTGCGGCTTGGTTGCAAGCGATATGAGAGCGCCTCCCCAAAAAATCATATAGGCGTTAGCGTTCAGGAACTCGGTAACCCCATAGATAACTTTCTTTAGTGGGGTGTCGCACACAAGCTCGTACACCTCATTACCCAGGGCGGCTGCTTTGCCCGACCATGAGGGATCAGATACTGTGTGTGATGAAGCTCCCGTCACCATTAAGTTACACTTGCTAGTGGTCTCTTTCGTAAAGAAAGATGTACTTGTTTTTCCTAGAACATTCCTTCCATAGGGCTGGATAGTGTAATGGGGCTCAGGGGTTTGGGTCAAGAATATTGGGTTTAATCAAGGGCATTGCTATGGTGGTACCCACGCAAAATGACAAGTGCACCCATGAATGACAGACTCTTTTCAGCCCTCTACGACGCCGCTATCCTTGCAGGAGGTATAACCTACCTTCCCAAGCAGCTTTATCAGGTAGCAAGGGGACGGCGTAGCTCTTCGGCCCTAAAAGCACGCTACTGGCCTCAATCTAGCCCATTGGATAAGGGAAACCGCAAGCTGGTGTGGGTGCACGCCGTATCTCTAGGAGAAACGAGGGCGGTGACGGCTTTAGTGGAGAGTATGCGCGACACCTGGGGCGATGTCGCTGTCGTCGTCTCTTCTATCACAGAAACAGGGCATGCTGAAGCTAAGCGAGCCATGCCTTGGGCGGATCGGCACCTGCTTCTTCCTCTCGATTTGAGCTGGACGATGCGTCGCATGATAAGAAACATGCAGCCAGACCTCGTTGTCGTCACAGAGACAGACTATTGGTATCACTTCCTTAGCGCTGCAAAGAAGCAAGGCGCTCAGCTCGCTGTTGTTAATGGCAAGGTCTCTGAGCGCTCAGCAGGGCGCCTCAAAAAGCTACCTTTCATTTCTAAGCGCTTGCTTGGCCAGTTTGATCACCTGTGCGTGCAAAGCGAGATCTATCGCCAGCGCTTTGCCGACATAGGCGTCCCAGAACAGAATCTCACTGTCACAGGTAACATCAAATTTGACTCCGACTACGCCGTCATGTCACAAGAAGAGCGTGCACAGTTGCAACAGCGGCTAGGTATTCAAGAAGGGCAGCCAGTTCTTGTCCTGGGATCGTCACACGAAGGTGAAGAAAAGGTCATCATAAACGCCTGCAAGGCCTTGTGGAAAGACTTTCCTAACTTGAAGCTTGTCATCGTTCCACGACATCCCGAGCGCTTCGCTGACGTCGCACAGCTGCTCGACGCCGAAGCTATTGCCTTCCAACGCTACAGCAATCCCCAGGAAGGAGCGTGCCCTGTTACTCTTGTCGACGCTATGGGGCAGCTATGCCAATGCTATCAGCTTTCTGACATCTCTATCGTTGCAGGGAGTTTTACATCTAAGGTAGGCGGGCACAATCTTTTGGAAGTCTGCGCCTATGGCAAGGCGCTGGTCTTTGGCCCCCACATGCATCAGCAACCTGAACTCTGTGAGATAGTGCTCAACGCTAAAGCAGCTGTCCAGGTTGATGCTGACAAGCTCGCCGATGAGCTACGACGCCTCCTTAGCGACTCCGCTGCCCGCGAGTCTTTGGGGCGAGCCGGCCGTGACCTCGTCACCCAAAATCAAGGCTGCATCCAACGTACCCTAGCAACGCTAAGCCTCTGACGAATTGGGAATAGCAGCACCTGTCAATTTTTCCTCGACAGTGGAGCTAGCGACACTAACGCAGAGCAACAGAGGCGCAGAGAGGCAGAGGAGTCAACAGTCCTTGTCAATTCCTCTATAAAAGAAGTTTGTTCTGAGGCCCGAAGGGCTGGCAATCTGTATAGCCCTGGGTGCAACCCGGGGTAATGTAAAGACATGTTCTGAGCACTGTAAGTGCGACACATCCACGCAAAAAATGTGTCGCGCCTATCTTTCGTTCACGTCGAAAAACCATGGAGGACATGGAAGGAAGAGCATGGAGAGCATGGAGGACGATGTGGGGTTTCAGTTTCCGCGGGATATGATGATGCGCCGTTTAGACTATATCCAAGTCCTCGGACGGTACATAAAACTTACCAATTTGGTGATGTTTGTGTGGAGGAAAGAGAAGATCGCCTTTTTAAAGTCGCGGATCGCCAGCCACACAACGTGTAGAGTGATCGTCTATAGACTTCTTAGTTCCGGCCTTGATGTAGAATGCCTTTTGAAGGATTAGCTCCTCCATGTTCTCCATGCAGATCTCCATGATCTCCATGTTCTTTCGGAACTAAAAATGGGCGGGGGGCTCTTGGTGAAATGAGCGAAGAGAGGGATGTAGTGATCCCTGCCGTCTAGACAGTGGGGGCAAGCATATACAAGCATAGTCCCTTGGGTCCTTTTTGTCGCTTGTGTCCCTTTTCGAGCAACACAAGAGCAACGTGGCAGCACGCTTGAGCAAAGATCGTGTGATTTGAAGGGAATAAGATGACGGGAAAGGGGAATAGCGGCAGCCGGACTCGAACCAGCGACACCCGGATTATGATTCCGGCGCCTTCCCTTATTTGACAACACATGTCATCTGCTCACATCACAAGCATACAACGACTTATGTAATGTATTCAATTGCCATCTGCTGAGATCTGATGCCGTGGCACACCCCCAACTGTGCCGCCAGTGTGCCATTTTGCCTTTGGCGCGGTGCTCAAGCCTACCGGGGATGCGCACGGATCTCTTACCAGCGCTAGCACACGACATAGGTCTGCTTGCAGCACATTTTTTCTCTCCAACTAAGTCATGACAGCTTTCGCTCATCATGGATCTGGATGTAAATTATCGGACTGTGATATCATATTGCAGCTAAGTGATTTATAAATTCATTCGAGAGGAGGATGAGATGCTAAAGAAACTTTTCGCAAGTGCCCTTGTGTCCGTAGCGGCACTGTCAATTGATGCTTCCGCCGTTACATATGAGCTTCAAGATATCGGCACGCTTCAAACCCATTCTAGTGCTGTCATTGCGTCGAACAACAATGGGCAAAT